>NZ_AP021903.1:2370000-2670000 GCF_018326005.1 Pseudomonas sp. Seg1
GGCGGCATGGCTGGGGCAACGGATTGTCGATGCGGTGGTCGCGGCGATGCAGCTGCACGCGCAGCACGGTACGGCGCCATTGTGGCCGGTGTTGCGTTATGTGTTGCTGGAGGCCGGGGTGTTGGCGTTGCTGTCCGGAACACAACGGGCGCTGTCCGTGCAGCAGTCGCTCTTGCGGGTGCAACTGGGGCAGAAGGTCAACACGCTGATTCTGGAGAAAGCACAGACCCTGTCGCTGGTGCAATTCGAGAACTCCGAGTTCTACGACAAACTGGTGCGTGTGCGTCGCGAAGCCTCGACCCGGCCGCTGGCGTTGGTCATGAAATCGCTGGGGCTGATCCAGAACCTGATCATGCTGATCAGTTTCGGCGTGCTGCTGGTGCACTTTTCGCCGTGGGCGCTGGTGTTGCTGGTGGTCGGCGCGTTGCCGGTGTTCTTCGCCGAGGCGCATTTTTCCGGTGACGCTTTTCGTCTGTTCACCCGGCGTGCGCCGGAAAGTCGCCAGCAGAATTACATCGAAACCCTGCTGTCCCACGAGGCCTACATCAAAGAGGTCAAGCTGTTCGGTTTCGCGCCGCTGTTGTTGCAACGCTATCGCGACACGTTCGCCAGGCTCTATGCCGAAGACCGCCGATTGACCTTGCGCCGCGATGGCTGGGGCTTCGGCCTCGGATTGCTGGGTACAGCGGCGTTTTACCTGGCCTATGCCTGGGTGGTGATCGATGCTGTGCATGGCAATATCAGCCTGGGCCAGATGACCATGTACCTGGTGCTGTTCAAGCAAGGGCAGGGCGCAGTCAGTAGCAGTCTGAGCGCGATCAGTGGGTTGTACGAAGATGGCCTGTACCTGACGAGTCTTTACGAATACCTGGCCGAACCGGTACTCGCCGACACCGGTCATCTGACCGTCGGCGCGCAACCGGGCGATGGTTTGCGCTTCGAGAACGTCGGTTTCCGTTACCCCGGTGCGAGTCGCGCGGCACTGCAAGGCATCGACCTGCATCTGGTGCCGGGGAAAAGCATGGCGCTGGTGGGGGAGAACGGCTCCGGCAAGACCACGCTGATCAAGTTGCTGACCCGGCTCTACCGTCCGGATCAAGGGCGGATTCTGCTCGATGGCAGTGACTTGCAGGATTGGGAGGAAACCACGTTGCGTCAGCGCATCGGGGTGATTTTCCAGGATTACATCCGCTATCAATTCAGCGTCGGGGAAAACATCGGCGTCGGCGATACGCTGGCGTTCAACGATCAGCAACGCTGGAAGGACGCCGCTGCCGAAGGCATGGCCGCGCCCTTTATCGAAGGCCTCGATCAGGGTTACGCAACGCAATTGGGGCGCTGGTTTGCCGGTGGTCAGGAGCTGTCTGGCGGCCAATGGCAGAAGATTGCCTTGTCCCGGGCCTACATGCGTCGTGATGCCGACATCCTGATTCTTGATGAACCGACCTCAGCCCTCGATCCGGCGGCAGAGGCGGCGGTGTTCGAGCATTTCAGTCAACACACCGAAGGGCGCATGACCTTGCTGATCTCTCACCGGTTTTCCAGCGTGCGCAATGCCGACCACATCATCGTGCTGGAACAGGGGCGGATTCTGGAGCAGGGCGATCATGACGAGCTGATCGCCTGTGCCGGGCATTACGCGCAACTGTTCGATTTGCAGGCTCGCGGCTACCGTTAGGAGTCCTGCGCACTGCGCAGCATGGCCGGCCCGGCTACACGCGGCGCCGGTTTACTCTGCATCAATGCATCGATCGCCTTGCGATAATTCTGCCCACCCAGTGCCATGCTGTTGTTGTGCGTGGCACCCGGTACCAGCAACAGTCGCTTGGGTTGTTGCGCGGCGTTGAACAACTGCTCACTGAAGCGCGACGGCACGAACGCATCGGCCAGACCGTGCACCACCAGCAATGGCATATGAATGTCGGCGATTTTGTCGATGGAATCGAATTTCTGCGACAGCAGCCAGCGCACCGGCAGCGAGGTATTGGCGACGGCCGCAGTCACATCTGCCAGTGAAGTGAATGTGGATTCGATCACCAGCCCGCGCACAGGGAGTGCGGCGTGATCACGGGCAGCATCCTTGCCGAGTTCGGCGGCCAGATCGATTGCCACGGCACCGCCCAGAGAGTGGCCGTAGATCAGGCGCTTGTTCGGGTCCGGCTGCAACAGTTTGAAACGCTCCCAGGCGACTCGCGCATCTTCGTAAACGCTGCTTTCCGAGGGCAGATCACCCTTGCTCTTGCCGAACCCACGGTAATCGATGGCCAGCACCGAATAACCCGCCGCGCGCAATTGCTCGATACGGAACAATTGCCCGGTGAGGTTCCAGCGCACACCGTGCAGATAAAGAATCGCCGGGGCATTGGCTTTTTCCGCAGGCCACCACCAAGCGTGGATGTTCTGCCCGGCTTTGAAACTCTTCGGTTGCAGATCGAGTTCCTGCACGCTGCCCGGCAAACCGTGGTACCAACCTGCCGTACCGGGCTCGATGCGAAACAGCAATTTGCGCTCGGCATGTTCCAGCACGGCACAGCTCGTCGGCACACCGATAATCAATGCGGCCATGCAGGCGAACGCCAGGCGGCGACGGCGCAGTCGAGTCATAAAGGAAAGGAACATTAAACGTTTCACCGCAGCGCAGACAAAGAAGGCTTTTTACCAGATGACTCGGTCTGCGCGCGATATTTTCGACCACCGTGCGAGGTCAACAATTACAAAATGCTGCGCCGGTTCAGTTCACCTGTAGGACGATCTTGCCGATATGGTCACCGGCTTCCATGTGCGCATGCCCCTGAGCTGCGTCGGTGAGTGCGTAGACTTTGTCGATCATCGGCAGGCAGCGCCCAGCGTTCAGCGCCGGCCAGACGTGTTCGCGCAGCTGATCGGCGATGGCGGATTTCTCCGCCGTGGTGCGTGCACGCAATAGCGATCCGGTCACCACCGCGCGTTTGCCGAGGATCGCCAGTAGATCGACATCGTTGGCCCGGGCGCCGCCGAGGAAACCGAGCATGACCACGCGCCCGTCCATCGCCAAGGCGCTGACATTGCCGTTGAGGTACGAGCTACCCATGATGTCGAGAACCACATTGACACCCTGGCCAGCGGTTTTCTCGGCGATCACTTCAGCAAAATTCTGCTCGCGATAGTTGATCGGCTGGCCGCCCAGTTCACTGATTGCTGCGCATTTTTCAGGGCTGCCGGCGGTGGCGAAGGCTTCGATGCCAAATTCGCGGCAGAGCATCAGCGCCGTAGTGCCGATGCCGCTGGTGCCGCCATGAATGAGTACACGTTGCCCACGGCTGGCACCGCCGAGGCCAAACAGGTTGGCCCACACGGTAAAGAAGGTTTCCGGGATCGCGGCGGCGTGCACCCAGTCGAGTCCGTCGGGAATCGGTAGCGTCTGGCCCGCCGGAACGGTGCAGTATTCAGCGTAGCCGCCGCCATTGGTCAGCGCGCAGACTCGATCACCCACAGCAAACTGGCTGACCCCGGCGCCGAGGGCCACCACTTCGCCGGCCACTTCGAGACCGGGAATCGGGTTCATGCCGGGCTTCATCGGGTATTTTCCGGCGCGCTGCAAGGCGTCCGGCCGGTTGATGCCGGCTGCGTGTACGCGAATCAGCACTTCACCTTCAGCGGCCACCGGCAGCGGTACGCGTTTGGGTTGCAGGACTTCGGGGCCACCGGGTTCAGTGATTTCGATGCGGGTCATTTCGTTGGGCAAGGTCATTTCAATTCCTGCTGATGAAGGTTCTGTAGATGGGAGGTCTGTGCAGTGCAAAAATTCCAGTCAATCGGCGCAACCCTGTGGGAGTGGGCTTGCCCGCGAAGGCGCCTGCACAGCCAACGCAGCGTTGTCAGGCAGGGCGCTTGCGTGAGCAGGCCCACGCCCACCCTGATTTGTGCGGTACCAGAGGTTCATCGCCTGCTCCAGCAACAACGCCACCACGATCGCGCCAGCGGCGATCACGAACAGCAACGCGTGATGGCCGCCCGTGGCATTGAACACGGCTGAATAGGCAAACCCGGCCAGCGCCTGAAACGTAGCGAACGACACGGTGGCCCGGCTCCAGGCGATCTGCTGGCGATGATGCTCCGGCACCAGCTCATGCACACGGGCCAAGGCCAATGGCACGATGCCGGGCGGAAATGAGCCCAGCACCACTGCGAGCACCGCCAGCGCGATGAATGAGTGAGACGTCGCCAGCAGTCCAAGCGCAATCGCCTGCACCACCAGGACCAGACGAATGCTCGTCCGGGCGCCGAATTTGTCCGCCAGAAAGCCATAACTCACCGGCCCGACAATCGCCCCCAGGCCATACATCACCCACACCAGCGCGCCGATATGTGCCCCGGCACCGATCCCGCGTGCCACGTAATCCACCAGAAACACCATGGCTGGCACCAGTCCGGCGGCCATGAAAGCGTATTGAGCGAACAGTAAATACACGCCGGGCGGTGTCGGCTGGACCGCCGCGTTCGATTGAGCGGCCACCGTGTGCGGCAAGTCAGAAGGCCAGCCAAACCAGCTCAACGCGGTCAGCAGCAAGGACAATGCGCCCAGTCCCAACCAGGTGGCTTGCAGACCCAGACTCAACAGCGGTGGCACGATGGTCCCCGAGCCGGCGATGCCCAGCCCGATGCCCAGGAAGATCGCGCCGCTGGCCAAACCTTTGCGGGACGCTGGCACGTGGGGCAACACCGTCGCGGCCACCAGCACCATGATCGCGCCACCGGTGATCCCCGACAGCAAGCGCCAGCCGAAGAACCAGCTCACCGACAACGGAAACGCACAGGCAAAAAAAGCGGCGGTGACGAGCAACATCATCAAGCGCAGGGCGTTTTTGTTGCCGAGTTGGCGTGCGAGCGGCCGACCGAGCAGGGCGCCGATCAGATAGCCAACCAGATTGGCCGCGCCGAGGTAGACCACGTCGTTGGCGGAGAACCACTGCGCCTGAATCAGTTCGGGAATCAGCGGTGTGTAGGCAAAGCGTGCCAGACCAATACTGACCAGGCTGGCGCAAAGTCCGGCGAAGATGGCTAGTGCTGAAGATGACGTACGCATGGGAGCGTTCCTTGGGAAGGTGTATGGCGCTGAGCATATCGGCTATCGTTGCTGCTTTAACGCAGCGATTAGGCGGCGCAGTGATGCATATTTGCATCGGTAGGGGGCGGTATGAATTGGGATGATGCACGGGTGTTTCTCGCTGTTTGCCGCGAGTCTTCGCTACGGGGGGCAGCGCGGGTTCTAGGCGTGGATCAGGCCACCGTCGGGCGGCGTATAACCGCGTTGGAAAAGTCCCTGAGCGCGACATTGTTCTTGCGTACGTCCGATGGCTACGCGCTGACGGCGGTTGGCGAAGCGGCGCTGAAAAACGTAGAAAAAATGGAGCATTCGGCGCTGGAGCTGGAGCGGCAGATCCAAGGTCTGGATGATCGCCTGACAGGCACCGTGCGGGTCAGCACCACTGATTCGCTGGCCATCGACTTCCTGATCCCGGCCATCGCGCGCCTGCACCGGCAGCACCCGGACGTGCGCGTGGAACTGGATGCGTCCACGCAAATTCTCAGTCTGGCCAAACGCGAAGCGGACATCGCCGTGCGCAACACCCGACCGGACAACCCCGACCTGATCGCCCGGCGGATTGCCCGCTGGCCGGTAGGGTTGTTCGCCTCACAGGCCTACATCGACGCCAAGGGGATTCCGCAGCAGGGCACGGCGTTCGAGGGCCATGACCTGGTGGTTTATCAACCGTATTTGCAACGTCAGAAGGAGCTGACACTGGCCTGCGAACCCATCCATCGTGGGCGGATCGTCGCCAGCCTCAGTTCAAGCCTCTTGGTGCGCCGCTCGATTGCGGCCGGAATCGGTGTAGGAGAAATGACCGCTTACATGGCCGAACGCGATGGCTTGGTCAGGCTCTGGCCGGAGCGCAGTTGCCCGCAACCCTATGAGGTGTGGCTGGTGACTCACGCGGATTTGCGCCATACCGCGCGCGTGAGGGCGGTAATCGAACAAATTGTCGAGGTGTTTGCGACAGAGAATGAGTGAGTGCGACGACTGCTTTGGCAAAACTACGCTGCCTGACGAAAAGGCCTACACCCCGAGCAGAATCCGCTGGCTTGTGGGCTTTGGGGGAGGGCTCTATTGTTTCTACAGCTGGGTGAGAGACGTAGCGCTTACACCCAGGTGATCGACCAGGGAAGGTATCGGTAACCCAAGGAAGGGGATCGGATTGAACGCCAGGGAAATTGAGCAATACCAAAACATGAACGCTTCGAGCAAAGGTCAGAGCACTCCCGCCATGAACACTATCAGCCGTGAAGAATTCAACGCCAGAATCGAGGCCATTGAGACAAGGATGGATGCTCGGATGGAGGCTGTATCAGGGAGGATCGATGCGTTTCTTTTAGCTCAGGCAGCCAGGGACAAAGCGAATGAACGCATTCGGATCGAGCGCGATAAACGCCTCGACTCAATTGCCGTAGAGTCGAAAGAAGCGCTCAGACAAGCAAGTACCGTGAAGGCGAATGTCTGGATGGCAACGGCTGTGCATTTATTTGGCGTGGTCAGCATTGTCATTGGTGGCTACTTCGCCAGTCAGGCCAATCTGTATGTTGCGATACAAACAACCCTGACGGCGGTTCAGGCGGGCAAGGATGTCGGCGTACCAAAGCCTGCCGAGCTGCCATCGTCCGAGTCGCCACAATAAAAAACGGCCTTCAAAAGAAGGCCGTTTTTACGCGCGTTGGAGCACTGCCTCATGGCATCTGCGGCAACTCCTGCGGCCGCAAGTCAAACACCAGTACCTCGGCATCCACGCCATTGTTCAAGGTCAGCGCCTGTTCTTCGCGAACCCGCACGCCGTCACCTTCCTGCAACCGCTGACCGTTCAGTTCAACACTGCCGCGAGCCACGTGGACATAAGCGTAGCGATTGGCCGGCAGTTTCAGCGTGGCGCTTTCCTTGCCATCGAACAGCCCGGCATAGACCCGCGCATCCTGGCGCACGGTCAGCGAGCCGTCGCTGCCGTCCGGCGAGATGATCAATTGCAGCCGGCCGCGTTTTTTCTGCGGGCTGAAATGCTCCTGTTGATAGCGTGGTTTGGCGCCGCCAACGTCCGGCACGATCCAGATTTGCAGAAAGTGCACAGGCTTGGTCGCCGAATGGTTGAACTCGCTGTGCGCCACGCCGCTGCCGGCACTCATCAGTTGCACATCGCCGGGGCGGATCACCGAGCCGGTGCCCAGGGTGTCCTTATGCTCCAGCGCACCTTCCAGCACGTAGGAAAAGATCTCCATGTCGCGATGCGGGTGCTGGCCGAAACCTTTGCCGGCGGCAACGCGGTCATCGTTGATCACCAGCAGGTCGGAAAACCCCTGCTCCCGCGGATCGCGATAGCTGGCGAAAGAAAAGGTGTGGAACGACTTCAACCAGCCATGATTGGCGAGGCCACGATCGGAGGCTTTGCGAAGAGTCAGCATGATGAAATCTCCTTGGGGGACGTTGATTCGTCCGAGTGAGGAGAAGCTTACTGGTTACCTTTCGATGCAATAAGTAGGTGGAAATTGAAAGACTGTCGCAATCAGGTTGACAGTTTTGCGCGGCAGTTCACGCAACTTTTTCCGACACTCATCGCACGCTTGGCCATAATGTCCAACCTGTCTCATGCGTTTACTTTCTTTGATCTCAGTGATGTCTCCCCATGAAAACCGTGGCAATGGTGTTGTTCCCCGATTTTCTCCTGCTCGACATGGCCGGGCCGATGGAAGTGTTTTCGGTGGCCAATCGTTTCCTGAAAGCAGAATCACATTATCAATTGGTCACCCTCGGCACTGAGCGCGGCAAGTTGCGCGCCTCCAATGGTTTATGGGTGCACGCCGATCGGCCTGTCGAAGACGACCGTGAGCACTATGACTTGCTGCTGGTACCCGGCGGCCCCGGTGCTTACAACGAGAAATTCCCGGCGCTGTTCGACTGGTTGCCGGACGCCGTGCAGCGCGCCGAACGCTATGGCTCGATCTGTACCGGCGCCTTCGTGCTGGGCCATGCCGGATTACTCGACGGCTTTCGCGTGACCACCCACTGGAATTACACCGAACGCCTGATCAAGGGCTTCCCGAGAGCCACGGTCACGACCGACCAGATCTACGTTGAAGATCGCAATTTGATCACTTCCGGGGGGGTTACCGCGGGCATCGATCTGGCGCTGGCCGTAGTCGCACGGGACCATGGCAAAAAACTCGCGCAGGATGTGGCCAAAGTGTTGCTGGTGGTAATGAAGCGCCAGGGCGGGCAGGCCCAGTTCAGCCCATTGATGGCCGCCGTCGCGCCGCAGGAGACTCCGATCACCCGGGTGCAGAATTACGTGCTGGAACACCTCGACGAAGCGTTCACCGTGGAGCGCATGGCGGGGCTCGCGAACATGAGTGCGCGGCACTTCGCGCGCTTGTTCAGCCGTGACGTCAACATGACGCCTATGGAGTTTCTGCAAAGTGCGCGTATCGATTGCGCGCGCAACTTGCTCGAAACCAGCGATCTGCCGATGAAAACCGTGGCTTATAAAAGCGGCTTCGGCAGCGTGCGGCACATGCGCTCGTTGTTCGCTGAAAAGCTCTGTCTTACCCCTGCGCAGTACCGCGAACAGTTCAGCTAGAGCGGTTCTGTCCGTCTGGCGCACCCGGATGTCCGTGCTGCGCCCTGTACGGCGGTTGTGCCGTCATCGCAGGCTGCCAAGATAGTTGGCATGAACAGCCTCAACGATTTGAACGCGGCGTCGGTGCTGTATTTCGGCCCCTATGCCTTTCATTTGCGCCAACGGTTGATCCTGGAAGGGGATCGACCATTGCGCATGGGCGGGCGTGCGCTGGACATTCTGCAAGTGCTGGTCGAGCGCGCAGGCAGAGTGGTCAGAAAGGAGGACTTGATTGCACGGGTCTGGCCGACGTCGGTGGTTGAGGAGATCAATCTGCGCGTGCACATCGCCGCCCTGCGACGGGCACTCGGCGATGGTGAAAACGGCCAGCGCTACATCGTCAATGTGCCGCAATGCGGCTACTGCTTCGTTGCTCCCGTGCAGGGCGACAGCACCGCGCAGGAAGTCCTGGAAAACCTGCAGGCGCCGCAACACAACTTGCCGGTGCGGCTGACGCCGGTCACCGGTCGCGATTCAGTGGTCGGCGCAATGGTGCGGCAATTGCCGCTGTGCCGATTGATGACGGTGACGGGGCCTGCGGGTGTTGGCAAAACCACGGTGGCGTTGCGCGTTGCAGAATTGCTGTTACAGCATTTTCGTGACGGCGTGTGGTTAGTGGATCTGTCGATAGTCAGCGACTCCACGTCGTTACTCGATCACCTCTTGCATACCCTCGATACCAATCTCGCCACGCTGTCTGCCCGCCACACTTTGTTGGTGCTGGATAACTGCGAGCATCTGCGTGAGGCCAGCAAGGCTTTGGCTGAGCGTTTATTGGCGAGCGCGCCAAGGCTGTCGATTCTGGCCACCAGTCGCGAAGCGTTGCAAGCCAGTCTGGAGACCGTACAGCAACTGCCGCCACTGGCCATTCCCAAGTCCTCAGCGTTGAGCAGTGTCGAAGAAACCATGGGCTATTCGGCAGTGCAGTTGTTTGTGAGTCGCGCCCGCGCCCGCCAGCAAGGTTTTACCCTGCGCAAACAAGACCTCAACGCGGTGCGGGACATCTGTCGACGGCTCGATGGATTGCCGCTGGCGATTGAACTGGCGGTGGCGCAAATCGACGCTTTGGCGATGGTCGGGTTGCAGTCCCAACTCGACAACTGTTTGCAGTTGCTCAGTCATGGCCGGCGTACGGCCGTGCCCCGCCATCAGACCTTGAAAGCCGCGCTGGACTGGAGCTATCAGCACTTGAGTGAACAGGAACAGCAGGTACTGCAACGGCTGTCAGTGTTCAAAATGGCGTTTGCCATGGACGCCGCAATGGGCGTGATCAGTTGCGCGCAATTGCCTCCCTCGACGCTGGCCCTGATCATCGAGCGATTGGCGCAGAAGTCCTTGCTGGCGGTGGAGCGGGGTAGCGCAGGGTTGCGCTATCGCATGCTCAACACCACCCGTGGGTATGCCCGCGAACAACTGGAGCGCACTGGTGACTCGAACGATTACGAGCGCCGGCATGCGCGCTACGTCAGTCGTACTCGTTGGGTTTCAGGTCCGCAATTGACTGCCCAACTCATCGAGTAACTCGCGCACCTTGCGCAAGTCCGGGGTGGCGTAGCCTTCGGTGAAGCGTTGATAGATCGGGTTCAGCAGATCCAGCGCTTGGCGGTGGCGATTTTGCCGTTGCCACAGCCGGGCCAGTGAAGTGGCGCTGCGCAGTTCCCAGGCCAGGGCGCCTTGGGCTTGGGCGATTGCGAGTGCCTGGTGCAACACCTCCTCTGCCCGACAGGTATTGCACGTGTCTGCGCTGACGCCTTCGCGGGCCTGCTCGCGATGGCGTCGGCGTGGGCAACCCGATTCTTCAATCAACAACCGTTCAGCCCGAGCTCGCAGAATCTCTGCCGTGCTCCAGCCTGCTGCACCGCTATGTGCGCGTTCAAGCAACGCGTCATCAACAAAACCGCTGTCCAGCGTCACCATGATTTCCCGGATCAGGCCGCTGTCATCAGCCGGCATCGGCACGGCGGTATCGGCGTCAATGACCTGCGCGTAGTGCCGTGCCCATTGATAGAACAGCAATACGGAATGCTTCTGTGCCTGCTCCAGCAACAGATGCAACAAAGCACGGGCGTTCGGTTGGTCACCGTTGTAATGAGCGATCAGGCAACTGGCCAATGCCAGGGTGTAGCAGATCGAGGTGCCATGGTTGATTTGCACGGCGATGTCCAACGCCTGCCGGGCCGTGCGCCATGCTTGTTCCGGAAAACCTTGCAGCCACAACACCCGGGCAAGCACCGTCAGTGAGGCGACGCTCTGGTCGTACTGCACGCCGAAGCCATGGGTGAAGCGGTTGGGATTGCCGCTTTGCGCCATGCGCTGAATCACCTGTTCGGCATGCAGCCGCGCCTGCTGCTGGTCGCCGGCATAATGCAGTGCCAACACGCGCAGGCGGTGGGTACTCAGCGACAACTGCGGGTCGCCGTGCAGGCCGAGTCGATCGAATTGCTCGCTCTGTTCCAGCGCCAATCGATAGTGGCCACAGCTAAGGTTGACCGCCATATGCCCGGACACCGCACGCAGTTGCCCGGCCACATCGTCGTGCTCTAGCGCCAGCGTGTGGGCGTCGACGAACGCCGCGATGGTTTCCGGGGTACCGCCCCAGGTGTGGTAGCAGGCGCTGCCGAGCGCCAGCTTCAGAGCGATTTTCACTCGCGGGCAGGGTTCGGCAGCGTTATCGAGCACGGCCAGTGCCTGACGCACGTAACCGCCGTACTCCTTGAGCAGCGACAACTCTTGCCACAGCGGGGCCGAGGTCGCGGCCAGATAAATACCCACATCGTTGGGGCCGGCACCGTTCAGGCTCCAGTCGAGCGCCGCACGCAAGTCTTCCAGACCGCGCGCATAGCGTTCGATCCATAGGGCGGTTGAGGTGTTCTCCCAGTCAGTCTGCCCCTGATACATCAGCGCCAGACAGCGTTCAGCGTGGCGTTCACGGGTTTCGGCGAGTTCGCCGCACTGGTCGAGTTTTTCCAGCGCGTAGCGGCGGGTGGTGTCGAGCAACCGATAGAACACCTCTTCATCACCGACTTCGACGTTGAGTAACGACTTGGCGACCAGTTGCGTGATTGAGCCGAACACCTCTGCGGGCTTGATGTGCTGACCAACGATCACGGCGGCGGCAGACTCCAGCGTAAAACCACCGCGAAACACGCCGAGCCGACGCAGGCAGGTCTGTTCACAGTCGGTGAGCAGGTTGAAGCTCCAGTCCAGCGTGGCGCGCAGGGTGAGGTGGCGCTCCACGCTGCTCTGAGTGCCGGTGGCCAGTGCCGGTAAACGGCCCTGGAGCTGGCTGAGCAGGCCGTGCAGGCCGAGCCCGCCAACCTGCGCCGCCGCCAGCTCCAGGGCAAGCGGAATGCCGTCCAGACGTCGGCAGATTTCAATGGCATCGGGCAACTCGGCGTCGCTGAGTTCAAAGCCCTCGTGAGCGGCCAAAGCGCGTTCGGCAAACAGTTGCAGTGCAGAAAAACTCAGTGCCTGCGTGCGATCGAGCGCAGCAATCGGCGGTGGGTAATCAAGGGACTCAAGGCGCTGCACATATTCGCCTTCGGCCCGCAGGCTCTCGCGACTGGTGGCCAGAATGTGCACATGCGGTGCACCGCGCAAAATGCGCTCGCTGAGCAGGGCCACGGCGTCGATCAGGTGTTCGCAATTGTCGATCACCAGCAGCATCTGTCGCTTGCGCAGGACGTTGACCAGACTGGTCAGCGGCTCATTGTCATGCAACACCACGTCCAACAGGGCCGCCAAATGCGAGCAGATCATCCGGGCGTCGTTGATGGGCGTCAGGTCCAGCAGCCTGATGCCGTCCTGATAGTGGCCGATCATCTGCTCGGCAACGCGCAGGGCTACGGTGGTTTTGCCGATGCCGCCAGGACCGACCAGCGTGATGCAACGCTTGCGCGGCAACTGCCTGATCAGGTTGTCGACCAGCGGCTGCCGGCCGATCATTCGCGTGCGGCGCAGCGGCAGGTTATGCCGGGTGCCGGTTTCGGCGCAGGTGGGTTGTTCGATCGATTGCACCGCGATCGGTGCGACAAAACTGTAGCCGCGCTGCGCAACGGTGACGATGAACCTCTGCCCGGCCTGACCGTCGCCCAGCGCTTTGCGCAACGCCGCCATGTGCACCCGCAGGTTGATGTCTTCGACCACACTGTCCGGCCAGACCCCGGCAAGCAATTGCTGCTTGCTCACAACTTCGCCGGCATGCGCCAGCAGGATCAGCAGAATGTCCATGGCACGTCGACCCAGACGCAACGGCTGCTCGCCCTCAAGCAGCAGCCGTTTTCCAGGCTGAATCCGATAGGGGCCGAAACCGAGGGCCTGATTCGGGGAAAGACTCAACAGCTCACTCCTGCGATGTTTTTATAATCCTGCCCAGGGTTTGTGAAGTCTTAGTGAGGGCAGGGCGGATGACGGCGTCAGCGGCACGCAAGCCTTCTAATCCGCAGTTTTCAGACATATTCCTCAGGTTCTGGCGTCAGTGCAACGTACAGATTGCCGGAAACCTGTACAACGCTGCGCATAACCGCTGTTTTTACCCGCTGCGCTGCTCGAATCAGCGCGCTGTTCCACAGACAATTAACAACGATTAACTCGTCTGCATCTGCGCCAGCCCCAAAAATCCCTTGAACAAGTTCAACCTCAGGCACAGACCTGACGGCTGCAATGGAATGCACACGTCCGGAGGACGGCGCAATGAGCAACGTGGTGGTGGTCTATCACAGCGGCTACGGCCATACACGCGTCATGGCTGAAGCAGTGGCGCAGGGCGTCGAGCGACACCTGGGCAGTACCTGTCGGTTGGTGACGGTAGAGGAAGTCGAACTCTATTGGGATGAGTTGCACCGCGCCGATGCGATCATCTTCGGCGCGCCGACCTACATGGGCAGCGCGTCGGCGGGGTTCAAGCAGTTCATGGAGGCCAGCGCGGCGTTCTATCTGGCCAAGCCGTGGCGCGACAAGGTGGCCGCCGGGTTCACCAATTCCGGCAGCCTGTGCGGCGACAAGCTCAATACGCTGCTGCAACTTGCGGTGTTTGCCGCGCAACATTCAATGATCTGGGTCGGTCTCGACTTGCTCCCGGCGCGTTCGGCGGCCGGGTTCTTTGATGGGCAATTGAATCGTCTGGGCAGCTCGCTCGGTGCCATGTCCCAATCTAATGTCGAACAGACGCCCGAGCAGGCGCCGCCGCTCGAAGACCGGCGCACGGCGGCCCATCTGGGCGAGCGGGTGGCACAAGTGGCGCAGCGTTTGCGACAGAAGTGAAACAGGACCGATTGCGCGTTATCGGCGCCAGCGCTTACACCGCCAGGCGCATGCCCAGCGGCAATGCCGATGCTTGTGACCTTTTGAGTTTCATTTCCGGCACTTCACGACAGCGCCAGGCGAACGGGCTGATCCCTTCGCTGCGGGTGAAGATGTGGCAGAAGTGCGCCTGATCACAGAAGCCGCATTCCAGGCTGATCTGCGTCAGGCTCAAGTGCGTGAGCTGGATCAACTGCTTGGCGCGGGCGATGCGCTGGGTGCGGATCCAGTCTTGTGGCGAGAGTCCGGTGCTGCACTTGAATGCTCGGGAAAAATGACTGCGTGACAACGAACATGCCTCTGCCAGTTCGGTGACTTCCAGGCTTTCACCGAGGCGATCGAGGATCAACTGTTTGACCCGCCGTTCGCGCTGCGGACTGAGGCCGCCGATGCGCGGTGTGCGAGATTCGCTGGCGGGGGCGAGGGCGACTGTTTGTTGTAAGTGAGCCATGGCCAATGTCCGTGTCGGGGGGGAAGGCACGCTCGGTACTTTCCCCTCAGGTCAAAAAAACAATGTTGCGCAGAGGGTTTCATTGTTCGACGGGACCGAAAGGCTGACGAGTTAAACGTTGTTAATTGCGCCGCGAAACGTTGAACTCAGCACATCGCTGCAAGTCGGCGAGGGGGCGGATCGGCGAGGATGGCTACTATCTAGAGGCGCACGTTCGGTGCCGTCGAAGATCGATCAAGCAAGGGGATTGGCATGACAGGTTCGTTACACGCTACGTGGGGCACACTCGGATTGGCGCTCGCGCTGGCGGCCACAAGTGCTCTGGCACAGGCGCCGCAGGTCGGTACGCAGGCCCCCGGCTACTTTCGTTTGGCGCTGGGCGACTATGAAGTGACGGCACTGTTCGACGGTTATAACGATCTGTCACCCAAATTGCTGCAGGGCATGAGTCAGGGGCAGATCCGTGCATTGCT
This sequence comes from Pseudomonas sp. Seg1, assembly GCF_018326005.1. Classification (NCBI taxonomy): domain Bacteria; kingdom Pseudomonadati; phylum Pseudomonadota; class Gammaproteobacteria; order Pseudomonadales; family Pseudomonadaceae; genus Pseudomonas; species Pseudomonas sp. Seg1. The sequence goes on from NZ_AP021903.1 coordinate 2,384,922, forward strand.
CGCTCGCCGTTCGATTGAAACCCCGGGCGTGCAAACGGCGTTTAACGCTTTTCTGGTCAACACCGGCAAGCAGTTGATCCTGGTCGACACCGGTGCCGGGCAGTGCATTGGCGCTACCGCCGGCCAACTTTCGGCGAACATGCAGGCTGCGGGTTACCAACCGGAACAGGTCGATACCATTCTGCTGACGCACCTGCATCTGGACCACGTTTGCGGACTGGTCGACGCTGAGCAAAAACCGGTTTTCGCCAATGCCACAGTCTATGCAGCCAAGGCTGAGGCCGACTATTGGCTCGATCCGCAGGCGTTGGCCAAAGCCCCGGCCGGGGCGAAAGAATTCTTCAGGATCGCTCAGGATTCCACCGCACCCTACGTGGCCGCGGGCCGCTTCAAGACCTTCACGCCGGGGCAGTCGCCGCTGCCAGGTGTGGTCGAGGCTGCACTTGAAAGCGGGCACACCCCAGGCAGCACCACCTACCGTTTCACTTCTCAGAACCAGAGCATCGTGTTCATGGGTGACCTGGTGCACAACCTCGCCGTGCAGTTCGACCACCCTGAAGTGTCGATCAGTTTTGACGTCAACGGTCAGCAGGCGATCAAAAGCCGTAACGCTGTGTTCAGCGCTGCGGCCGCCAGCAAAACCTGGGTGAGCGCCGCACACCTGCCGTTTCCGGGGATCGGTCACATCACCGCCATCGATAAGCACTTCCAATGGGCGCCGGTGGAATACGGCCCTTACAAACGCGCGGCCAAAGTACCGTTGATCGAGTAAAGTACGGCGCTCTCGCACCTGACTGAACAAGACTTCCAAGCAAGGAACACGAGCCGATGAACCGTAACGATCTGCGTCGCGTCGACATGAACCTGTTGGTGATTTTCGAAGCGCTGATGTTCGAAAAGAACCTGACCCGCGTCGCCGAGAAACTGTTCATGGGCCAACCCGCCGTGAGTGCGGCGCTCGGCCGTCTGCGCGATCTGTTCGATGACCCGTTGCTGCTGCGCAACGGTCGCAGCATGGAGCCGACCGCCCGCGCCCTGGCGATTCTCAAGGAGCTGCAACCGGCGATGGACGTCATTTCCGGGGCCGTCAGCCGCGCCAAGGAATTTGAACCGGCGAGCAGTTGCGACGTGTTCCGCATCGGCCTGTCGGACGATGCCGAGTTCGGCCTGTTTCCGCCGTTATTGCGCAAGCTTCAGCAAGAAGCACCGGGGATTGTCGTGGTGGTGCGCCGCGCCAATTACCTGCTGATGCCGGCGCTGCTGGCGTCCGGGGAAATCTCGGTGGGTGTCAGCTACACCACCGATCTGCCCGCCAACGCCAAGCGCAAGAAACTGCGCGACATTCCCTGCAAAGTCCTGCGCGGTGACGATCGTCCGGGGCCGCTGACACTGGATGAATACTGCGAACGCCCGCACGCGATGGTGTCGTTTTCCGGTGATCTGAGCGGCAACATCGATCTGGACCTGGCCAAGCTGGGCCGCACTCGCCGTGTAGTCCTCGGCGTGCCGCAGTTCAGCGGCTTGCGCGCCTTGCTCGCCGGCACCGAAATGATCGCCACCGTCCCGGACTATGCCGCGTGCGCTCTGGTCGAGGGCTGTGCCTTGCGCGCAGAAGATCCACCGTTCCCGATCGAAGCGGCGCAGCTGTCGATGGCCTGGAGCGGGGTGCATGACAACGACCCGGCGGAGAAGTGGTTGCGGTCGCGGATCAGTCAGTTCATGTCGGTGTCGCTGGATATCCCCTCGGTCTGACGAAACAACACAGTTCCCCCCCCATGTGGGAGCGAGCCTGCTCGCGATGGCGCCCGGTCAGTCGACATCCCTGTTGAATGACACACCGCTATCGCGAGCAGGCTCGCTCCCACAGGGGTTTTAGGTGAAAGAAAGAAAGAGAGCACATCCATCCAATTTCCCCGCGCCCGGCATCGGCATTATTCAGGCCAATGACATTTCAAGGGTCGGGGCATGAGCGCGATACACAATGATGAACGGGCGCGCGACGTTGGTTTGCTGTTTCTGCGGGTCAGCGGCGGGTTGTTTCTGCTGTGGGTGCACGGTTTGCCCAAGTTGCTCGACTTCACCGCGCAATTGGCGCTGATCGAAGATCCTTTCCACCTCGGCGCCCACCTGACCTTGTGTCTGGCGATCTTCGCCGAAGTCCTCTGTCCATTACTGATCGTCGCCGGGTTACTGGTGAGATTGGCGTGCTTGCCTATTCTGTTTGTGCTGCTGGTGGCGCTGTTGGTTGTGCATCCGCAATGGAGTGTGGCTGAGGGGCAGTTCGGCTGGTTGCTGTTGATCCTGTTTACCACTGTGTTTATCGCCGGGCCGGGACGGCTGGCGATTTCTGTTCGTTTGCCCGGAGTGTTGCGTTATGCCTGAAGTCCTCCATCCACAGTCACCGGGGGCCGATGAGACGGTCACATTGATCATCAAACACCGGGTCAAGGCCGGTTTCGAGTCAGCGTATGAAGCCTGGCTGCGCAATATCGTTCGCGTGGCTGGGCAGCGTGAGGGCCATTTGGGCGTGGACGTGGTGCGTGGCAAGCGCGGCCGTCTCGACTTCTACACCTGTGTGCTGCGCTTCAGCTCCACCGGAGCGATGCAAGGCTGGCTGGAATCGCCGCAGCGTCAGGCTCTGGTCGCCGAAGCTGCGCCGATGCTGGCTGATGGCGATCAGACCGAAGTCGCGCCGATCAATGAATTCTGGTTCTCGCCACTGGCCGATGCCGCTACACCGCCACCGCGCTGGAAGCAGGCCGTGGTCTCGCTGCTGGTGATTCTGCCGCACACCTTACTGGTGCCGCTGATCTGGGGGCCGCTGCTTTCGATGCACCCGATCCTGTCCAACTACATAGTCGCCACGTTCCTGATCACCCTGACTATCGTCCTGTCGGTGGTGTACGTGGTGATGCCGCCGGTCACCCGTTTGTTTACGCCGTGGCTCGAAGCCAGCCAGGCCCATGAACACCTCGATTCCCAAGAGACCTCGCCACGCTGAGCGCGCGGGGTTCGCTTCTTTTCACTTTGCTTGAGGAACTGCGATGAGCGCTGATCTGATTTTGTTCAATGGCCAATTCCATACCGTAGACCGCACCAAGCCACTGGCCAGCGCCGTGGCGATCAAGGACGGCCGCTTCGTGGTCGTCGGCAATGACACCCAAGCCATGTCCTTGCGCGGCCCGGCCACGCAAGTGATCGATATGCACGGTCGCTGCGTGATTCCCGGCCTCAACGACTCGCACTTGCACCTGATCCGTGGCGGTTTGAACTACAACCTCGAACTGCGCTGGGAAGGCGTGCCGTCGCTGGCCGACGCGTTGCGCATGCTCAAGGACCAGGCCGACCGTACACCGACCCCGCAATGGGTGCGCGTGGTCGGCGGCTGGAACGAATTCCAGTTCGCCGAAAAACGCATGCCGACCCTCGAAGAACTCAATCAGGCGGCGCCGGACACCCCGGTGTTCGTCCTGCACCTCTACGACCGTGCACTGCTCAACCGCGCGGCGCTGCGCGTGGCCGGCTACACCCGCGACACGCCGAACCCGCCGGGCGGCGAGATTGTGCGTGACGCCAATGGCAACCCGACCGGCATGCTGGTGGCCAAACCCAACGCGATGATTCTCTATTCGACGCTGGCCAAGGGGCCGAAGCTGCCGCTGGAGTATCAGGTCAACTCGACCCGCCAGTTCATGCGTGAACTCAACCGCCTCGGCCTGACCAGCGCGATCGATGCCGGCGGTGGTTTCCAGAACTATCCGGACGATTATCAGGTGATCGAGCAACTGGCCAAGGACGACCAGTTGACCGTGCGTATCGCCTACAACCTGTTCACCCAGAAACCCAAAGAAGAACTGACCGATTTCCAGAACTGGACCGGCAGCGTCAAGTTGCATCAGGGCGACGACTTCCTGCGGCACAACGGTGCCGGCGAGATGCTGGTGTTCTCGGCGGCGGATTTCGAAGACTTCCTCGAACCGCGTCCGGACCTGCCGCAAACCATGGAGGCTGAGCTGGAACCGGTGGTGCGCCACCTCGTCGAGCAGCGCTGGCCGTTCCGTCTGCACGCCACCTACAACGAATCGATCAGCCGCATGCTCGACGTGTTCGAGAAGGTCAATCGCGACATTCCGTTCAACGGTCTGCCGTGGTTCTTCGACCACGCCGAAACCATCACCCCGCAGAACATCGAACGGGTGAAAGCCTTGGGCGGCGGCATCGCGATTCAGGATCGTATGGCGTTCCAGGGCGAATACTTCGTCGATCGTTACGGTTCGAAAGCTGCCGAAGCGACGCCGCCGATCAAACGCATGCTCGCCGAAGGTGTGCCGGTTGGCGCGGGCACCGATGCGACGCGGGTTTCCAGCTACAACCCGTGGACGTCACTGTACTGGATGGTCAGCGGCCGCACCGTCGGTGGCCTGGCGTTGTACGAAGAAGGTTTGCCGCGCACCACCGCGCTGGAACTGTTCACTCACGGCAGCGCTTGGTTCTCCTCGGAGCAGGGCAAGAAAGGCCAGATCAAGGTCGGGCAACTGGCGGATCTGGCGGCACTGAGCGCGGACTTTTTCCACGTCGAAGAAGAAGCGATCAAGTGGATCGAGTCGGTACTGACCGTGGTGGGCGGCAAGATTGTCTACGCCGCCGGCGACTTCGCAGACCTCGGCCCGGCCAGCGTTCCGGTGCTGCCGGACTGGTCGCCGGTGGTGAAAGTCCCCGGCCACTGGCGGCCTAACTCGCCGTTGCAGGCGCAGGTTCACCAATGCGTCGGCGCCTGCGCCGTGCACTCGCACAGTCATGAAAAAGCGCGATTATCGAACGCACCGGTCAGCGATTTCGCCGGTTTCTGGGGCGCGTTCGGTTGTTCCTGCTTCGCTTTCTGATTTCCCCAAAAGCGCCGGCCACGAGGCACGGCGCTTGACATCACATCCATCCAACCAGGAGTTTCCCCATGAGCGTTCCTTACAAGCGTCTGAACAAAGATGATGCGGTCGTGTTGCTGGTCGACCACCAGACCGGTCTGATTTCGCTGGTACAGGATTTCACCCCGAACGAGTTCAAGAACAACGTGCTGGCACTGGGCGACATTGCCAAATTCTTCAAGCTGCCGACCATCCTCACCACCAGTTTCGACGCAGGCCCGAACGGCCCGATCGTGCCTGAACTGCTGGAACAGTTCCCGGATGCACCGTTTATTCAACGTCCAGGCCAGATCAACGCCTGGGACAACGAAGACTTCGTCAAAGCCATCAAGGCCACCGGTCGCAAGCAACTGATCATCGCCGGTGTGGTGACTGACGTGTGCGTGGCGTTCCCGACCCTGTCGGCCATCGCTGAAGGCTTCGAAGTGTTTGTGGTGACCGACTCGTCCGGCACCTTCAACACCACCGTGCAACAAGCGGCGTGGGCGCGGATGTCGGCGGCCGGTGCGCAACTGTTGAACTGGTTCTCGGTGGCGTGCGAGCTCCAGGGCGACTGGCGCAACGACATGGAAGGCCTGGCGAATCTGCTGTCGAACCGCTTGCCGAACTACCGCAACCTGATCAACAGCTACACCAAGTTCACCGCCAAGTAATTAGATGTGAGTTTGAAAAGCCCCTCACCCTAGCCCTCTCCCAGAGGGAGAGGGAACTGACCGAGGGGCTCTTTAGAAGTACGCCGACGTGCAATACCGAGCCGAACTTCAGTTTTGAACAGCTTAAAGATCGGCTCCCTTTCCCCCTCGCCCCCTGGGGGAGAGGGCTGGGGTGAGGGGGTAAAGCTCTTGATCTTAAGATCTTCGCATCAACGCTTTTGCAGCCAACCGAGAAACCCACCTTTCTTGATCGGTGTCGTTTTCGCCAACAACGCGAGATGACTGTTCTGCTGCCGCACCGCCTGCAATTTATTCAACGCCCGCCCCACCTCCGTGCGTTGCTCCATGCACTGACGGGTCAGCCCCTTGTCGAGACGGTAGATGATGCTCGATGTCAGCGCCGTAAACGTAGCCTGCGACGGCGTATCGGCGAGAATGCTCTGTTCGCCCATGACCTCACTCGGCCCCATTCGCCCGGCTTCGGTCTGCCCGTCGCCGTCCGGCACAGTCGCACTGACCACGCCCGTGGCAATCACAAACAGGCTGTCCGGCACTTCATCCAGATCCAGCACTACCTGGCCCGCCGCGTACTGCTGCGCGACCATCGATTCAGCCAGACGGTCACGTTCTTCATGGCTCAGCGAGCGGAAAATTTTCACCTCATCCAGCAACGCGCGGGCGCGAGTCGAAGGCTCGATCACGCCATCCGGATGCCGCGAAATCCCGGCCGCTTCGAGATGACGGTGGGCGAGGTCGAACAGTTGATTGCGCACTTCGCCTTTCTTGCTCAACTCGGCAATGAAACCGCTGGCCACGTATTCCGACATCTCTTCGCCGGCTTCTTTCAACACGGCTTTGGGCGCCGGGTTGAGCAGCAGACTGCTGCTGCCTTGCAACGTACGGTCGAGGGCGTCGAGTACCCGGCGTGGGCGAATGTGGTTGGGCACCTGAATGCTGATCGACACGCCATGCATGTTGCTCGGGCGGCTGAGGTTGACGATTTTCGCCTTGGCCGCCACCGAGTTTGGCACCACGGCCATGGTCCCGGCGCTGGTCAACAGATGCGTGGCGCGCCAGTCGATGTCGAGCACTTTACCTTCGACGCCGTCGATCACTACGAAGTCGTCCACTTGGTAGGGCTTGGTGGTGTTGAGGACGATCCCGGAAAACACGTCGGCCAGGGTACTTTGCAGCGCCAGACCGACGACGATGGCGACCACACCGGACGTGGCGAGCAGGCCTTTGACCGGCAACTCCAGCACATAACCGGCTGCCGCAACGATGGCCGCCAAAAACACCAGCGCGCCAATCACGTCCTGCAGCAAGCGCCCGCTGTGACCAATGCGGCGCATCAGGATCAGGCCGATGACTTCGGTGAGGACCCTCGCGGCGTACAACCACCAAAGAATGCCCAACGCCGTCGCGCCGAGTTGCGCCACGCGATCATCGGCAAACAGCGGCGCCTGCAACGGGCTGACGCCGGCGTTGATCACCAACGCACTGAACGCCAGAAACAGCACCAGGCGAATGCCGACTCGCGGAGCACGATGCGAAAAAGGCGTGAAGTGCCAGAGCAGACCATCGAGCAAGAGCAGAGCAGCGCTCCAGGACAGCAGGTGAGCAAGAAGGAAGGACATGATGTGCTCCGGATTGGCACGAGCCTTGGTGATGAAGGACTTTTTGTGGTGAGTGGATTTAGCGAAACGTCGCACCGCCCCGACGGGTTGCGAAGCGACCCCGCTCTTATCCAGAAGAAGCAGGGGACTGCTGTGCAGCCCATCGGGGCGGTGCGACGTTTCGCTAAATCCCCTCGCCACAAGATCAATGGAAAAGATCGCCGCCTGCACGTGTCCGATGTGGAAGCCGCTGCAGGCTGCGATCTTTTAACGTCAAGGCTGCAAATGCGTCTTCAGCTCAGCCGCTGCCTGCCGCACGGCCGCTTTCACTTCCGGAATCTGACTCAGCGGGTTGAGCAAACCAAAGTCATGAATCATCCCGTTGTAGCGCACCGAGGTGACCGCCACACCGGCCGCATCCAGGTGCTGCGCATAGCCTTCGCCTTCATCGCGCAGCACGTCGAATTCGGCCGTCTGCACCAGTGTGGCGGGCAGGCCTTTGAGCTGTTCGGCGCTAGCGTTCAGTGGCGAAGCGTGGATCTGCGCACGTTCGGCCGGGTTGGTGGTGTAGCTGTCCCAGAACCACTGCATCATGCCTTTGGTGAGGAAGTGGCCCTCGGCGAATTGCTGGTACGAGCCGTCGTCGAACTGCGCGTTGGTCACCGGCCACATCAGCAGCTGGAAGCGCAGGGCAGGGGTTTTCTGTTCTTTGGCCATCAACGCGACGACGGCCGCCATGTTGCCGCCGACACTGTTGCCGGCTACCGCCAGACGCTTGCCGTCGACGCCGATGTCCTTGCCATGCTCGGCCACCCATTTCGTTGCGGCGTAGGCCTGGTTGATTGCGGTCGGGTACTGCGCTTCCGGCGACGGCGTGTAATCGACGTACACCGCGACGGCGCCGGAGCCCACCACCAAGTCACGAATCAGGCGCTGGTGAGTCGGATAATCACCCAGCACCCAGCCGCCACCGTGGAAGAACATGAACACCGGCAACTCGCCTTTGACCTTGGCCGGGCGCACCACTTTCAGGTTGAGGGTCTGGCCGTCCACCGTGATCACCTTGTCGCTGACTTCCACACCGGACAGATCAACCTTCACCGAAGCCTGCGCACCTGTAAGTACTGCACGGGCATCTTTCGGGCTCAGCTGCTCCAGCGGCTTGCCACCACCGGCGGCGAGGGCTTCGAGAAAAGCCTGGGTGTTGTGTTCGACACCCGGGCTGCCGGCGGCGGCGAACGCGTTGCCGATGGACAGGGCGAGGAGGGAAGCGGCCAGGGTTTTCTTGACGATGTTCATGTGCAATTCCTTTTAATCCGTTTGATTTTTTATGCCTGGGTTGCGGGCTGCTGTGGCGCTGGGCTTCAGGCCTCAGCAACACCGTGAGCACAGATTAATGAGCTGCCGTAAAGTGAAAAAGCGGCTATAAAGCGTTTAACTGTCCACCAGAGAGTGACAATGAACCCGTTCGAAGACATGCGTATTTTTTGCCAGGTCATGGACTCCGGCAGCTTCACCAACGCCGCCGATCAGTTGGGCCTGTCCAAGCAATTCGTCAGCCGTCGCCTGATGCAGCTCGAAGAGCGTCTCGGCGTGCGTTTGCTCAATCGCTCGACCCGGCGCCTCGACGTCACGCCACTGGGCCAGAGCTACTACGAGTCGGCACTGCGCTTGCTCGGTGAAGTCGAACAGGTCGAGCAGGGTATCGCCGGGCAAACTGCCGAGCCGCGCGGGACGATTCGTCTGAGCGCGCCGTTATCGTTTGCCGTGGCGCATCTCGGTTGCCTGTTGCCGATGTTTTTGCAGCGCTATCGCGAGGTCACGGTCGAGGTGGATTTGAGCGATCGGCCGGTGGACCTGCTTGGCGAAGGCTACGACCTGGCGCTGCGTATTGGCGTGCTGGAAGACTCGACGCTGATCGCCCGGCGCATTGCGTCGATTGAGCGGGTTTACTGCGCCAGCCCGGCGTATCTCGCCGAGCGCGGCACACCGCTCAAGCCTGAGGATCTGCTCAGCCATGACTGCTTGCCCTATGGCCACGGGCGCTCGGTGCAATGGCGGTTCAACGCGGGACAGGGCAAGCCGCAGTTGGTGAATGTCACCGGGCGCATGCGCGTGAACAACGGCGAGTTGCTCAGGGATGCGGCGGTGCAGGGGATGGGGATTACCTATTTGCCGACGTTCATTGTCGGTGCGGCGCTGAAGGATGGCCGGCTGGTGCCGGTGCTGGATGATTTGCGCCCGGAGCCGCTGACGTTATCGGCGGTGTATCCGCAGCATCGACAGGCCTCCCGACCCGTGCAGGCGTTGGTCGAATTCCTGCGCGAACGGCTGAACCAGAGCAACGTCGCTCTCTGAGTGGATCTTTCAAACACTGCAAAGCCCTGTGGGAGCGAGCCTGCTCGCGAAAGCGGACGGTCAGTCAAAACATCATTGGCTGACCCACAGCATTCGCGAGCAGGCTCGCTCCCACATTGGGTTCATGGTTGTCTGCGGAATTTGTGCACACTGCATAACCCTGTGGGAGCTGGCTTGCCAGCGATAGCGGTGTGTCAGGCAATACAAGGTTGCCTGATCCGGCCTCATCGCTGGCAAGCCAGCTCCCACAGGTTTTGTGGCGTTTCTGAAAATCAGTTGGTGCGCTTGTCATCGCCGGGCTCGCCGCCGACATGCACGCCGCGATCATCGCCGACTTCACCGGCGCGGTGGACGCCGTGATCATCGCCTGGCTCAGCGTGCGTGCCGCTGCGTCCTGACGAGGACGCGGAGTCGCCCGAGTGTCCGGAGCCTTGGCCGCTGCCGCTGTGACCACCGCCGCCATCACCGTGTCCACTGCCACCGCTGCCACTGCCGCCATGACCGCCACCATTGCCGCCACCGCCACCGCCATGCCCACCACCGTTTCCGCCGCTACCCCCTCCGCCGTGTCCACCGCCGCCACTCCCTCCACTGCCACCTTCCTTGGCCTGAACACTGGAAACGCCTGAAAGATTGTCCGGAATCAACACGGTAGACGCCGACAGTACTGCGCCAATGGCCATTGCGAGCACGAGCTTTTTAATGTGCATATCGTTCTCCGTCTTATTGTCTGGTTGGGAACGTCGATGAGCGTTGTTGCGTCGATCCGACCCGTTCCCGGGGTCAGTGGATACTGGAAGCCAGTTCGAAAATCGGGATGTACATCAGGATCACGATGACCCCGATGAGCAGGCCGATGAAGGTCATCAGCAGCGGTTCGAACAGGCGCACGAACCATTCGATCCAGCGACTGATCTCCTCGTCGTAGAAATCGGCGCTGCGTTCCATCATCTGCCCGAGGTTGCCGGATTGTTCACCGGCCCGCAGCAGGCGCAGGGACACTGGCGTCACCAGCCGATTGAGCTCCAGCGCGGCGGACAATGACTGACCTTCGCGCACGCGCTCGCAGGCCTGATCCAGCCGCGCCCGAGAGGCGACGGTGAGCAGGCCGCGAACCATGCCCATGGCGGTGACCAGCGGAATTCCGCCTTGCAGCAAGATTCCCAGCGAGCGATAGAAGCGCGCCAGTTCATACATGAAAATCCGTTGATGCACGGCCGGCAGTTTCTCCACCAGCCGATCCAGTCCACGGCGAAATGCCGGTTGTTTTTGCAGCACGGCGAGGGCGATGACAATGGCCGCCAGCGCACCGAAGAATTCACCCTGATGCGCATGCAAGAACATGCCGCTGCTCATCAGGATCTGTGACAGCCACGGCAGGTTCGACCCCAAACCTTCGAACACCAGGCTGAAGCGCGGTACAACATAACCCATCAAGAACAGCACCACGCCACCGCCGACCACCAGCAACAGCAGCGGATAGATCGAGGCGCTGACGATCTTCTGCCGCACCTCGTCCATGCGCTGGCGATAACTGACGTAGCGGCCCAGCGCATCACCGACCGCGCCGGTTTTCTCGCTGGACTGTACCAGCGCCACGTACAGCGGCGGGAATACTGCGGACAACTGGCCGAGTGCCTGAGAGAAGGATTTGCCTTCGTAGAGCAGGCGCACCAGCTCAGTCAAGGTTTTGCGGGCGGCGGGGGCGGTTTCTTTTTCGGCGAGGCTTTCCAGCGCATCGATCAACGGCAGGCCGGCATTGAGCAGCGTGGTCAGCTCCTGGCTGAACAACACCAGATTGAACGTTTCGCGTTGGCGCAGGCGCAACGAGCGCCAGTGTTTCTCGGCATGCAGGCTGAGCACGCGCAGACCTTGATCTTCGGCAATACGCCGCGCTTCGCCGTGTCCCGGCGCCTCGATGCTCAGCGCCACCACACCGGTCTTGCCGACCGCCTTCAGATGAAATCGCATGGGCCGCGCTCCGCTTACTGCCAGTTGGTCACTTCGGCGTTTTCACCTTCACCGCCGGGCTGGCCGTCCTTGCCCATCGACAGCAAGTCGTACTCGCTGTTTTCGCCAGGATAGCGGTAGGTGTAATTACGTCCCCACGGATCCTGCGGCAGTTTTTTCTGCAAGTACGGGCCGGTCCATTTCGCTTCGTCACTCGGTGCGGCGACCAAGGCCTGCAAGCCCTGTTCGGTGGACGGGTAGTGACCGACCTCCAGTCGATAGATGTCCAGTGCCTTGCTCAGCCCTTCGATCTGCGCCTTGGCCACTTTCACTTCCGAGCGACCGAGTTGGGCGAAGTATTTCGGCGCGACGATCCCGGCCAACAGGCCGAGTACCACCAGCACCACGAGCAATTCGAGCAGGGTGAAACCGCGTTGGTCACGCGGACGAAATTGCAGCTTCATGATGACCTCCCGTGAGTGGCAGCCGTGTTGCGTGAAGGGCTTATGCAATTGCCATGCTCAGCCCCCACTCAAATACATCAACTTGGCTGAAGCCCTTGTAATACGGGCTTCTCAAGAGTCGGCACAGTGCTTGCGTATGGCTCAAGCGTGATCGGCCATTGGGGCATTTCCCCCAATTTATCGGGGTCGATCCGGGGAGGCCCGACATGAAATTTCTCGCCAGCGGATTGCTCGGTTGTGTGCTGCTCAGCGGTGCCGTGCAAGCCGATGTATTCATCTCCGTGGACGCCAAGGGCAGCTATGTCCTGTCCAACGTCCACCGGCCCGGACGCACGTACGAACGGGTGATCCACGAAGCTGAAATGCCTGTGGGCAGCCTCGATCAGCAACCGCAAATGATCGCCAACCAGCCCTACGCGGAACTGGTGTCGGCGGCGGCCACGGCCAATCAATTGCCCGAAGCGCTGTTGCACGCGGTGATCAACGCCGAGTCGCATTACAACCCCGGCGCGACCTCAGCCAAAGGCGCGGGCGGGCTCATGCAGTTGATGCCCGACACCGCACGCGAGCTGGGTGTAACGGACGTCTACGACCCCAAGGCCAACATTCAGGGCGGGGCCAAATACCTCAAGCGCCTGATGACCCTGTTCGACAACGACATTGCCCTCGCGGTGGCGGCTTACAACGCAGGGCCGGACGCGGTGCTCAGCCGTGGCCGGGTGATTCCGCCGTTCGCTGAAACCCAGCGTTATGTGCCGAATGTATTGCGTCAGTACCGGCGTTTGCAGGGCCTGGCGATGGATGCGCCGTTGTGAGCCCAACCCGGTTTTCCCCACTTTCGGGGCAAACCGATAAGGCCCGAAATGTGGGGGAAACGGGTGGGGAATATCCCCCGGATTCTCAAGTCGTTGCGGTAACTAGCTGAACGTTAATGCATTTTTTTGTGGCACAGGGATTGCTCCGAGGCATTTGTCGAGAAGTGTTCCCAAGAGCACCCACTACGAGGTTACTGATCATGGTTGGCATTCATCACGCTCCGTCTCTGCTCAACTGGCTGCTGATTCTGGCCTCGATGCTCAGCGTCGAGCTGGCCGGCGCGGCCGTACGTTGCGAGCGCAACCTGGTGGCCAACGTCGTCGCCTTCGATCAACCGCTGATGTTCAACCGCCTCGGTGCGCAGAACATCAACGGCATGATGTTCGCCCTGCGCCGCGATGTGGTCGATGAACATGAGCAGTCGCTGGCTTACGGTGGCGCTGCGGTGCCGGGCAAAGTTTCGCTGCGCCCGGACAAGCGTCCACGGCCATTGGTGCTACGCGTGGCCGCCGGGGATTGCCTGACGATCAATCTGCAGAACCTGCTCGACTATCAGGCCAACCCGAACAAGCACTTTGAAAACGAGGGCGAAGAGGAGGGCGCCGAGAACGCCAACGGCGCCGAAGACTTCAAAGTTGATGAGCAAGTGGCTGACCGTCATGTCGGTTTCCAGGTCAACGGCCTGCAAGCGGTGAACAGCATTGATGACATTTCCTCGTTCACCGGGCGTAACGCCAACAGCCTGGTGCCACCGGGCGCGAGCCGTTCCTACACCTTGTTCGCCGAACGCGAAGGCGCGTTTGCCGTCAGCAGCCGTGGCGCGACTTTTGGTGGCGAGGGCGCGGCCGGCAACGTTGCCAACGGCCTGTTCGGCCAGGTCGTCGTCCTGCCCAAGGGCGGTCGCAGCTATCGCAACACCCTCACCGAAGAAGAAATGCGCCTCGCCACCACCGGCCGCACACCGGCCGGCCAACCCATCGTCGACTACCAGGCGCGCTACCCGCAACGCGAACCGTGGTTGCGCGAAGGCAAGGCCGGCACGCCGATCATCAACATGGTGGACGGCAGTGAAATCATTTCCAGTGAAAGCGATGCGATTGTCATGGGTAGCAACGCCGACGGCAGTTTCCCGTCCAGTACCTATCCGTTGGAATCAATGGGCAAACGCAATCCGGCGATCCCCAACCGGTTGGAACCGTTCCGCGATTTCGCTTCGCAGTTCCAGGATGAAACCGCTGCCACCCAAGCGTTCCCCGCGTACTGGGCCGATCCGGTGATGGCCCATGTGCTGGAGCCGACCCGCGACTCGTTCATGATCAACTACGGCTCCGGCGGCATGGGCGCCGAAGTGGTCGCCAACCGCTTGGGCGTGGGGCCGATGCACGATTGCCTGTCGTGCGCCTATGAAGAATTCTTCCTCAGTTCCCACACCGTCGGCGATGTGGCGATGCTGGTGGATGTGCCGGCCAACACCGGGCTTGAGAACATCGCCCCCGGCCAGACCCCGCGCGCTGATCAGATCGGTGTCAAAGCCACCATGGCCCTGTATCCGTCGGAGCCGTCGAACGTCAACCACAGCTACATCGGTGACTTCGTCAAATTCCGCAATACTCACAATGGCCACGAACAGCACATCTTTCACCTGCACGGCCATCAGTGGCTGTTCAATCCCAACGACGACAACTCCGATTACGTCGACGCCCAAGGGATCGGGCCGGGCGCCGGTTATACCTATGAAATCGCCAACGGTGGTTCGGGCAACCGCAACCGCGTGGCCGGTGATGCGATCTATCACTGCCATTTCTATCCGCACTTCGCCCAAGGCATGTGGGCCATGTGGCGGGTCCACGATGTGTTTGAAGAAGGCACCCGCCTCGATGTTTCGCAGCAGGGCGCCGACGGCTATCACCGCGAACCGTTTGCCTTGCGCAGCGGCAAACCGGCTGCCGGAGCACGGGCCTTGCCCGATGGTGAAATCGTCGCCGGTACACCGATTCCGGCCATTGTTCCGCTGCCTGGCAAAGCCATGGCGCCGATGCCCGGCAAAGTGGTGGTGGTGCCGAAAATCGGTGAAACCCTGGTCGCCGGTAATGACGACGATGACGAAGAAGAGGGCGATGATGACGGTGAACACCATGGCGGCAACGCTGCCGGTCAAGCCATCGGCTCGCTGGCGCTGGTCGATCGCAGTGAAGCCAACCGAAATGCCGACGGCAGCCTGAAAAACCCCGGCTATCCGTTCTGGATTGGCGGCATGGAAAGCTCCGTGGGCCAGCGTCCGCCAACGCCGCCACTGGACATGCTCGACGCCGCCACCGCGCAATCGCTCAAGGCCAGCGGCAAAGCGCTGTGGGCCAACCTCGACCCGGCACAGTCCGGCGGTTGGGATGGCGGCTTGCAGCGGCACGCACTCGACGGCGTCGCGGCCGGTGGCGAGGCACACACCGTGACCACTTCGCTGGACTTCTCCAAGGAAGTCACCCGCGCCAAACCGATTTACCTGCCGGAAGAAGGCACCGAAGTCGAACAGGCCGCGATGGCTTTCCACGCGAAAAAAGATCACCCAAGCTATGCCTTGCTGCCCGGCAATCAAGTGGTGGCCAAGGCGTTCCGCACCAACGGTGCCTTGCCGATGGCGGGCGCGCCGTACTACGAGCCGTGCATGGATGATCGGCAAAAACGCCTGACCAGCAACGCCGGCAGCGGCGAGTTCGCCAGCGGTGAGCGCATCGACGGCATGTCCTTTGTTGGCGCCTCGACCTTCACCGCCGACCGCCCACGCATCTACAAAGCCGCCAACATCCAGTTTGATGCGGTGTACAACAAAGTCGGTTATCACTTCCCGCAGGCGCGCATTCTCGCGCTGTGGGAAGACGCCTGGCCGGTGATCACCAAACAGCGTCCGCCAGAGCCGCTGGTGATGCGCATGAATACCTTCGATTGCGTGCAATACCAGCAAACCAACCTGGTGCCGGCCACTTATGAGATGGACGACTATCAGGTGCGCACGCCGACCGATGTGATCGGCCAGCACATCCACTTGCCGAAGTGGGATCTGACCTCGGCGGACGGCTCTTCCAACGGCTGGAACTACGAGGACGGCGTGCTCTCGCCCGGCGCCGTGCAGGAACGCATTCACGCGATCCGTGAGTTCAACCAGTGCGCCGGTACTGATCCGCGTGACGGCACCCAGGCCTGCCCGAAAGCCAAAAACCATCCGTTCTTCGGCCAGTATGGCCGCGCCGATTGGCTCGGTGCGCGCACGGCGATGCAACGTTGGTTCGTCGATCCGGTGGTCAACGCCAAAGGCGTCGATCGCGGCCTCGGCACCATCTTCACCCACGACCACTTAGGCCCATCGACGCACCAGCAGATTGGTCTGTACGCCACCGTGTTGGCCGAACCGGCCGGTTCCACCTGGTTCCACGCCGAAACCGGCGAACCTCTTTATAGCGGTGCGCGCCAGGACGGCGGCCCGACCTCGTGGCAAGCGGTAATCAACACCGGCGACCTCGATGGCGACGGCAAGAACGACAGCTTCCGCGAGTTCTTCCTCGAGTACAGCGACTTCCAGCACGCCTATGAAGCTGGCGTCTATGTGGGGGCCGGTCCTAACGGTGTGCCGAATGCGCAGGCGTTCCCGGCCACCGCCGACAGCTTCCGCTACGCGATCAATCCGCCAGTGCGCAACAACGCCAGCAACCTGCTTGAAGGGGTGCTGGAAGTGCAGGGCGGTCAGGTTCCGGGCTGCCCGAGCCGGCCATGTCCGCAGGCGATTTCGGTGGATGATCCGGGGATGTTCGTCGTCAACTATCGCAACGAACCGCTGGCCCTGCGCGTGTACGACCCGAACAAGGTTGGCCCGGATGGCAAGCGCGGCATGCAGGCCGACGGCCTCGGCGGCGATCTATCGTTCGCCATGCAAAGCCGTACCGACCGGGCAATTCCGGCGATGAACCTGGCGCCGAATCTGCTCACCTCGGCGACCGGCCCCACCGGCGGCACCACGCTGTTCCCGCCGCACATCAACAAGGGCGGCGCCGAACCCGGTGATCCGTTCACGCCGATGCTGCGCACCTATACCGGCGACAACGTGCGGCTGCGGGTGCATGCCGGCGGCCATGAGGAAGAGCACAACGTCACCCTGCACGGCGTGAAATGGCTGCAGAGCGGTTCCGGTTTCGGCAACAGCTCCAACTCTGGCTGGCGCGCGTCGCAGATGATCGGCATCTCCGAGCAGATGGGCTTCATTGCGCCGGTGTCGATGCTCTCCAGCGCCGCCGCGACCACGGGCGACTATCTCTACTCGATGGACGCTTCGATCGAAGGCTACTGGAGCGGTATCTGGGGGGTGATGCGCAACTACACCGCCAAGCGCAGTGATCTGTTCGCCATCCCCAACAACCCAAGCCCGGCGGGCATGCGCAACACCGTGGCGTTCGAGGGCAGTTGCCCACGGATCAGTGCCAATCCCAATGGCATCGGTACCCGGCCAACGGTGCAGCGTAACTATGAAGTGGTCGCGGCGCTGGCCAATGACATTCTCGGCAATGCGCTGGGCCTGACCATCGGCGATCCGGAAGGGCTCGGTCAGCATGTCGGCGGGCCGCTCAATCCGGCGGGCGGCACCCTGGTGCTGAACTCGCGCACGGTGAGCATTCCACAAGTTACCGTGACCGATCCGGAGGATGGCGAAACCATCACCATCGGCGGGCAGAGTGGGCCGTTGCATGATCCGACTGCGATCCTGTACGTGCGTAAATCCGATCTGGATCCGCTCAGTGGCAAGCTCAAACCCGGCATCCCGGTAGAACCACTGGTGCTGCGTGCAGCTGCGGGGGATTGCATCAACATCACCCTGGAAAACCGTCTGCCAAGCGTGATGCCTGACCTGACCCAAACCGCGGTGATGCAAGGCATGGTCAAGCGTGATCGCAACAGCGGTCTGGGCTCGACCACCTTCAGCAACAACCTGATGCGGCCGTCCAGCCACGTAGGCCTGCACGCGCAACTGCTGGCCTACGACATCACCAAATCCGACGGCGCTAACGTCGGCGCCAACCCGATCCAGACCGTGCCACCGCGTGTCGGCAACAGCGGCGCGTACCCGACGCGTACCTATCAGTACTACGCCGGGCATCTGGAGCGCGAAGGCAAACCGGTGACGCAACTGGGCCGCAGCGTCGACAACATCAACGCGACGGCGGTGGAGTTTGGCGGCTTGAACATCACCCCGGCGGACGTGATCAAGCAACCGCAAAAAGGTCTTGGCGGGGCGATGAGCATCCTGCCGATCGGCGCGACCTGGGTTGACGATGCGCGCAAGGTCAACGCTACGGTTACGGCACCTGGGCAAACCAGCTACCGCGACTTCGCGATGGTCTGGCACAAGGCGTTGAACACCCGTTGGGCCAATGGCCGGCCGGTGGAGGGGATTGCCGCTGAGGGCTTCGGCGTGCCGACCGATCCGCAGGACAACTCGAGCATGGCGATCAACTACAAGACCGAGCCGCTGTGGTATCGCTTCGGCCTCGCTCCGGACGCACCGTTCGGGCATGCCGACGGCGCGGGTTACGGCGACATGAGCAATGCGCACATGGCCTACAGCAATGCGTTGGTGGGCGGCGATCCGCAGACGCCGGTGCTCTATGCCAAGCCGGGCCAACCGTTGCGCACGCACATCCTGATGCCGAGCGGCGGCAGTCGCGGCACCACGTTCCAGCTCGACGGGCATGTCTGGTCGGTGAACCCGTTCCAGGCCGAGAAGAGCGACACCGGTGGTTATCCGATGGGCTCGCCGGGCGTCGGCTCGGTGCGCTTCGGTTACAACCCGATGTCGATGTACATCGGCGCCCACGAAAGCATCCTGCCGGCCGCGCACTTCAGCTTCATGATCCCCAGCGCCGGCGGCAGCAATGCGATCCCGGGGGACTACCTGTTCCGTGACTACGCGGCCTACGGCAACACCTCCGGTTTGTGGGGATTGCTGCGCGTGACCAATGAACCGGAACCGGCGCCGCAGGGGCAGTAGAAGCAGGTGCAACGACAACATGCCTGTGGATGCAAATCCTTGTGGGAGCTGGCTTGCCAGCGATGACGGCGGCACAGGCGCCATTGATGTGACGGAAAGGACGCCATCGCTGGCAAGCCAGCTCCCACAGGGTCTGCGGTGGGCAGTGAGGTTGCGGGATGAATGCAAATCCCATGTAGGAGTGAGCCTGCTCGCGATCGGGACAACTCGATCTCGGATGGTGAGGCAGATGACGCCATCGCGAGCAGGCTCACTCCTACAGGGATCGGTGGTGGGCAGTGAGCGTGCGGTAGGAATGCAAAACCTGTGGGAGCTGGCTTGCCAGCGATGACGGCGGCACAGGCGCCATTGATGTGACAGGACGGACGCCATCGCTGGCAAGCCAGCTCCCACCGGGGGGCATGGTAGGCAATGAAGAGGGTGGGATGCATGCAAATCCTATGTAGGAGTGAGCCTGCTCGCGATCGGGACAACTCGGTTTCGGATGGTGAGGCGGATGACGCCATCGCGAGCAGGCTCACTCCTCCAGAGGGGTGAGGGTAGGCAGTGAGGGCGGCAGTGGTTGGAAGTGAATGTTACAGGGGAGGGTGCTATGAACAGGATCATCAACATCATCGGTATTTGCACGCTGGCCCTGGCCGGGGCGTTGCTGACGCTGAGTGAGATTGCGCTGGCGCAAACCGGGGCCGGTCAGACGCTGAACCGTGACGGCGTGGCGGTGGATTTCAATCTCAAGCCACTGGCCGCCGACGGCAAACTGCGTGAAGGCGAATTCGCCGATGTGCAGTTCCGCGTCACTGACAGCGCTTCCGGCCAGCCGTTGTCCGGTGTGGCGCCGGGTGCCTGGGTCGATCCACAAACCCTCGCCGCCGATCAAGCCCAGGGCCGTGACCAGAGCTGCAAGGCCCGGGTCGGGGTGTTTCTCAAATCCAACATCGGCGCGCGACCGTTGCTCGACCTCAACAGCTATTTCCTGCTGGTGATGAACCGCGACGCCAGCATCGCCGTGGTCGATCCGTCGGTGTCGGTCGGCGGTATCACCAGCACCCTGGCGCGCATTGAACTCAAGCAACCGCCGATGGACTGGGTCACGCCCAAAGACAACAAACGCGTATTCGTCTCGATGCCGACGGCCGGTGAAGTCGCCGTGATCGACAGCGAGCAATTCAAAGTCATCGACTCGATTGCCGCTGGCAGCCAACCGGTGCGCGTGGCGCTGCAACCGGACGAACGCCTGCTGTGGGTCGGCAACAACGCCAGCAAAGCCGAAGACTCCGGCGTCACGGTGATCGACAGCCAAAGCTTCAAGCCCCTCAAACATTTAAAGACCGGGCGCGGCCACCACGAAATCAGCTTCAGCAAGGACAGCCGCTTTGCCTTCGTCAGCAACCGCGACGACGGCACCGTCAGCGTGATCGACATCGCCAGCCTGAATATCGTCCAGCAGATCAAAACCGGCGCTCATCCGCTGTCAGTCGCCTATTCACCACTGTCCGGCGCGGTTTATGTGGCCGACGGTAAGGACGGCACCGTGACAGTGATCGATGCCAGCACTCACGCCATCCGCCGAGTGATCCAGTTGCAACAAGGCCTCGGCCCGATGGGCTTCAGCGCCGACGGCCGCTTCGGCGTAGTGCTCAACACCGTGGAAAACCGCGCCAGCATCATTGATGCCGCGACCAACAGCGCCATCCATGATCTGGATGTTTCCGCCGATCCCTACCAAGTGGTGTTCACCCAGGCCTACGCCTACATCCGCGGACTCGCTTCACCGAAAGTCACCATGATCAACCTGTCCTCCCTCGGCGAAGGCCGCCAGCCAATCAGTCAGGGCTTCGAAGCCGGCCCGCAACCACCGCGTATGGCCGGGGATTTGCCGCTGGCCTCAAGCCTGGCGGTGTCGCGTGACGACAACGCGGTGTTCGTGGTCAACCCGGTCGACAACACCACCTACTTCTACGCCGAAGGCATGAACGCGCCGATGTCCGGTTACCCCAACCGTGGCCAGATCGCCCGTGCCGCCATGGTCATCGACCGCAGCTTGCGCGAGGTTTCGCCGGGGCTGTACAGCGCGCGGGTGAAACTGCCGGCAGCGGGGCGCTTCGATGTGGCGTTCCTGCTCAACCAGCCGAACATCATTCATTGCTTTACCGCGCAGATTGATCCTGACGGCAAACCGCTAAAACACCTCGGTCAGCCGAAAGTCGAGTTCCTCCTCGACAAGACTGCCGTCGCGCTCAACGACCCCTACGTCGTGCGCTTTCGCATCGTGCAGGGCAAAGACAAAACCCAGCGCAGCGGCGTCAAAGACGTGCAACTGCGCTACTACCTCGCGCCCACCTCGCATCCGCGTGAAGTGGCGGCGCTGGAAGTCGCCGACGGCGTGTACGAAGCGCCAATCACCCTCGACCGCAGCGGCGCCTGGTACCTGCATGTGCGTGCGGCATCGCTGGGCGCTGGTTTCGATGACAAGACCTTTGCCAGTGTTCGGGTAGCCCCCGGCCTGGCCCGTTGAAGAGGAGTTTCGACATGAACCGATTTGCATCCAGTGGCCTGCTGACCCTGTGCCTGTTGAGCCTCGGCCTCCAGCAAGTCCAGGCCCATTCGGCAGACGAACACGCCGGGCACAAGGCCCCGGCCAGCAATAGCCAGGAACATGCTCAGGTGAAATTCGCCAACGTGCCGCTGCTCGACCAGAACGGCAAAACCGTGCGCCTTGAACAAGACCTGGTGCAGGGCAAAATCGTCGTCATGAGCTTCATCTACACCAGTTGCACCACGGTGTGCCCGGTGGTCTCGTCGATCATGGGCAAGGTGCAAAAACAGCTCGGCGCACGGGTCGGTAACGAAGTGCAACTGGTGTCGATCAGCGTCGATCCGCAGCGCGACGACCCGAAACGCCTGCAGGATTATGCGCGCACCTTCCAGTGCGGGCCGGGCTGGAGCTGGCTGACCGGCTCGCCACAATCGATCAATGAAACCCTCAAGGGCCTCGGCAGTTTCAGTGGCGACCTCAAGAACCATCAGCCGCTGATCCTCGTCGGCGACGGCGATAGCCGGCACTGGATGCGCTATTACGGCTTCACCGACCCGGCACTGCTGGCCAAGGAAGTCGAGAAACTCAGCGGCCTGCGCACCCACGCCAAACACACCGCCATCGCCATGGAGCAACAACCATGAGACTGCTCGACTGGATCTCCCTGACCGTGTGTTTCTGGATTCTCGGTAACGTCGCGTTCGCTCACGAAGGCCATGTCTCTGAACCGCCAGCCGCTGTGGCTGCCGCGCCGGCCAAAGGCACCCACGACGCGAAAACCTGGTTCACTGACACGCCGTTGCAGGATCAGAACGGCGAAACCCTGCGCTTCTACAGCGACGCGCTGCACAACCGCGTGGTACTGCTCAACGTGATCTTCACCAGCTGCAACGATGCCTGCCCGCTGATCACCCGCAAGCTCAAGGAAGTCCGCGAGCTGCTGGGCGACAAGGCGCAGGACATCACCTTCATTTCCCTTACCAGTGACCCGCTGCGCGACACGCCGGCGGTGCTCAAGGCTTACACCTTGAAGCAGGGTTCCGATGACCCTCATTGGCTTTTTCTTACCGGTGACAAAGCGCAGATGGACCTGGTACTGAGCCGCATCGGCCAGATCGTGCCGACGCCCGAGCAACACTCCACGCAGTTGATCGTCGGCGATGTCGCCAATAAACGCTGGAGCAAAATCCGCCCCGATGCCCCGGCCGCCGCCATTGCCCAGCGCTTGCAGTTGCTGACAATGCCCGTGGCCGGCCGCTGAGTCCGCGCCATGAAATCCGGCCGCGCTCTCGCCCTGATCCTGCTCGCTGGCGTCAGCCTTGGCGCGAGTGCTGTGCCGTTGACTGCGCAGGAGGCGGCGGGCAAGCGCCTGTACCGCCAAGGCTTGTCGGCCAGCGGTGAAGCGATCATGGCGCGGGTGGGCGCGGCGGATGTGTTGTTGCCAGCGACCAGCCTGCCGTGCGCCAACTGCCACGGCGCCGATGGCCTCGGTCGACCTGAGGGCGGCGTGCGTCCACCCGAGTTGAACTGGGCGCGGCTGACCAGCACGTATGGCCAGCAGCAGGTCAACGGCCGCAGCTATCCGGCCTACAGCGAAAGCTCGCTGGCCATTGCCATTGAGCAGGGCCGCGACCCCGGCCACAATCGCCTCGACCCGAGCATGCCGCGCTTTCTGCTGTCGATGAAGGATCAGCGCAACCTCACCGCTTACCTCAAACGCCTGGCCGATGAGCGCGATCCCGGCCTCGACGCCGAGACCTTGCACCTGGGCACGTTGCTGCCCAGCCAGGGGCCGCTGGCCGAGGAGGGCGCGACGGTGGCGGCGGTTCTCAACGGCAGCGTCGCGCGGATCAATCAGGCCGGCGGCATACATGGCCGGCAACTGCGCCTGACGGTGATCGACCCCGGCCCGGATCGCGCCAGTGCCGAGCACGCCTTGCAGCAATTGATCGAGCAGGAACAAGTGTTCGCCTTGATCGCACCGCTGGCGCCGGCCCTCGACAGCGAACTCGGGCCGCGTCTGGAACAGGCCGGCGTGCCGCTGATCGGGCCGATGTCGATCCTCGGCACCCTGCAGGCCAGTCCGCAGATATTCGAGCCATTGCCAGGCTTGCGTGAGCAGTTGATCGCACTGGCCGATTACGCCACGGCCAGCCTGCGTGTGCTGCAAGGGCCAACGCTGATTGCCTATCCGGAAGATCCGGCACAGGTACAAACGGCGCAAATCCTGGATCAGTACTTGCGAAGCCACGGCTGGCAGAACGTCCATCTGCAAACCTGGGATTCCTCGGCGGATGCGTTGCCACTGGGCTCGCGCTCGGTTTTTTATCTGGGCAGTGGCGGCGGTTTCAGTCGTCTGGCGACGCGCTTGCAAGGCGCCGGGCAGGTGCCGTACCTGTTTGCCGCGTCGAGTCAGGTGGCCGGCGATCTGTTGCAAGTGCCGAGCGGGTTCACCCGGCGGGTGTTTCTCGCCTATCCATTCGTGCCCAGCGACTGGACTCAGGCCGGGCGCATGGCCCTGACGTTATTGCGCGAAGGTCAAGGCCTCGGTGCCCAGCACGCGGTGCTGCAAGTCGGCGCCTATGCCTCGATGCTGCTGCTCAGCGAAGGCATGAAGCAGGCCGGTCGCGACGCCAGTCGGGAAAAACTGGTGGCGGCGCTGGAGGGCCTGCACGACTTCGACACCGGCCTGACTCCGCGTCTGAGTTTCGGCCCCGGGCGGCGCCTGGGTTTGAGCGGCGCGCATGTGGTCACACTGGATCTGCCGGATCAGCGCTTCTATCTGGTCGCGCCCTATAAACCGATTATTGTCAGCCCCTGAACGGAGGCCCCGACCATGAAGCTCACAACGCTGTTGTTGCTGCTGACCTGCTGGCTCCCGGTGGCGTGGGCCAATAACGAGCCCGCCGTGGCGCGGGTCAATGGCGAGGAAATCTCTGGATTTCGCTTCGAACGGTTTTTCGCTGAATACCTGGAAGATCAGGGCCGCGCCGTGGCGAACATTCGTAATCCCAAGGCCTACAAACAGCTGCGTCAGGCGGCGCTGCAAACGCTGATCGACAAAGAGCTGCTGTGGCAGGAAGCGCAAAAGCGCGGCGTGCAGATTGGCGATCAAGTGGTGCGCCAACAAATCGAGCAAACCCGCAGCGCCATCGGTGGCCCGGACAAATTCCTCCGGCGCTTGCAGGACGCCGGTTTCGACGAAGCCTCCTTCACCGAATACACCCGCCGCGAACTGGCCGCCCAGCAGATGTTCGCCGAGTTGATCCGGGCCAACACCTTGCAACCCCGGCACCTGTTGATCCGCGTGCCCGCACAAGCGGATGCGGCCACAGTGACGGCAGCGCGTCTACGCTTGATGCAGATGCGCGCCTCGATTGTCAGCGGTGCGACGTTTGCCAGCCACCCGGTACGTTCACCGTTCGGCTGGCATGTGATTTATTTGCCGAACCACCTGGAGGAAACCGATGTCCCAGATTTGCAGGGGCTGGACACAGTCAGGGCAGAGCTCGCCCGACAGCAACAGACCCAGGCTCGTCGCCAGGTGCTCGCGCAATTACGGGCGCAGAACAGGATCGAACGAATTGACGACGATTGAAGGTTCCCCCCAATAGTGGGGAATGGCTTCTTTGCCCATTCAGGTGCTTCCCCGTTTCTGGGGAACGGGGTACCGGGACGAGCGGGCATTGTCATGAAATTCAAGGACATGAAGACTTAAATTTACCGGCGCTCAGCCTGGCATGAAGTGTGCGTTACCCCTGGTAAGGCGCACTCTCAAGGCAGGGTCATCGGACCTGCGGTTTCAAGGAGTCGACCTTGGTTAACAAAGTACTGGTTGTCGAAGACGAACAGCTGCTTGCACAGAACCTTCAGGATTATCTGAAGGCGCAGGGGCTGGACGTCCGGATTGCACATGACGGAGCGACGGCGATCGGCATTGCCGAAACCTTTGCCCCCGACGTGCTGGTGTTCGATTACCGCTTGCCCGATATGGAAGGCTTTGAGGTGCTCGACGCGGTCCGCCAGAACAGGACGTGCCATTTTGTGCTGATAACGGGTCACCCGACCGCTGAAGTCTGTGAGCGGGCGCGGCAACTGGGGGTCAGCCACATCCTGTTCAAACCGTTTCCATTGGCGGAACTGGCGCGGGCGGTCTGCGACCTTCTGGGCATCAAGCGTGAAGCGAAACCCGGTGCCAACCCATCCGAAGGGTTTGTCGAACGACGCCAGAGCAGGACCGAGAGCTTCCCGTTGCAGTTGTACGATGGTAGTTGGGTGTTGGCGGATCGCCGAAAACAGGCGTACGCCATGGCACCGGACGACGATCAAATGCTCACCGGGGAGTAATGGCGCGATCAGACGTTCCGGCACTTGCCGCCAAGGTTTGCCGCGCCGACAGGGCTCTGAGCCCCGGTTGGAGAGCAAGCCATGGAACGTCTGTCCGTTGTCGTCGAACCGCTGCCGGCCGCAAGTGCCCCCGAGCGCTTTTCCAGTGAGCAGCTTGCCCAGGCCCGGGCGCGGGCCGCCACCTCCGGCGAACGCGTGCTTGAAGCCCTCGGCGTGCTCTGTGAACTGGCGCCGATGCCGTTCATTCATACCCTCGGCGCCACCCTGCATTACCCGGTGCTCGACACCGACAGCCTGTTTCAAGCGACGCCGGTATTCGACCGCGTCACCCTCGCACAATGCCTCAAACGTGAATTCATCCTGCTGCGCCACAACGACGAAGTCATCGGTGTATTTGCCGACCCTTTCGACCCGGCGCGCCTGGCCTGGATCGACGATTGCCTGCACGGCGCGCCGCTGCATCTGGTCCACGCCGATGACCTCAAGGCCTATCTGGCCCGCCACGAAGAAAGCTTCCACGCCGTCGAATCGCTGAACGCCCAGGGCGACACCCACAGCGAAACCGACACCCTGCAAAGCCTGTCGCTGACCAGCATCAGCGAAGACGCCAGCAGCGTGGTGAAACTGGTCAACTCGACCCTCTACGACGCGCTGAAAATGCACGCCAGCGATATCCACCTCGGCACCACCGGCCAAGGTCTGGTGATCAAGTACCGCATTGACGGTGTGCTCAACAACATCAGCAAAGTCCAGGGCAACGAGTTCGCCGAGCAGGTGATTTCGCGGGTCAAGGTCATGGCCGAACTGGACATCGGCGAGAAGCGCGTGCCGCAGGACGGTCGCTTCAAAATCGGCATCAGCGGTCGCCAGATCGACTTCCGCGTATCGATCATGCCGAGCATCTTTGGCGAAGACGCGGTGCTGCGTGTCCTCGACAAACAGGATCTGGCCGACAAGGTCTGCGGCGTGCAATTGCAGGCGCTGGGCTTTGAAGACGAAACCCTGCGCCAGTTGCGCCGCCTCGCCGCCGAACCCTACGGCATGGTGCTGGTGACCGGCCCGACCGGCAGCGGCAAGACCACCACGCTGTACGCGATGATCACCGAGATCAACCATGGCGTGGACAAGATCATCACCATCGAAGACCCGGTCGAGTATCAATTGCCGGGGGTCCTGCAAATCCCGGTCAACGAGAAAAAAGGCCTGACCTTCGCCCGCGGCCTGCGCTCGATCCTGCGCCACGACCCGGACAAGATCATGGTCGGCGAAATCCGTGACCCGGACACCGCGCAGATCGCCGTGCAATCGGCACTTACCGGTCACCTGGTATTTACCACCATCCACGCCAACAACGTCTTCGACGTCATCGGCCGCTTCACGCAAATGGAAATCGACCCCTACAGCCTGGTCTCGGCGCTCAACGCGATTCTCGCCCAGCGCTTGATTCGGCTGGTGTGCGCCAGTTGCAGCGCGCCGGTCAATCCGAGCGATGAAGAACTGCGCGCCTCGGGCCTCGATCCGCAGAAAGTCGATCACTACCACTTCGTCCACGGCAAAGGCTGCGGCCACTGCCGGGGCAGCGGTTATCGCGGGCGCACGGCGATTGCCGAGCTGCTGCATCTCGATGATGAACTGCGCCAGATGATCGTCGAGCGCCAACCGATTACCCAGATCAAAGCCCTGGCCTGCGCCCGTGGTTTGCGCCTGCTGCGCGAATCGGCACTGGAGTTGGTGGAACAAGGCCGCACCACGCTGGAGGAGATCAATCGTGTCACTTTTATCGCGTGAGCGTTTTGTCGCCGTGCTCGGCGCCAGCGGTGTTGGCCTTGGTCAGCGGCGCGGCAGCGACACCCTGTGGCTGGGCAGCGTCGGCTACATCGACGAAGGCTTCCAGAGCTACGCGGTGGCGCTGGATACCCTCGACCGCCTGCTCGGTGAACACGCCCGTGCCAGTGCCGAGTTGAGCGTGGTCATCTCCGGGCACTTCAGCCGCTTCTGCCTGGTGCCATGGAGCGCGCAGATCAGCAGCCCTGAAGAACAGCGCGGCTTTGCTCAGCTGTGTTTTGAAGACCTGTTTGGCGTGCCGACCCAACCGTGGAGTCTGGTG
Source organism: Pseudomonas sp. Seg1 (assembly GCF_018326005.1). NCBI lineage: Bacteria > Pseudomonadati > Pseudomonadota > Gammaproteobacteria > Pseudomonadales > Pseudomonadaceae > Pseudomonas > Pseudomonas sp. Seg1. Next base: position 2,412,722 of record NZ_AP021903.1, read on the forward strand.
CTGTCTGCTGAGCCGGCCGGTTACGACCGCATCGCCAGCGCCTTGCCGCAAGACTTGCTCGAACGCCTGCGCACGCTGGTCAGCGGTCGCGGTTTGCGCCTGCGTTCGGTGCAGCCGTACCTGATGGCGGCGTTCAACCGCTTCGACAAAAGCCTCGATGCCGGCGACTTCCTGTTCGTCGTCGCCGAGCCGCAACGCAGCGTGTTGTTGCTGGCGAGGGAAGGGCGCTGGGCCGGCGTGCGTTCCGTCGGCGGCAGTGATAGCGATGTGGCGCTGAGCGCGTTGATCGGTCGCGAACGGCAACTGCAAGCCTCGACCAGCGAACGCGCCTTCAACGTGTATCTGCATGCGCCGGCGCGCCTCGATGCGCAGCCGGACGTGGCGGGTGTGCAACTGCGCACCCTTGAAGACGACTCGATGACCGTGCGTGACGGCTTGTACGTCATGTCCCGGGCGGTGGCCTGACATGCGCGCGCTCAATCTCGACTTCCAGCCACGACCACGTTCCGGCCCATTGGGTTGGAGTCTGCTCGGCGGCGGTGTGCTGCTGGCGCTGCTGTGCTTCGGTGTGCAACAGCACCTCGACGCGCACACCGAACAACAACAGGGCCACCTGCAAACCACCCAGCGCCAGCTCACCGGAGACAGCGGAGCCAAGAGCGCATTGAGCCCGGCGGAAACCCGCGAGCAGGCGCAGAACCTCGCCGAGATGCGCAAGGTTTCGCAGCAACTGCGCCGCCCGTGGGAACGCCTGTTCGCCATGCTCGAAGCGATGCCGCGCGATGACGTCGCGCTGCTGACCCTGACCCCGGATGCGCGCAAAGGCCAAGTGCGCATCAGCGCCGAAGCGCGGGATCTGCAAGCGATGCTCGACTTCCACAAGCGTCTGGAAGCCAGCGACGAGCTGTCGGACGTCTCGCTGCTCAGCCATGAAATCGTCGTCAAATCGCCGGAACAACCGGTGCAATTCAACCTGTCGGCGACCTGGGAGATTGGCGATGCGAATCCCTAGACTGATCGTCCACGAATACCTGCAAGGCCTCGGCATTCCGGGCCTCGCCGGGCTGGCGCTGCTGCTGGTTGCGGTGGCCTGGGCGCTCGGTGGTTTGCTGCCGGGCTGGCAATCGTTGCAGCACTTGAGCCAGCAGACTCAGGAGGCCACCGAATACCTGGCCAAGGTTGAAGACGGCAGCATCGCGCCGCCGGTGGTCCCACAACGGCAGCTCGACGACTTCCGCAACAAACTCCCGGCGCAGCCGCAAGCCACCGTCGCCATCGACCGCATCTACGCACTCGCAGCGCAAGAACACATCACCCTGGCGCGCGGTGAATACGCCCTCGGCGTCGACCCGAAAACCCATCTGGCGCGCTATCAGATCCTGTTGCCGGTACGCGGCACCTACCCGCAACTGCGCCGCTTCCTCCATGCCTTGCTCGGCCAGTTGCCGGCGGTGGTGGTGGAAGACCTAGAGTTGCAACGCAAGAAGATTGGCGACACCGACCTCAATGGCCGGATCCGTATGACCCTTTACCTGTCGAGGTCGTGATGAATACCAAGCGCGTGACAGGGTGGCTGGCGTTCTTCGGCGTGGCGGCGGCGCTGGCATGGTTGCCGGAGTATTTCTCGCCAAGTGATGACGCCGATTCCAACGGAGTGGCGGTGGCCGCCCCGGCCAAAACCGCCAGCCGTGGCGCGCTGCCGGCGAGCAACGCCAAGGCCAAGGACTTACCGATCAAGGACCTGAGCCCGGCCGGCGACCTGTTCGCCGCGAAATCCTGGAAGGCCGCGCCGACCCTGGCCACGGTCACCGAACAAGCGATCAACCCGGCCACAGTGGTGCAAGCCCCGAGCCTGCCACCGGTGCCGTTTCAGTTCGTCGGCCGGCTGCATGACCGCAGCGACCTGCAAGTGTTTTTGCAGAACGGCGAAAAGATCTACGTCGTGCGCAACGGGGATGTGATCGACGACACCTGGAAGATCACCGGCATTTCCGATCTGGAATTGAGCCTGGTTTACCTGCCTTTGCATTTGTCGCAGACCTTGTCTGTGGGGAGTACGCAATGAACCGTTCCCGTTTGCTGATGAGCCTGGGCCTGTGCGCCGGGCTGGCCGCGTGCAGCTCTGCGCAGGTGGCCAACAAGGAAGCCGCCGACCTGATTGAACAGGGTCAGTACGAGGCGGGACTGGCCCGGATCGAGGAAGGTCTGCGTGAGAATCCTCGCGACACCGAACTGCACCTGCTGCTCAACAGCGGCCGCGCCAAAGCGATCACGTCGTTACTGACGGCCGGCGACACTGACCGTTCGCGGCGCGACTTTGCTTCGGCGCGCACCGCTTACATGCGCGTGCTGACCATCGAGCCGAACAACCGCCGCGCCCAGGATGCCCTGAAACAGCTGGAATACCTGCGCACCATGGACGAGAAACTCGAACTGGCCCGTGGCGACCTGCGTCGCGGCGACATCTACGGCGCGGATCGCCAGGTCAAACAGATCCTCGAACTCGACCCGGCCAACGCAGGCGCGCTGGAGCTGCAAGGCAACATTCGTCTGGTGCAGAGCCGCAACGTGATCGCTTATCCGCAACTGCGCACCAAGCTCGATCGTCCGGTGACCCTGGAATTTCGTGACGCCAACCTGAAGACCATTTTTGAAGTGCTGTCGCAAGTCGCCGGACTGAATTTCATCTTCGACAAAGACCTGCGCCCGGACATGAAAGCGACGATTTTCGTGCGTGACGTGCGCATCGAAGACGCCGTGACCCTGCTGCTGCAACAGAACCAGTTGCACCAGAAAGTGGTGAACGAAAACACTTTGCTGATCTACCCGGACTCGCCACAGAAAGTGAAGGATTACCAGGAACTGGTGATGCGCACGTTCTATCTGACCAGCATCGACGCCAACACCGCGCTGAACATGGTCAAAACCATGCTCAAGACCCGCGATGTGTTCGTCGACGAGCGCCTCAACACCCTGACCATGCGCGACACCGAAGACGCGATCCGCATGGCGGAAAAGCTCCTGCAATCGCAAGACCAGTCCAACCCGGAAGTGGTGCTCGAAGTCGAGGTGATGGAAGTCGCCACTCAGCGCATTCTCGACCTCGGTCTGCAATGGCCGAGCACCTTCGGTGTGGTCAACTCCGATGGTTCGCCGGTCACGCTGCTCGGGCAACTCAAGGGCATCAACTCTGATCGCATCTCCATTGGCCCGTCGCCGCAAGCCAAGATCAACGCGCAGGACAACGACATCAACACCCTCGCCAGCCCGGTGATTCGCGTCAGCAACCGTGAGCAGGCGCGCATTCACATTGGTCAGCGCGTGCCGATCATCAGCGCGACCTCGGTGCCGTCGACACAGGGGCCGGTGATCACCGAAAGCGTGACCTATCTGGATGTCGGTCTGAAGCTGGAAGTGACGCCCACTGTGCACCTGAACAACGAAGTGGCGATCAAGATTGCCCTGGAGGTGAGTAACGCCACGCCGCTGGAGCCGACCCGCCAGGGCACGATCCCGGTGCAGGTCGACACCCGTAATGCGCAAACCTCGCTGCGTCTGCACGACGGTGAAACGCAGATCCTCGCCGGGCTGGTGCGCAACGATCATGGCGCCACCGGCAACAAGATTCCCGGCCTGGGGGACATTCCCGGACTCGGCCGCTTGTTCGGCAGCAACAAAGACACCATCGGCAAATCGGAACTGGTGCTGTCGATCACTCCACGGATCGTGCGCAACCTGCCATACCAGAGCCCGTCAGACATGGAGTTCTCCACCGGCACCGAAACCAGCATGCACATCCAGGCCCCGGATCGCTCGCAGAGTTACGTGATGCCATCGCCTGCCGCGCAGCCGCGTGCAGTCGGTGAATCGGCCGTGGCCACCACCCGCGTCACTGTCGAGAAGCCTTGATCATGAACGCCTCCCAACGCGGTTTCACCCTGATCGAAGTCGTGGTGACGCTGGCCCTGATCGGCCTGCTGGCGAGCATGGCCGCGCCCCTGACCGAAACCCTGGTGCGGCGTGGCAAGGAGCAGGAATTGCGCAACGCGCTGTATCAGATTCGCGATGCCATCGACGCCTATAAACGCGCGTTCGATGCCGGCTACATCGAGAAGTCGCTGAACAGCAGCGGCTACCCGCCGAACCTGAAAGTGCTGGTCGAAGGCGTGCGCGATGTGCGCAGCGCGAAGGGCGCCAAGTTCTACTTTTTACGCCGCATCCCGCGCGATCCGCTGGTGCCGGCCAAACGTGACGATGAAGGGGGTTGGGGCGTACGCGCCTACAACAGTTCGGCTCAGAACCCGCGCGATGGCGAGGACGTGTTCGACGTCTACTCCCACGCCCGGGGCAAGGGCCTCAACGGCATCGCCTACCGCGAGTGGTGAACTCATGCGCCGGGAAAAAGGTTTTACCTTGCTGGAGCTGATGGTGGTGATGGCGATCATCGCCACGCTGATGACCATCGCGCTGCCGCGCTACTTCAACAGCCTTGAAGCGTCGAAGGAAACCACGCTGCGCCAAAGCCTGTCGGCGATGCGTGAGGCGCTGGATCACTTTTACGGCGACACCGGCCGCTACCCCGATTCCATTGAACAACTGATCGAACAACGTTACTTGCGCAGCGCACCACTGGACCCGATCACCGAACGCAAAGACCAGTGGGTGCTGATCGCGCCACCGGACGGCGTCGCCGGTGGCGTGGCCGACATCAAAAGCGGTGCTACCGGGAGGGCGCGTGATGGCAGCCAGTATGCCGAGTGGTAACCGCGCGCAGCAGGGTGGCTTCACCTACTTGGGCGTGCTGTTCCTGATAGTGGTGATGGGCATGGGCCTGGCCAGTGCTGGCGAGTTGTGGTCGACCGCCTCGCGCCGTGACCGGGAGCGCCAGTTGCTCTGGGTCGGTACTCAATACGCACAGGCGTTGCGCAGCTACTACCGCAGTTCGCCGGGGCTGGCGCAGTACCCGAAAGAACTGGTGGACCTGCTCGACGATCAGCGTTTTCCCGAGGCCAAACATCACTTGCGTCAGCTCTATCTGGACCCGATCGGTCAGGGTGAATGGGCGCTGCAACGCGGTTTCGACGGACGCATCACTGGCCTCAACAGCCCGTCGATCGAGCTGCCATTGAAGCAGGCGGACTTCCCGACGCAGTGGTCGGATTTCGAAGGCATGCAGCGTTATTCGGACTGGCAGTTTGTTGCCGAAAAGGCCTTTCTTGAAGGCACCAATGGCCCGGCGAAAGGCCAGTCGAGTCTGCCGCAGGCGTTGCAGCCATGACTCGCCAATGGTGGTGCGCGCTGGTCCTCGCCGTTGCGGCGTGCTGCGCCAATGCCGGTGAAGAAGACGAAATGATGGGCTTCATCGTCGACGACACGATCTCGCACATCGGCCACGACTTTTACTACTCGTTCAGTGAACGCCTGCGTGACACCAGCCCGATGGATTTCAACCTGGTAGTGCGTGAGCGTCCCGACGCGCGCTGGGGCAGCCTGGTGACCGTGGAATATCAGCAACGCCTGGTGTATCGGCGCTTCCTGCCGCCGAACACCGTGGAACTGAAGGACGAGGCCTATGCGGCCGCCGACTGGGTTCGACGCCAGGTAGTCCAGCGCAAGCTGGAGGCTCTGTTGCAGGACACCACCGACCTTGAGAAGGACGAACTATGAACAGCACAACGTTCTCACGGCGCAGCGGATTGTGGATCTCGGGGTTGTTGATCGGGCTCGCCAGCGCTGCCGCTGTCCAGGCCACTGAACTGGTCTACACGCCGGTCAACCCGTCGTTTGGCGGCAATCCGCTCAACGGCACTTGGTTGCTCAACAACGCTCAGGCGCAAAACGATCACGACGATCCGGACCTGAAAAGCCGTTCGAGCGTGGCCGGCACCTCGGCGCTGGAGCGCTTCACCAGTCAATTGCAATCGCGGCTGCTAGGGCAGTTGCTGGACAACATCTCCACTGGCAACACGGGGAGCCTGTCCACCGACTCTTTTATCGTCAACGTCATCGACGACTCCGGGGCACTGAGTATTGAAGTGACCGATCGAGCGACCGGTGAGGTTTCGGAAATTCAGGTGAACGGCCTCAACCCATGACGGGCTGACGGTTCCGGGGAGTGATGGACATGAAAAAATTAATCGCGCTAGGGCTGATGTTGGCGACATTACAAGGGTGCAGTCTGCGTGAGCCGATGCCGGCCGAGCAGGACACCGAAACCCCGACCCTGACTCCAAGGGCCTCGACTTATTACGACTTGCTGAAGATGCCGCGCCCCAAGGGGCGGCTGATGGCGGTGGTGTACGGCTTCCGTGATCAGACCGGGCAGTACAAGCCGACGCCAGCGAGTTCGTTTTCCACCAGCGTGACCCAGGGCGCGGCGTCGATGTTGATGGACGCTATGCAGGCCAGTGGCTGGTTTGTGGTGTTGGAGCGGGAAGGTCTGCAGAACCTGTTGACCGAGCGCAAGATCATTCGCGCGTCGCAGAAGAAGCCGAATACGCCGGTGAATATTCAGGGTGAGCTGCCACCGTTGCAGGCGGCGAACATGATGCTTGAGGGCGGGATCATCGCTTATGACACGAATGTGCGTAGCGGTGGGGAAGGGGCGCGGTATCTCGGGATCGATTTGCAGCGTGAGTATCGGGTGGATCAGGTGACGGTGAATTTGCGTGCGGTGGATGTGCGTAGCGGGCAGGTGTTGGCGAATGTGATGACCAGTAAGACGATTTATTCGGTGGCGCGCAGTGCCGGGATTTTCAAGTTTATCGAGTTCAAGAAGTTGCTTGAGGCTGAGGTTGGGTATACGACGAATGAGCCGGCGCAGTTGTGTGTGTTGTCGGCGATTGAGGCGGCGGTGGGGCATATGGTGGCGCAGGGGATTGAGCGGCGGTTGTGGCAGGTCGCGGGGGACGCTTCTACGCCTGGGCAGGATGATGTTTTGAATCGGTATTTGAGCCAGAACAAGGTTGATCCGGATGCCGAGTGAACGTGGCGGCCTTCGGGCCGACCAGGTTTTGCCGATGTACTCGGTTCCCACCTGTAGGAGCTAGCCCTGCTGGCGATAGCTATCTCTCAAACGCTGATGCTTTTGCGGATGCACCAGAAATTTGTGGGAGCTGGCTTGCCAGCGATGGCGGCCTTATAGCCGACCAATCTCTGGCAGATGTACTCAGTTCCAACTGTGGGAGCGAGCCTGCTCGCGAAGGCTTTTTGTCAGGCGGTGGGGTTCTTTCTGGCTGAGTACATATCCATTTCTGCGGCAACGGCTACCTAGGGTTCCGCCCTTACGGCGGGTCACTTTTTCCAGACGCCGAAAAAGTAACCAAAAAGGCTTGCTCCTACGTGCGGCCCGCTCGCTGAGGCTCGGGGTTCCTTCGCTCCGGGATCGATCCGGGCGCAGCGCCTACGGTTTGCTTCGCTGCACCTCCTCTCGCTGTGTTTGGCTGCGCCAAACGGTCGCTGCGCTCCCACGCCCGTATCAATCCCTCCGCTCAGCCTTCCGACGTCGCCCGTGGATCAAGATCAAGAGCTGCAGCCGAGCTAACGCTCATCCTGTTGAGTGGTGAGGAGCACAGCGTGCTCGGCTTTTGATCTTCGTAGGAGCTGGCTTGCTCGCGAAGGCGGCCTTACAGCCGACCAATCTCTTGCTGACAGAACGCGATTCAATTGTAGGAGTGAGCCTGCTCGCGATAGCTATCTCTCAGACTCAGTTGCCATTGCGGATGTACCCAAATCCTTGTGGGAGCTGGCTTGCCAGCGATGGCGATCTACGAGCCGACCAATTCCCGCCGGTTGCACACATTCACTGTAGGAGCTGCCGAAGGCTGCGATCTTTTGACTCTGATTTTTTAAGATGAATATCAAGATCAAGATCAAAGATCGCAGCCTGCGGCAGCTCCTACACATGCGTATTTCAATTCGGAATGTTTAAAGGTTGTTTCGATTTTGCAGAACCTTCCCACAATGTTTTCAGGTTGTCCGTCGGACGTCCGGTCTCTAGCCTGTGTTCGTCGCTGCCAATTCAGCGACCGGGCGTGGAAACCCGAGTAACTACAGAGCGCACTAGCGCCATTCATAACGTATCCTTGCGCACCTTCACTGTGTGCACTTTGTTATGGCGGCTGTGCGTGGGAGACCTTGTGTCTGCCGGGTTGCCTCTGTCCCGGGTTTCCAACCTGCGTACAGCTGCCACCTATTCGCTTGGAAACCGAATGGGGGGCCAGCTATAACCGTCATACAGGGTAAATAATCATGAAAAAACCAACACCCAACCCCCAGAACCAGACACCAACACCACATCCCCCTACGCCTCCGTCGACAGCAAAAAACTCCACGAAGCCGCCGACCGCGCCCTCGATTTCTACCTCAACCCCACCGCCCACATCATGTCCAGCGCCAACGAGCCGGAACCCATGTACCTCGCCAACCCCAGGTACAACACCGAATCCCTGCTCGCGAACGTCAGCGAAACCCTCGGCTCGGCCAGCGAAATGCTCATCAACTTCGCCGCTTCGCTGGAAAACTCACAGCGCAAAACCGCACTGGGCATCGCTCAAGTCGTCATGCTGGGCGAACTCGCCGTCAATCAAGCGCTGGATCACGTCGAGTTGAAGGATGGCTGATTGATCGTTCCCACGCTCTGCGTGGGAATGCAGCCCTTGACGCTCTGCGTCAAATTCGCGAGTTGGAACGCGGAGCGTCCCGAGAGGCATTCCCACGCAGAGCGTGGGAACGATCAAAAGCGTAATGCCGATTTTGGCTACTCTACTGCTTCCTGACGGCTAACTATTTTTTGAGGAGCGTATGGACCTTTCACCACCACTCGAAATCGACAGCGCAGCCTATGCAGAATTCTCAGTTCTGTGGGAAATGGGTTCTTTTGATAACCAGCGATTGGGACAAGCCTTCTACAACCATTTTCGCCTCCATCGGTTAAACGATCAGGTTTTGTTACAGGGACTTTACGAGGCTGACGGCAAGAAGGCTCGAGCTGCAATAAATCGCATATTTCATCTCAATTAACTGAGTACTGAGATACAAAAAAAAACCGTGCCTCCACGGGAAGCACGGTTTCTTGTGTTGAGACGAGGAAGCGATCTTAACCGGGGTCGCGTCGAGGGTACTCCTGACGCGCATGCAAGATGCTCACAATCTCAATGTGGTCCGCCACTTGATAAACGACGAGATAGTTCGGGCTTACGACAATCTCTCGAGTGCCGGGAGAGCGGCCTTTGCGATACAGGTGTGGATGCCAACAAAGCGCAGATGTAGTTTTTACGACGGACTTGTGAAGTGCAGTCGCCGCTACAAAATTTCGCTCGCCAATGTACTTAAGGATTTTCGAGAGTTCGACCCTGGCCTTGGGTCGCCACTTAATCTGCATCAGCGCTTTTGCGCATTGATTCCATCAAGGCATTTATTTCCTCCATCACCTGCTCATGGGGAATACTCGGACGCGGATCATCGAGAGAGGCCTGTACTTCGGCCCGAAACCAACGGTCATAACTTGCAGCCTGCTCCTCGGGATCAAGATCCGAAACAACCGGGCACAGTGGGTCGATCAAAGACGGGTCGATCATGGAACCTCCGGGTTTGGTGCCTCGAAGTCTATTCGTTAACGGTATCGATGTCGTCGCTGTCTGGATGAATTGCATGTAGGCCAAGCTCCATGAGGATCAAGTTGTCCCGGCAAATCCTAGAGCCTGCACTTCCGACGGCCAACCGCCAGAACTTGTCAGAAAACTCCCCGAATTTCTGAAAACGTTCCGTTTTCCGTAGGACGCAACTCAAGCGTCAGCGCAAAAAAAACCGCGACCCTCAGCAGGTCGCGGTTTTCCAACACCCAACCCCTACTGCTGCAAAACCGTCGCCTGGTTAGCCGACCCGAACTGCTGAATATTCGCCGTCTGCGTAACCCCACTCTGATCCACATTGGCAATGTTCCCCGTCCCGCCCTGGGTCACATACGCCACGTTCATCGTATCAGCCTGTTTCACAGTGATCTGGTTGTCACTGCCATACAACTGCGCGGTATACGCCTGGTTACCCGATCCCGATTGATCAAACTCAGCACTGTTTCCGGTGCCATTCGAAGAACCCTGCACCAGGTTGCCGGTCCCACGCTGATCCGAGATCAAAATGTTGTCGCTGCCATTCTGATCAAAATAAAGCTCGTTATACGACTCGGCCTGACTGACCGTGGTCTTGTTGCCGGTCCCGGTCTGGTGCGTGGTCATCACATGCCCAACCCCATCCTGAGTGAAGCTGGCGATGTTGCCATTCCCCGCCTGGGTGACGGTCGCACGTTGGTTGCTGCCGAACTGTCCGCCCGATTGCGGACCTTTCCAGTTGCTGGCGTAGACCTTGTTGTCGTTGCCCACGGAGGTGGCGCTGAGCACGTGGCCCTCGCCGTTCTGGTAGGTGAAGTGCACGTTGCCGTTGCCGACTTGATAGAGCGCCAGTGTCGAATTGACCGATTCGAACTGGTCGGCGTAGATCGCGTTGCTGTTGCCGACCTGCGTCACGGCAGCGCTATTGTTTTCGCCGAAGCTTTGGTCGACCACGGATTCGTTGCTGTCGCCGTATTGGTTGATGGTGGCTTGGCTGGCCAGTTGCGAGTCTTGCCAGATTTCGGTGCCGTTGAGGTTGCCGAACTGGTTGATGGTGATGTTGCCGCCGGTGCCGTTGCGCTGGTCGCCGTAGGCGTAGTTGCTTTCGCCGGCCTGGTTGATGCCGATCTGGCCGCCGTTGTGGGTGACCTGTTCGGCGGTGCCGTAGTTGGCGGTGCCGTACTGGGTGATCACTGAGCTGTTGCCGACGCCTTCATAGAGTTGTTCGATGTTGGCTTCGTTGCTGTCGCCGTACTGGAAGGTTTTGCCTTCGCTGCCGTTTTGCGAGTCCTGATAGACGAACGAGAAGTTGCCAGTGCCTTGCTGCTGTTGCAGCGCATTGTTGGGTGAGCCGAAGCCCAGTGACTGGCTGGCGTGGGCGGTGTTGAAGGCGCCGACCTGTTGCTGGGTGATGGTGGCGTTGTCTTCGTAAAGTTGTTCGGCGTAACCGGCGTTGTAGTCGCCGACCGCGTCCTGGGTGATCACGCTGCTGGCGTGGTCTTGCACGGCGGCGGCGTCGTTGCCCTGGCCCAGTTGGGTCTGGGTGGCGGTGCTGAACGGTGCCTGCGTCTGTTTCACGTCCGCGATGTTGGCGGTACCGGCCTGGCTTTGGTTGGACAGGCTGTCGTCGGCCATGGCCTGGGCACTGATCATGACCAGGAGGGCGGCGGTGAGGGGCGTCAGTTTGAACATGATTGAACTCTCCGATGATTTGCAGTGCTTAGCGGTATTGCTTGACCGAAACGCTCATGCCGTTGCCCGACTGGGTCACGGCGCTTTGCAGCCCCGCGCCGGCCTGCTCGATGCTGGCGTCGTTGTTGTTGCCGTTTTGCGAAATCTGCGCGCGGTTGTGGCTGCCGTTCTGAGTGATCGAGGCGGCGTTGCCGGAACCGTTCTGGTTGATCAGCGCCATCAAGTCGCTGCCCTGTTGCAGGATGTACGCTTCCTGATTGCTGCCAGACTGCACGATCTGCCCGAGCAGCGACTGACCGTTCTGTTGCAGCAGGGCGACGTTGGCCTGGCCGAGCTGGTCGATCAGGGCTTGCTGACCCACGGGTGGGGGCAGTTCGCCGAGGTCGCTGCTGGTCGGGGCCAGGTCGTCGTTGTCCATCAGGTCGTCGGCACGCACGCCTGCACTGCTGCACAGCAGGAGCAGGCAAAGCAGGGCGGCGGTCGGCGTGTTCATGGCGAAAATCCCGGGTCATGAAAACTGGCCCACCGGCCCGGTCGCGATGACCGGGTGGTGGGGGCGGAGGGTTACTGCACGGTGACCGGGACGGTGCGCACGGTGCCAGGCGTCGTGCGGATCGTTGCGGTCGGGTTGGCCGACGGCACCACGGTGGTGTTGGTGACGGTCAGTCTCCAGCGACCGGTCAGTGGCACGGTCGTGGTGCCGAGGGTCACCAGGCCGGTCGGTGTGGTGACTTGCACGGTGACGGTGTTGCCGAGGATCACCGACGAGGTCCCCGAGAAGTCCCAGGTGAAGCGATTACCGGCCCGTGCGGTCACGGTGGCGGCGGTGACGGCGAAGGTTTCCGCTGGCGCTCTTGGCGACACCTGCACGGTGACCGTGGCCGGTGTCGACAGGGCGCCGAAGCTGTCCCGGGCGACGTAGGTAAAGGTCGTGGTGAAGGCGGTCAGGATGACGGCTGGTGGGGTGTAAGTGACCACGGTACCGTCGGTGGTGACGCTGCCGCGACCGAGCGCCGGCTGGGTGACACTGGCCACGGCCAGCGGCACGTTGCCTTCCGGATCGGTGTCGTTGGCCAGCACACTGATTGGCACGGTCAGGCCTGCCGTTGCGATGCTGTCGGCGACGGCGGTGGGCGCCTGGTTCGGGGCGACGGTGATGGTCACGGTGGCCGGATTGGCCGAGGCCAGCCCTTTGGCGTCCTGCGCTTTGTAGGTGAAGGTCGTGGTCAGTGGCGCGTTGACCACGGCGGGTGGGGTGTAGACCACGGCTGTGGTGCCACTGAGCACGACGGTGCCTTGGCCGGCTGCCGGTTGGGTCAATGCGGTGATGCTCAGCGGCGTGTTGCCGTCGGGATCGCTGTCGTTGGCCAGCAGGTTGACGGTCACCGGCACGCCGAAGCTGGTGCTGCCGGTGTCGGCGTTGGCGATTGGCGCCTGGTTGGCGCCGGTGTCCGGTGCGGTGCCGACGACGACAACGGGCTCGGTGTCACTGCCGCCGGCGGCGGATTTCACCGTCACGGTGGCCGGTGGCTGAGTCAGGTCGGCGACGGTGATGCGCTGCAGGGTGCCGGTCTTCGACAGGCGTCCGTAGCCTTGGGCAACCATGTCCGGAACTGCCACTTCATCGGTCGATGTCGCTTCGATCAGCAAGCTGTGGTTGGCCCAGCTGTAACGCGCGGTCTGCACTTTCACCACGTCGGTGAGCTTGGCCGACACAGCGGTCGGACGCGTGGTCCCGGCCGGGTTGGTCGCAGTCACCACCACCACGGGCGGCACGGCACCGCTGCCCAGGCGTTGGCCGAAGAACAGCCCGGTGTTGTCACCGGTCAGGCTGGTCTGGCACGGCGTTGGCGGTGGACCGGGGAGCAGCGCCACGGTTTCACGGAAACACAGGGTCGAGCTGCTGTCAGCCTTGGCGAACACTTCGGCACGCACCCCGGCCGAGGTGCGGCGATAGGTGGCGCGGTCGATGTCGACGTGGGTTTGCTGACGGCTGTCGAGCACCTTTCCGGCGACGGTGAACAGGTTGGTCTGAATCGTACCGGCGCCGGACGGCCCGACGATGCGTACGAAGTTGGTGTCGAACGGGCTGCCGGTCACCGCTTCGGTGAGGTTCGGGTCGCCGACGAAGGTTTCGACGCCGCCGGTATCGGGGTTCACTTCGGTGTACGGGCCGTTGATGCTGCGCAGGAACGGCCCGATGGCGCCGTTGAGGGTGCCGCTGAAGTCGCCCGGCGCACCGATGCCGATGTCCTTGGTGATATTGATCGCCCGGCGCCCGGGGGTGGTGACGTTAACCGTCTCCACACCATACGGGTGAGTGATGGTGTAGGTGCCGGCCACGGGGACGTTTACCCGGATACGGATCCGCGCGAAGCTTTGTTGATCGCCGTCAGCCGGGTTTTCCGAGGCAAACGCCGCTTCGATCCCGGCGACATAAGCGTCCATGCCAAAGCCGGCGCCGTTGTTGGGGATAGTGGTTTCGGCGAGAAACCAGAAGGCTTCCGGCGGCCAGTTGTCCGGGAACACCATCGGCAGGCTGTCGTCGTAGATGCCCGGTTCCGGCAGCAGGGTGCACATGTAGGCCGGTGGGGTGCTGGCCGCTACCCGCGAACTGGCGGCACGCGACTGACAGAGTTCCATCGACAGTTGATTGCTGTCCTGATACCACATCGGGAATTTCCCGGTGGCGAAGGTGTAGGGCCCGGGGTCGACGGCGGCGAGTTGCGCATAGGCACTGCCGGTCAGCGAGAGAGCGAGCCCGAGCCCGAGCGCGTTGAGCGCAAAGCGTGGCCACTTGTTCATGATGCCTCCTGATGCGGATCTGGGCATGTGAGCGTTCATTGCACGATGACCACTTCTTCGGTATCGCTGCCGCCGTTGGACGACGTCACGCGGACCTTGGCTGGCGGTATCGGCGAGATCCCGGTGGCCAGGGTTTTCACCGCGCCGTCGCCGCTCAGCGCACCAATCGCGGCGCCGCTGATGGAGGTTGCGGTGAGTACCGGTGGCGATGTTTCGTCACTGGTCGAGGCCACCAACGTCAGTTGCCCGGAGCTGAGGCTGTACTCGGCGCGCTGGATCACTACCAGGTCGGTCAGGGTCATGGGCAGGGTGGTCGGCGTGCTGCTGGCGATGGCCAGGTGGTTGTCGGCGGTCACTTGCAGGACGCTCGGCAAGGTCGGGTTGGCCGACGATTGCGCGTACCAGGCGCCGGTGGAGTTGGCTTCGGTCATGTTCAGCACCGGGGTGAGGCTGGTCACGGCGACGGTGCCGGGGGCTGGTGGTGCGAGAACGAAAACGTCCTGCTGAGCGACCGGGGCACTGGTCCCCGCTTTGCGTGAGTAGGTGCTGCGCTGGGTGATCATCGGCGTGGGTCGAACCACGGTCGACAATTTGCCGGAGACGGCGAATGCGGTGGTGCGCAGGTCCAGTCCGTTCGGACCTTCGATGCGTACGAAGTTGGTATTGAACGGGCTACCGGTCACCGCTTCGGACAGGTTCGGGTCGCCGACGAATTGTTCGGCGGCGCCGGTGACCGGGTTGGTCTCGGTGTACGGGCCGTTGACGCTGCGCAGAAACGGGCCGATGTCACCCTTGAGCGCGCCGTCATAGGTTTTCGGCGTGCCGATGCCGATGTCGCGGGTCATGTTGATCGCGCGACGGCCGGGGGTGTCGATGTTGAACACGTCAACACCATACGGGTGGGTGATCACGTAGGTGCCGGCAGTGGGCACATCGACGCGAATGCGGATCCGCGCGAAGCTGACTTGATCACCTTCCACCGGTTCTTCGGCGGCGAACGCGGCTTCGACGGCGCTGACGTAGGTCAGGTCGATCCCGCGTGCGGCGTCGACAAGGGTGGTTTCGCCGGTGAACCAAAACGCTTCATCGGGAAAGTTGCTCGGGAAGACGATTGGCTGGGTGTCGTCGAACACGCCGGGGGTCGGCAGCAGGGAGCACATGTACGAAGGTGCGCCCGGTGTGCTTGGCACTCGCGAGCTGAGCGCTTTGGACAGGCACAGATCCAGAGTGCGACCGTGGGTGTCCTGATACCAGCTGGCGAAACCGCCGTTGGCCGCCGCATAAGGACCGGGGTCAACAGCAAACAAAGCGGCCTGAGCAATGCCCTGGGCCAAGGCGCTCACGACCAGGACGGTCGCGGTTTTGGACAGTAAAGGGTGCATGAGTTAATCCCTCTATCAAAGTACCTGCCCCTTGGGGATGGGTCAGTTGCACAGGGCCTGTACACCTTCCATGCCAAGGTGCGGTGGACGGGCGGGAGAGGGCCGGTTTAGAGGGTTTGGCGGGCGGTTTGGCGAAGTTTGTGGCCTGCGGGGAAAGGGCGTCATTCCCCAGAATCGGGGACGATGGGGATGAACACTGAATATCTGTCGGATGAAGAAACTGTGGGAGCTGGCTTGCCAGCGATGACGGTGGATCAGTCGACATCCTCGGCACAGACAAACCGCCATCGCTGGCAAGCCAGCTCCCACAGGGTTTTTGGTGTTTGTGGGATCAGCGCATCGGGTCGATATCCCCGCATCCGGGCAAACCCCCACCCGTGGGCTATAACCCTATAGGGACGTATCGGGAAGTCGCCGCCATGAATATGCAGTCGAAATCGCTTCCGGTTGAGGAGGGCACGCTACGGTTGGGTTCGCGCAAGCAACCGTTCAACCTGCTGCGCTGGTTTTCGCTGATCAGCATGGCGGTGATCGGCACCGTGGCCATCGCACTCGGGATGGTTTCAACGCGTTTCGTGATCGATGAAAGTGTGCAGCGCGATGCCTTGCTCACCGCGCAATTCATCCAGGCCATCGCGTCCGCCGAAGTGCGCCACGTGTCGATTCCCAATATCCGCACCATGGGCGAACTGCTCGATCCGCGTCAGGACAAGGACTTCCCCGATGTCGATCCGCAGGCCCGGGCAGGGGCGCGGGGGGAATTTCTCGATCACATCGAACACTTGCCGGACGTGATCCTCGCCAATATCTACGCGCCGGACCGGCTGGTGATCTGGTCAACCAATCCGGCGCTCGTCGGTACCAGCATTCATGCCGACGAAGACCTCGATCGCGCGTTCAATGAAAAGATTCCGGTGTCGGCCAGCTACCACGACGTTGACAAGGCCCGGGAGGAACAGAAGTTCATCATCCCGCCGGATTACATCTTCATCGAGAACTACATTCCGCTGTTCGACGCCGAGGGCAAGAACGTCACGGCGATGGTCGAGATCTACAAGGAACCCAAAGACCTGATCGCGCGCATAGAGCGCGGTTTGACCTTGATCTGGCTGGCCACCGCGCTCGGCGGCGGACTGATTTATCTGGGCCTGTACTGGATCGTGCGGCGCGCAGCGATTCTGCTCGCCGCCCAGCAAAAACAACTGATCGCCAATGAAACCTTTGTGGCCCTCGGCGAGATGTCCTCAGCGGTCGCGCACAGCTTGCGCAATCCGCTGGCGACCATCCGTTCCAGTGCCGAACTGGCGCTGGAGTTCGATGCCGGCCCGGCCGAAAAGAACATCAAAGACATCATCGGTCAGGTTGACCGCATGTCGAAATGGGTGCGCGAACTGCTGCAGTCGTTGCGTCCGCTCAACGATGACCCGGAACCGGTGAACCTGGTGGCCGCGTTGCACGAAAGCCTCGTCGCCTTCGAACAGCAGATCGCCAGGGCCGGCGTGACAGTGGTGTTTCATCCGCAGCACACACCGATGGTGCTCAGTCAGCCGGTGCAGTTGACGCAGATCCTCAACAGCCTGCTGGCCAATGCGCTGGAGGCGATGGACAAGGGCGGCACGTTGACCGTCAGCCTTGAACCGAGCGGCGATCGTGGTGTATGCGTGGTGCTCAGCGACACCGGCAAAGGCATGAACGAGGAACAACGGACCATGGCGTTCCGGCCGTTTTTCACCACCAAATCGGGGGGCTTGGGCGTCGGCCTGGTGCTGGTCAAACGCATCATGGAGCGCTTCGGCGGCGGCGTGACCCTCGACAGCCGCGAAGGCGAGGGCACCACCGTGCGCCTGGCCTTCCAACGCGTCCCCTGATTTACACCTTCCCCCTGTGCATGATCGTTCCCACGCTCTGCGTGGGAATGTCTCAAGGGACGCTCCGCGTTCCAATGGGACGCAGAGCGTCCCGGGCTGCATTCCCACGCAGAGCATGGGAACGAGCAAGACAAAAGGGGTTTACGACTGCTGCGCAGTCGAGCGGGAGCAAGCTCCCTCGCCACAAGAATTCATACGCTCGATAATTTTATGAACTTCCCCCACCAATGGGTGTCAAGCCCCGGTCACCGGGGGGTGGGGGAACCTACAGCGTCCCCAAGCCCCTGTAACAACTGGAAATAAATTCTTGGCGCACTAGTTGCAAAACACCATCACCCCTTCCTTGATGAGGCGGCTGGTGATGGACAGAGCAACGCGTGACCTAAGCAATACCTTCCGGTTGACGCCACTGAGCGTCTTTCTGATGTTGACCCTCGGCACCATGACCGTGGTTCAGGCGAGCCCGATTGATGATGAACGCCAGCCCGAAACGTCCGATCCGTCGGCGTACTACGACGAGCCGGCGGACGAGCCGACCGCACTCAACGCCATCCTGACCATGCCCGAGGCCAACGAAGACTCCTTCGATTTGCCCGACGGGGTCAAAGGCACGCGAGACTCGACCCGCACGGAAAACGTTCTGCCGCCCACCGTGCAGACCAGTTTCAACTATCCCACCAACGGCAAACCCAGCCCGCTCTATGGCGCACAGCCGTTCAGCCAGCAGTTGCTGCTGTTCGAGGAATTCGGCCCGGAAAAACTCGACCCGACCACCCCGGCCGCGCCGTTGCCCTTTCCGCCGGCCGCGATCGGCCCGGCACCTGCGCAGGACCCGAACAACATCGCCCGCAGCGCGCCACCCGGCACGGCGCTCGATGCGTTCTTGCGCCAACCGGGGCTGACGCCGTTCCCCAGCCAGTTCTCCAACGTGGTCGACCGCAACCCGTGGCAGGCGCAGATCGAAGTGTTCCTCAACCGCCACATCGGCTCCTCCGCTGAAGGACGGCCGCCAGGAAAAGGCTGGTCGCACCAGCGCTGGAACGAGTTCTACCCGCAAGTCGCCTATAAAACCGTGCAGACCGGCGCGCGCCTCAACGGCGGCCTGCGTGACAGTCGGCAAATGCACGGCTACGCCCTGGGCGAGTTCGGCCCCGGCGGTCTTTACCACAACGTCGCCGGCGTACCGGCGACCGATGGCACCGCCAAAGGCGTCGACCCGCGCTTCCACCCGAACATGCCGGTGCAGAACCACAATTCGGTATGGACCTTCGACGGCACGCTGCCGCCGAAACTGTTGATGGTGCGCTACGGCCAACCGGTGATGATGCGCCACTACAACGGCTTGCCGATCGACCCGTCGGCCAACCGCGGTTTCGGTCTGCACACCATCAGCACCCACGAGCACAACGGCCACGCGCCGGCGGAAAGCGACGGCTATGCCAACGCGTTCTTCTTCCCCGGCCAGTACTACGATTATCGCTGGCCGATCCAGCTCGCCGGTTACGACAGCATCAACACCAAGGCGGAAGACCCGCGCGCGGCGTTCCCCTGTGCGCCGGGCGAGACCCTGTGGGTCAACGATCTGGCCCCGGCGAAGAAGACCTGTAATAACGGCACCATCAAGATCCGGGGCGACTGGCGCGAAACCATGAGTACCCACTGGTTCCACGACCACATGCTCGATTTCACCGCGCAGAATGTCTACAAGGGCAACGCGGCGATGATGAACTACTACAGCGCGCTGGATCGCGGCAACGAGTCGGTCAACGACGGCGTCAACCTGCGCTTCCCCAGCGGCAGCGCCTTGCCGTGGGGCAACCGCGACTATGACGTCAACCTAGTGTTCGCCGACAAGGCCTGGGATCAGGAAGGTCAGTTGTGGTTCAACCCGTTCAACACCGACGGCTTCATCGGCGATCAGGTGCTGGTCAACTGGCAGTGGAAACCGACCCTCGACGTGCGCGCACGCAGCTATCGCTTCCGCATTCTCAATGGCTCGGTGTCGCGCTATTTCAAACTGGCGCTGGTGCGGGAAATCAAAGGCAGTGGCGGAGAGTTCCAAGGGCCGAAAAACTCGGGTCTGACGTACAGCCGCGTGCCGTTCCACATGATCGCCAACGACGGCAACATTATGGAACACAGCGTGCCGTTCGACGGCAGCATGGACCTCGACGCCGACGGCGATAAACAGAACCACAACGCGATCCTGCCGACCCAAGGCATCGCGGAGCGCTTCGACATCATCGTCAACTTCGCGAAAAACGGCATCAAGCCTGGCGACAAGCTGTTCTTCCTCAACCTGCAGGCGCAGGACGACGGCAAAGGCCCGAAAGAAATGATCCCGCTGGCGGATGTGCTCTCGGAGAAATACCTGCCGGTGATCAAGCAAACCAGCAAGGGCCCGCAGTGGGACAAGGGCGATCCGGCGGTGGGCAAGGTTTTGCAACTCAACGTCAAGGCCTACACCGGCCAGGATCTGGCGATGAACCCGGCAGCCTACGAACCGGCCAAACCCGGCAAGGCTGAAGGGCTGGTGATGATCCCGCTGAAGATCCATCGCGACAACGCTGCCGACAAGGCGCTGCTGGCCAAAGCCCGTCACCGCACCTTCACCTTCGGCCGTGCCGATGGCACCGATGAAGCACCGTGGACGGTCAAGACCGACGGTGGTTTTGGCTACCACATGGACCCACGGCGCCTGAACGCCTCGACCCAGCTGTCCAGCGGCCCGACCGATGCCGGCGTCAGCGGATTCGGCACTCTGGAAGTCTGGAACATCAAGGCCGGCGGCAAGGGCTGGAGCCATCCGGTGCATGTGCACTTCGAAGAAGGGATCATCCTCAGTCGCGGCGGCAAAGCACCACCGGAATGGGAGAAATGGGCGCGCAAGGACGTCTACCGGATCGGTTCCGAAGCCGATGGTCTGGACAACGTCGAAATGGCGATCAACTTCCGCGAGTTCGCCGGGACGTACATGGAGCACTGTCACAACACCCAGCACGAAGACAACTCGATGCTGCTGCGGTGGGACCTTGAAAAACCCGGGCAACTGCAGTTGATGCCGACGCCTCTGCCGAGCTGGGACGGCGTGCGCTACGTCAACTCGGCCGCGCTGCCAACCTTCCGCAATGGCGACGGTTACGGCCCGCAAGTGGTGGTCAAGCCATGAACCGCCGCCACGGTGACAGCCAACCGCTGCATACCCCGCGCTCCCGGGCGCTGGGTATGCACCTGGTGCTGGTGCTGGTGGCCTGCGTGCTCGGCAGCCGCGTGCTGCTCGCGCACCAGGCCAGCGTTGACGCAACGGCAGCGACCAGCGAATCCGCCACCCCGTGGGGTGGCGACTATTTCCCCAACACCTTGCTGACTGATCAGGACGGTCGGCAGGTGCATTTTTTCGATGACCTGATCAAAGACAAAGTGGTGGTGATCAATTTCATCTTCACGTCCTGCAGCGACTCTTGCCCACTGGAAACCGCGCGCTTGCGTCAGGTGCAGAAACTCCTCGGTGATCGGGTCGGCCAGGACATCTTTTTCTACTCGATCAGCATCGACCCGCTCAGCGACACCCCCGAAGTGCTCAAGGCCTATGCGCAGCGCTTCAAGGTCGGCCCCGGCTGGAAGTTTCTCACCGGCGAATTCGAAGACGTCACCGACCTGCGCAAGAAACTCGGGCTGTTCATCGAAGGCGTCGACAACGGCCGCAGCAAGGATCACAACCTCAGCCTGATCGTCGGCAACCAGACCACCGGGCGCTGGATGAAAGCCTCGCCGTTCGAGAATCCGTGGATCCTCGCCGATCAACTGGCCAACACTCTGCAGAACTGGAAACAGCCGAGCATCGAAGAAAGTTACGCCGACGCCCCGGACATTCGCCCGCCGAGCAATGGCGAAGAACTGTTCCGCACCCGCTGCGCCTCGTGCCACAGCCTCGGCCCCATGGATGGCCAGGGCCTTGGCATGCGCAGCATCGGTCCGGACCTGATCGGAGTGACCCGCAACCGTGATCCGCAGTGGCTGAATCGCTGGATTCGCGAACCGGATCGCCTGCTCGCGGAAAAAGACCCGACTGCCCTGCAACTCTACGAACAGTTCGAGCGAATTCCGATGCCCAACCTGCGCCTCGACGAGGCATCTGCGCAGTCGATCATCGACTTCCTCAGCGACGAAACCGAGCGCCAGCAACCGTCCGCCAATGCCATGGCCGACGGTGCATTGACGCCAGTAAAACCGGACCATGCAGCCGCGACGGTGAGTCAGATGCGGTAGCGGCGAAATAGCATCATTGAACCGTGTGTCGCGGTCAGAGCCACCTACACTGATGGCTGTAACTGGCTCGATACAAAACCTCCAGGGCACTCCCATGCAGCGACTGGAAATACAAAAAACCTCCGCGCCGGACACGCCGGCGGCAATGGGCAAGAGCTGGCGCGAACAGTTCAATCTGCTGCGCTGGTTCTCGCTCGCGAGCTTTTTGATCATCGCCGTCGTGGCAGTGGGGCTGGGGTACATCTCGACGCGCTTTGTCGTCACCGAAAGTGTCGAGCGCGACGCCTTGCTGACCGCGCAATTCGTTCAGGCCATTGGCTCGGCGGAAATACGCCACGCCGGCATCACCCCGGCACGCACCATGGGCGAAATGCTCGATCCACGCCAGGACGACAACTTTCCCGATGTCGATCCCGTTGCCCATGCAGCGGCGCGCGCGGAGTTTCTCGACCATATCGAACACCTGCCAGACATACTTCTGGCCACGGTGTATGCGTTGGATCGCACGGTGATCTGGTCGACCAATCCCGAGCTGATCGGGGTCAAATTCGAGGATGACGACGAGCTCGACGAATCGTTCGAGATGAAAGTCGCGGTGTCCTCCAGTTATCACAAGATCGACGATGAGAAACCCGAGCAGCAGTTGTTGCGCGAACCGAAGTATCTGTTCATCGAGAACTACATCCCGATGTTCAACGCCGACAAAAGCAAAGTCGTGACCATGGTCGAGATCTACAAGGAACCGGCGGATCTGGTCGACCGCATCGACCGTGGATTTGCCTCGATCTGGGCCGCCACGTGTTTCGGCGGTGCGGCGATCTTTCTGGCGTTGTTCTGGATCGTCCGCCGCGCGGCGAAACTGCTGCAGAGCCAACAGCAACAGTTGATCAGCAATGAAACCTTTGTCGCCCTCGGCGAGATGTCCTCGGCGGTGGCGCACAGCCTGCGCAATCCGCTGGCGACCATCCGTTCCAGCGCCGAACTGGCCCAGGAAGTCGCCAGCCCTGGCGCGCAACGCAACATTGGCGACATCATCAGCCAGGTCGATCGCATGTCGCGCTGGGTGCGCGAATTGCTGGTGTCGCTGCGGCCGATGAATGACGACGGCGAGGCGGTGGACCTGCTGATGGCGGTCGAGGACACCTTTGGCGCCTTCGAGGCGCTGATCAAACGCAGCAACGTCGAAGTGCGCTTCACTCCGCAAAACTGCGCGCCGGTCGTCAGTCAAAAGGTGTTGCTCACGCAAATCCTCAATAGCCTGTTTGCCAACGCCCTGGAAGCCATGCCCAAGGGCGGTGTGCTCAGCGTCGAATTCGAATCGCCGCAGCCCGACAGCGTGCGCCTGACCGTGAGCGACACCGGCAAGGGCATGAGCGCGCAGCAGCAACTGTTGGTGTTCAAACCGTTTTTCACCACCAAACAGGGCGGCCTCGGGGTTGGCCTGGCGTTGGTCAAACGCATCATGGAGCGTTTCGAAGGTTCGGTCGTGCTGACCAGCCGCGAGCAGGAAGGAACCCGCGTCAGTCTCAACTTCAAAGTGGCAACGGGAGGGGAATATGGAACACAGCATTCTGCTGGTCGAGGATGACGAACTGCTGGCCGAGAATATTCAGACCTACCTGGAGCGCAAGGACTTCGAGGTGACTGTCTGCCATTCTGCTGAAGATGCGCTGGAGCAATTGAACAGCTTCATGCCCGACATCGTGCTGACCGACAACTCGCTGCCGGGCATGAGTGGGCATGACCTGATCCAGAAGCTGCGCATCAGCGCGCCAGATCTGAAAGTGATCATGATGACCGGCTACGGCAACGTCGAAGATGCCGTGGTGGCGATGAAGGAGGGCGCCTTTCACTACGTCACCAAACCGGTCGCGTTGCCGGAACTCAAACTGCTGCTGGACAAGGCTCTGGCCACCGAACGGATGGAGCGCACGCTGTCGTTCTATCAGGACCGCGAGGCGCAGAAATCCGGGGTGCAGGCGCTGATTGGCGACTCGGCACCGATGCAGTATCTGAAGAACACCATCGGGCAGTTGCTCGACGCCGAGCGGCGCATGGCCAACACCGATCTGCCGCCGGTTTTAGTCGAAGGCGAGACCGGCACCGGCAAGGAACTGGTAGCTCGCGCCCTGCATTTCGATGGGCCGCGTAGCAAGGGGCCGTTTATTGAATTCAACTGCGCGTCGATTCCGTCGAATCTGGTGGAGTCGGAGCTGTTCGGACATGAGAAGGGCGCGTTCACTGATGCCAAGGACCGTCGCGTCGGTCTGGTGGAAGCGGCAGATGGCGGCACACTGTTTCTCGATGAGGTCGGCGAGATGGATCTGCTGCTGCAGGCCAAGCTCCTGAAGTTGCTTGAGGACCGGACAATTCGCCGGGTCGGCTCGGTGAAGGAGCGCAAGGTCAATCTGCGGGTGATCAGCGCGACCAACTGCAACCTTGAGCAAATGGTGCAACAGGGCAAATTTCGCCGTGACCTGTTTTTCAGGTTACGGATCATATCGATCAAAGTGCCGCGCCTGTACGCCCGGGGCGACGATATCTTGCTGCTGGCGCGGCACTTCCTCGCCAGCCACGGCAAACGCTACGGCAAACCGAATCTGCATTTCAGCCAGCAGGCCGAGGAGTTGCTGCTCAGTTATACCTGGCCGGGCAATGTGCGCGAACTGCGCAACATGCTTGAGCAGACCGTGCTGCTGGCACCGAGCGACACGATTGCTGCGCATCAATTGAACGTGTGCATGAGCCTGGTCGACGAACCGCCGCTGCATATTCATGAAGTGCCGATGCACTACGAACCTCGACCGGCGAGCAACACCGAATCGATGAACCTGCCGGAAGTCGAACGCGACATGGTGCGCAAGATGCTCGACAAGACCGACTGGAACGTCACCAAATCAGCTCGCCTGCTGGGCCTGAGCCGCGACATGCTGCGTTATCGCATCGAAAAACTCGGCCTCGCCCGCCCGGATAAACGGCAGTGGTAAAAGTGGTGACCGCCTGGACACCCAAAACCCTGTGGGAGCGGGCTTGCCCGCGATGAGGTAGTGTCAGTCACCAGATAGATCGGCTGACAGGACGCCATCGCGGGCAAGCCCGCTCCCACAGGGTTTTGTGGCGTCTGGTTAATACTTGGTAATCAGGATCAATGCTGCTGCCGGCTCAGACACTCCAGCAAACAACCCGGATCCAACACCTCGTCATTCACGTAAATCCCGCGCTCGGCATCGTACGTGCGAATAAACACCCGCACCGTCGCATCCGCCACGGTGGGCAATTGCGAGTCGTAGAACACGTGATCATCCGGAATCACCACAAAATCCTGCGGCGCCGTGTCCTCGTAAGGCTTCGGCGGCGTTGCGTTCAAGGAATACGGAGCAGGGTGAGCAAAGGGCTGGTTGGGCCCGTAGTAAACAAAATTGCTGTCCAGCGCTTGCGCCTGATTGGCAGCGAGCAGACAGCCGGTGAACAACAGCCGATCGAGCATTTGCATGGCGGCACCTGCGAGTGCGGTTTTCCCCAAGGCTATTAACTATAGCTGCCCGCCATTCAAACAATCAGATATGTAGGAGCTGCCGCAGGCTGCGATCTTTTGATCTTGACCTTTAAAAACAAGATCAAAAGATCGCAGCCTGCGGCAGCTCCTACACGAATTGGCTTACAAGTTTGCAACAACCGTAATTGCCGGGCTGATCTAGACTCGGATCCGCTCAATCACGAGCATCGTCCGGAGTGCGCCATGGAAGTGCCGAACAATAAAACCGCCATCGAGAGCAATCGACAGGCGTGGAACGATTCCGCCCGCCATCATCAGGATTCGCCTGACTGGCAGGCCTTGTTGAACGACGTTGCGCAGGCAGAATTCTCTTGCCTCGACGACACGTTGCGCGGCTTGCTGGAGCAAGTCGGGGTTGATGGCAAAGACGTGATCCAGTTGGGCTGCAACAACGGGCGTGAAAGCCTGTCGCTGTTCGCCCTCGGTGCGCGCGGGGTTGTCGGTGTTGATCAATCGGTGGCGTTCCTTGAGCAGGCCCGCGAACTGAACCGCCGCTCAGCGCACAACGCCGAATTCATCGAAGCCGATATCCATCATCTGCCTGCATCGCTGCAGAATCGCTTCGACGTGGCGCTGATCACCATTGGCGTTCTCAACTGGATGCCGGACATCGGCGAGTTTTTCCGCCATGTCGCCGCGACCCTCAAGCCGGGCGGAAAACTGGTGATTTATGAAACCCATCCGTTTCTGGAAATGGTTGATCCGGATGCGGAAGATCCTTATCGCCTCGCCAGTTCGTACTTCCGCGCTGAACCGTTTGTGCAGGAGGAACCGATTGTCTATGTCGGCAAGGTTGAACAGCAGGCAGCGAAGTCGTACTGGTTTGTGCACACGCTGGGAGCGATTTTCAGCGGTGCTATCGGGGCAGGGCTGAGCATTGCGCATTTCAAGGAATACGCGCATTCGAATCGGGAAGAGGTGTATGACCAGTATCTGAATCAAGAGGCGCAGATGCCGATGTGCTTTACCCTGGTCGCCACCAAGGCGTGAATGCCTTATCGCGCCGACTGGCCTCATCGCTGGCAAGCCAGCTCCCACAGTTTTGTGTCGTACAAATAATACTGAGTACAACTCAAAACCCTAAGGGGGTTGGCAAGCCAGCTCCCACAGTTTTGTGTCGTACAAGCAATACTGAGTACAACTCAAAACCCTAAGGGGGTTGGCAAGCCAGCTCCCACAGTTTTGTGTCGTACAAATAAAACTGAGTACAACTCAAAACCCTAAGGGGGTTGGCAAGCCAGCTCCCACAGTTTTAGTGTCGTACAAATAAAACTTAGTACAACTCAACCCCTGTGGGAGCTGGCTTGCCAGCGATGGCGGCCGAATAGCCGCCATCCCTTTCAAGGATGTATCAAGCCTGCGCCGCCGCACTCACCACCGGCCGCCCCGGTTTACGCAGTGGGTCAAGACGTGAGCCCTCGTAGCGGCTTTCACTGAAGAATTTCCAGCGACCGAACAGGCAATACACGTGCATCACGCGCCCCTGTTCGTGGTAGCCCATGCGGATGTGCAGCTTCAGCGCCGGAATGTTGTGGGTCTCGCAGACATCCACCACCTTGTTGCAGCCCTGAGCCGCCATGGCTTCCCACAGCGCGACCTGCACGTCCACCGACAGACTGCTGCCGAAATAGGCGCGGGTCATTTCGCCACCAAACTCAAAGAATTCGCCAGGCTTCACCGGGAAGGTGCAGCCGTAATAGTGACGGTCGTGATAGTCGCGAATGCTGCCCCAGATAAACGCCACCGCGTGGCCGTCTGCGTCGAGGTACATGTGCCCGGTGTGACCCTCGGCGGCCAGTTCCGCCATGGTCTCCACGCGATCACCGAAATGCTTGCCGAACGCTCCGGCATTCTGCGGCGTGATGTCGACTCTGCGCAGGCCATCGTAAGGGCGCAGCTTGTGCGGCGGCACCGGGCTGACCAGGTCGCGCTCCATCCACAGCAGTTCCCAATGGAAGAACACGTAGCGTTTCCACAACGTGCCGAAGGTGCGACCGAGGCCTTTCTGGCGGATGCGTTCTTGTAGTTTTTCGATGACACTCATGATGCCCTCCGTGGCCGCAGCCCGGGTGTTGTGGATGGTGCTTTTGTGGGTATAGATCACCTTTGCGAGTACATTTCAAAGTGCCATCTTTGAAAGTATTGCAAGGTATGTAAGTCAATCGAGTGCCGCGGCACCGCGTAGAAAATCCTTGTTCAAGTCGGCGTAGGAAACCCGCGGAATACCCGCCAGCCGCTGCTCTAGCACGCGGCTCAGGGATTCGTCGGGGTTGAGGTAGGCGTCACCAAAGTCGGCGCCAAGTTGAGTCGGATGAGCGACGATTTCCAGCACACCGTCGGTCGGCGCGAAGTCGTTGCGCAAGTCGATCGGCGTGCACACATAGTCGGCGGTCACACCGGCCAGACCCTGCAAACGCCAATTGAGCAAACCCTTGAACAACCGTTTCGCCAGGTTGAGGTTTTGCCCCAGATTGCGTGCCAGGCGAATCGGTACGCCCTGATGCGCTGCGAAGCGGGCGACGATTTCGCCGATCGGCCAGATGTTATGCACATGCTGATGCGAATCGATATGGCTCGGGCGTACGCCATGGTCGACACAACGCTGCCACTGCGCCTGCAACTCTTCACGCACCGCATCGCGATCCTCACGGCTGAGCCACAGACTGTGGCGCGGCAGGCTGAGGTCGAACACACCATGGCTGTCGCAGAACGTTCGGCGCAACAGGATGGCCCGGCTTAACGGGCGCCCGTAAGTCAGGTTGAAGTGCAATCCGACCCGGCCTTCCAGCACAGGGTGCCGGGCCATGGCACACGCCGCTTCAAACGCCGGCATGTTGGCCATCGCCGTGGCAGAACTGATGACCCCGGCCTGAAATGCGGCGAAGATCACCGAGTTTTCATTCGGGCTGAGGCCGAAATCGTCAGCGTTGACTATGACTTGGCGAGGCATGTTCGCCCTCCGTGGTGATCGCGACAGGTTTCAATGTGGGTTTCGCAAGCTCTGCGCGCCGCGCCCGCCAGCCTTGCACGCGCGGCTTGAGTCGATGCCACAGGCGCAAGCCCAGACCGAGGACGAGGCCACTCGGCCGCCAGGAGTAAAAGCTCCAGCGCCAGTGCTCCAGTTGTCCGGTCATGCGTTCATGCAGTTGATGGCTGGAGTTTTCCAGGCTGACCCGCGAGGCATCGATCCAGTGCCAGTGCTCGTCCAGCCCCCAGCGAATCCATTCCTCCAGCAACACCCGGCCGCTGCCCAGGTCGGCGTATTGCGGCAGGAAGGCGAGGTTGTAATCGTAGAGTCGACTCTGTTCGAGCAGACCGAGCCGATAGCTGATGCACCGCCCGTTCAGCTCCAGCGTCACCAGCCGCACCAGGCCTTGGCCGGCGAGGGCGGTGAAGGCGCGCTCGATCAGGAGTCGACTGCGTTCGCTGGCAAAAATCCCGACGCCTTCGTCACCTTTCCAGCTCACTGCTTCGACTTCACTGATCGCCTGCAACAGCGGCCCCATGGTGACTGCATCCGGAATGATCCGCCGCACCTCGGCGCCACACGCGGCAATCCGTTTACGCGCCCGGCGCAGTTTGTAGCGTGGATCGCCGGAGACTTCCTGATGATCCGCCTCGCTGATCAGATGTACCGGCACCCGACAACTCAGGCGCCGCTCAGCGGTGGAGCTGCGCGCCATCCATTCGGTCAGCGCACTTTCCTCACCGGCAGGCTCGGACACTTCATTGAGCTGCAGCAGCGCGTGGGGCACACGTTGGCGGATCAACGACAGCGCCTGGCGCATACCTTCGCTGTCCAGTAGCGACAGCAGCGCGAGGCGATCCGCCAGCGGATAACCCAAGTGGTGCAGCACCCGGAACGGCACGCCGAAAAAGCGCTCGCGACTCGCCACC
This sequence comes from Pseudomonas sp. Seg1, assembly GCF_018326005.1. Taxonomy (NCBI): domain Bacteria; kingdom Pseudomonadati; phylum Pseudomonadota; class Gammaproteobacteria; order Pseudomonadales; family Pseudomonadaceae; genus Pseudomonas; species Pseudomonas sp. Seg1. The sequence continues at coordinate 2,441,799 of NZ_AP021903.1, forward strand.
AGCGGCAGGCACAGACGCAATTCATCCGTCTCCCAACCCAGCAGGATGTGCAGACGCTCACCCTCACCGAGTGCCTGCTCGGCCGCACACAACCAACCGAGGTTGTTGAACGGCGTGTGATCCGTCACCCGCAGGCGCAGCGCTTCATACGCTGCTGCCGGGAAATCGGCGGCGCACAGTGAAGTGCACCATTCGAATCGCGTCACCATAGGCTCAGGCCGCCGTAGCTGTTACAGGTGGACGGGAAGGTTTGCGCAACGCATCCAGACGCGAGCCGCTGTAGCGGGTTTCGCGGTAGAAGCGCCAGCGGTTGAACAGGGTGTAGACGTTCATGATCCGCCCCTGTTCGGTATAGCCCATGCGCAGGTGCAGCTTGAGCGCCGGAATGTTGTGGAACTCGCAGACATCCACGACTTTGTCGCAGCCTTGCGCGGCCATGGCTTTCCACAGCTCCAGTTGCAGATCCACCGACAGCTCCGAGCCCCAATAGGCACGGGTCAGTTCACCGCCAAACTCGAAGAACTCGCCGGGTTTCACCGGGAACAGGCAGCCGTAGTAATGGCGGTCGAAATAGTCCCGCGCACTGCCCCAGATGAACGCCACGGCATCGCCCTGATCGTCCAGGTGCATGTGCCCGGTGTGGCCCTCGTTGGCCAGTTCCGCCATGGTCCCGACACGGTCGCCGAAGTAGCGGGCGAAGGCGCTGGCGTTGTCTGCGGTGATCTTCACCACCCGCAACGGCGGGTAGGGCTTGAGGCTGTGCGGCGGCACCGGGCTGACCAGATCGCGCTCCATCCACAGCAGCTCCTGATGGGAAAAGATGTAGTGCTTCCAGGCCTTTTTGACGGTGGCAGACAGTCCTTTCTGCTTGATGTGTTCGCTGAGTTTGCTGACGATGCCCATTGTGCGTACTCCGGAGTTCCGGCAAGGCGAACGACTGTGGCGAGGGGCTCTGTGGCGAGGGGATTCATCCCCGATGGGCTGCGCAGCAGTCGTCGCTTTTAGCCTGTAAATGCGGGGCCGCTTCGCAGCCCATCGGGGATAAATCCCCTCGCCACAAAAACTCCCTACCCACAAATCTTTGTTCGCCTTACATGTTCTGATAATCGGAATTGGCTTCATGACGCGATCCAGCTCAGTGCAAACAGGGTCTCCCCCGGCAAATCGAAGCTGACGCGCCCATCGCGGCAGGCAAATGGTGCGTCGCGGCTGCGGTTGTCCGCTCCGAAGTAGCGCAGGGCGCCATTGTTCAGCGGGCACTTGGCGCCGCTCAGATCGATACGCTGCAAACGCGTGCCTTTGTTCACCCCGAGCAATCCGCGTTGCTCATCACCGGCCATCGCCAGCACATCGACTTCAAACGCATCGTTCTCCAGCCACAGCACCTTATGCAGCCAGTGCTGCGCGATGAACTGCTGAGCCAGGCCCACCGGTTTCAACTCGAAACGATCATCGCCGAGTACCCGCAACATGCCCTTGGGGTACTGCGGCTCATCGGCGGCCTGGAACCAGTTGAGCATGGTCAGCAAGCCGTCCTGCGAAGCGTTGATCACCACCGACGCCCACCACAGCGAGGTGTAATGGGTTTCCTGATCGTAGGGGCTGAGGCTGGAGCCGCTGGACAGATTGGTCTGATCGAGCAGCAGGGCCTTGCGCGGCTGGCCGTTACCATCAAGGCCAACCAATTCGGCGGCGCGGCGCACGCTGTCGCGATAGACGCGAGTGGCGAGCAGATCGCGGATCATCCATTCGTGCCAGGCCAGCGCATCCACCTGATCGGCGGACTCGTTGAGCAAACGGCGCGCCCAGTCGATGCCGCGCTTGTCCGCCGCGTTATTGGCGAACGGCCCGTTGACCAGGCGCGAACTGGCCGGCATGGCGATGCGTACGCCAGCCTTGGCATTCGCCCGGTCGCTGCGCACCTGGCGGGCCATGCTGGTGAAAATCGCCTGATACTGCGCGTAGCTCGAATAGTTGAGGTTCGGCTCGTCGGCGAAACCGATGTAGTGGGTGCCTTTGCCGCCCAGTGCTCGTGTGCTGGCGAGCCACGCATCGAGGCCGCTGTTGCTTTGCACATCGGCGCGTAAATCGGCCTGACGCTGACTGCCGGCGAGCAGGGTGATGTCCTGTTTGATGCCGAAACGATCCTGATAAACCTGACGGAACGCGTCTTCGAACTGCGGGTTCTTCGCCGTCACATCAACAAAACTGTAGTAACTCGCCGCCGTCGGTTTCAGCGCATCGAGCGCCGCATGACTGGCTGCTGGCGGCATCACGTAGGGCAGGGCGATGCCCAGATCCGGCGTGCGCCCGAGGACTTTGTCGTGCAGGGTCAAACGGATCTGCCCGGCGTCTTCGCGCAGCGGTTTGAGTTGCTGCGGGTTCTGCGCAAACAGATTGGCGGTGCCATCAAGCCAGAACGCCGCTTTACCGCTGCCCTGCAAACGCAGGCGCCAGACTTGTTCCTGGGCGCTGACCGGCAGTGCGAGCTGATCGAACTGCCAATAGGCGCGATAGGGTTTCAGTGTCAGTGTCAGCGCTTGCCCGTCACCCACGCGCTGCGCCTGCAACGCACTGACACCGCCATGAAACTTGCCGGCCAGCACTGCACGTTCGCCGGGCGCGACTTTGAAATACAACGTGTCGCCGTTCTGCGTCTGCGCGCTGAAATGCACTTTGGCCGGGGCGAACAGGGCGACCGTGCGCTCGTCATGTTCGATGCGATAGTTGCGAAAGCTGTAGCCGGGAATCTCCAGTCGATAACTGGCTGCGCCGGGCAGCAATGGCCAGCTCTGACTGCCACGGGTTTCGCTGGCCTGGATAAACCGGTCGCCCTGCAATTTGCCCTGGCCGTCGAGCAGGTACAGATGCTCTTCGTTGGCATCCGCCTGCCACGCTGGCGTCCAGCGCACGGTCAGCGTGTCCGGGCGATCGCTTTGCAGATACAGGCTGCCGTCACGGATCTCGCCCCAACGCATCGACGCGGCAAACGCGTCCAGCGACAGGCCGAGACCGAGCAGCAGGGCCAGGCCTTTCATGCGGCTTTCCTTTGCAGAATCTGCAGCATGGGCAGGACATCGCGCGGCAGGATGATCAGGGTTTGCCAGAACGGCACGCCGCTCAAACGGCAGTAAAGCACCAGCATCGCCACGGTCACCGCCAGATAGGCAATCGACGAAGCCGCCGCCGCGCCAACAATGCCATAGGCCGGAATCAGCACCAGGTTCAGCGCCAGATTGAGCAGGGCGCCCAGGCCCATCAGCAGCGACACCGTGCCGGGACGATTCTTGCCGAGCAAGTCGAGGCGCAGAATGCTCGCGTAGCACAGGCCCAACAGCCCCGGCAGCAGGGCGAGCAACGCCGGATACGCCGGTTGGTAAGCGGCGCCGAACAGGGTGACGATCAGCCATTCGCCAATCACCGCCATGCTCAGGCAGGCGCCGAGCATTACCGTCGCGGTCAGGCGCAACGCCAGCGGAGTGACTTTATCCATGCCTTCGTCCTGCTGCAGCAGGCGTTTCATCAATGGTGTGGTCACCGCTTCCGGGACGATCAGCAGCAGTTCGGCGGCAGCGCTGGCCATGGCGTAATGACCGAGCGCGGTGCTGCCGAGCAAGGCACCGATAAACAGATAATCCGAGCGCAGAATCACTTGCTGGAACAGCAGGTCCGGATGGCTGCGGGCGCTGTAGCGCAGCAGTTCTTTCTGGCTGGCGCGGTCCCATTGCAGTTGCAATGGCTGTGCGCGTTTGAGCCAGACCCAACCGACCAGCACCACTAGGCTGATCCCGGCCAGCCAACTGATCAGCGCCGCTTCCAGCGCCGCGCTTTGCCACATCCAAAACAGCGCGAGAAACAGCAGCAGCGGTGCCAGCGATTCGACCAGACGCAAGGCGTTGAACGCCACCACGCCGCCCGACGCGTTGTGCAAGGTCAGCAGACCGCTTTTCAAAACCGTCAGTGGTACTGCCAGCAGCAACAACCAGGCGAGCAGACCGAGTTGCACGGTCACATCCAGTTCAGCGCCAAACTCGCGCACCAACGCCACCACCAGCAAGGTCAGCAACGCGGCGAGCAAACAGCCGAACACCAACACCTGACTGAGCAGCAGCCCCATCGGTCGCTGCTTGGCCGCTTGATAACCCACCGCCGAATTCAGCCCGCCACTGGTGGCCGCGCTGATCAGATCCGGCAGCGTGCTGAGCAGCGCAAACAGCCCGCGCTCACTCGGCCCGAGGATCCGCGCCAGCAATACGTTGCGCAGCAAACGCAGGGCGATCATCGCCAGTTTGGTGCCCATGCTCAGCGCCAGATGCTTGAGGTAGCTGCCTCGGCTCATGGCCGCGCCCCGCGAAAGATCCGCCACGACAGCAGTTCCGGATTGCGCGCCGTGCGCTGGCTGACACCGAAACGCGGCAGATTCAGCGGATCGCCTTCACCGCGATAGATGCCGGTGCCGGTGCCGAGCGCAAACGGATAGTCATGGCTGGCGATCTGTTGGCGCACGCGTTCATCGTTGTCGCCGTTGGGGTAGCAATACACCGGCAACGGCCGATTGCAGCCGTTGTGCAGGGCATCGCGGCTGCGGCTGATTTCTTCGTCCAGACGTACATCGTCCAGACCGGTGAGGATCGCATGACTGGCGCCGTGCGGGCCGAAACGCACCAGCCCGGAAGCCTCCAGTGCGCGCACTTGATGCCAGTCCAGCGCCTGCGGTTGCGACTCTTGCGGGCATTCGTCGGTCAGGCGTTCAAGCTCCTGCGGATCAAGGGTCTTCAGGCCTTGCAGATAATGCAGCAGCGCCAGGCTGCGGCGCTCGACATCAATGTCATCGACCAGCACCGGCAAGGGGTGATGCATGGCATGCAGGCATTCGATCAGGTGCATGCGCGCCTTGTCGCCGTGGCTGCCCCACAGGGTTTCGCCGAGGCTTTCCCACCAGAAGCGCTGACGGCTGCCGATGAAGTCGGTGGAGAGAAAAATGCTCGCCGGCACCTGATGTTTCTGCAGCAGCGGATAGGCGTTGACCGCGTTGTCGCGCCAGCCGTCATCGAAGGTCAGCGCCACCCGTGGGCGCTCGGTGCGCAGCGAGTTGGGCTGGAGGATTTCCATCAGCGGCACGCAATCGAAATGCCGACGCAGCCACACCAGCAAATGCTCGAACGCTTTCGGCCCCACACACAGCTCGTTGCGGTGCGGCAGGTCGGCGGCGCGGTCGTTCGACAGCACGCGGTGCAGCATCAGAATCACCCCGGCGCCGTGCAACTGGTTGCGGCCCACGGACGAGTTGAGATAGAGCCAGCCACTGGTGCGTTTTATCAGTTGTTTGATCGCCATGGCTTCGGTCCTCTTAACGGTTCTGTTCAGGATTCCACTGGGCATATCGCTGACCGCGCAGGAACTGCCACAGGCCAAGACTCATCCCGGCAAGGGTGACCAGCAGAAACGCGGCGAGGCGGAACGGTTTGGGCAAGCGGTGTTGCGAATCCAGCAAACCGGCAATCGCCACGGCATAGCCGAACAGTTGCGCGATCAGTGCCAGGCGATAAAAGCCGTGGTCATCCCACAGCCAGAAATTGCTCAGCAACAGCGGCAGCAGGAGGATCGGCGCGAGACGACGGATCAGCTTGTGGCTGATCAACGCAATCGAATACAGACCATATTTCAGCGGATTGAGCAGTTCGCGGCGCTGCGCGAGGCTTTGCAGGCCACCGACGGTGACGCGTTGACGGCGGCGGAATTGTTTGTCCGCTTCATCCACACCGTGATCGATTACCTGTGCCTCAGGCACATAGACGATGCGTTTGTGTGCCACTGGTGCGCAGGTGCTGATAAAGAAATCGTCATTCACTTCGGCCGGCACGTTCTGGAACAACTCGCGGCGCAGGGCGAGCAGGGCACCGTCGGCGGAGACCATGCAGCCGGTGCGATTTTCAACCCGGCGCAACCAGCCTTCGTAATGCCGATACAGACTGTCACCGACGCTCAAACCGCCGCCGGTGACCGGAATCACCATGTGCCCGGCACAGCCGCCGACGTTGGGATCATTCAGCGGTGCGAGCAGATAACCGAGGGTCTCGCGTGACCATTGGTTGTCGGCGTCGGTGAACACCAGTATGTCGCCGGTGCTCACGGCCACGCCGGCATTCAGCGTGGCGGCTTTGCCCTGGCGCGGCAGGTCGAGGACGGTGATGCGCGGGTCGACGACTTTGTGCGCGCAAGCCACGGTGTCATCGGTCGAGCCGTCGCTGGCGAGAATGATCTGCAACGTCGCCGGCTGATAATCCTGCGCCAGCAACGTGCGCAACTTGTGCTCGATGTGCCGCGCCTCGTTATGCGCGGCGATCACGATGCTGATGTTCAGCGGCGGTGCCGGCGTGTGGCGCCAGGCCGGAAACAGAGGCGCCAACAGTGTCAGCAGCAGTGGATAGCCGACATAGGCGTACACCGGCAGCAACAGGCACATCCAGAAAATGAATTCAGCCACGGGCAGGCCTCCTGGCGTTCCAATGACACAGACTGAGAATGAACGCAGCGCCGGCCAGGTGCAGACGCACCCAGTGCAGGCCCCACAGTTGCAGGGTCAGGCCGATATTGTGGTGCTTGGCGCTCTGCCGCAGGCTGAGGATCAGGCCCGGAATCAGGGTCAGGATCACCATGATTGCGGCGTGATGCGGGAAACCGTCGAGCAGCGCCGAGATCGCCAGAAAATCGAGTACCCAAACGGCAATCGACAGCATCGGAAAACGCAGCAGGCGCAGGCTGAAACCGTGGGTGCGCAGCAATTGCAGATGACTGCCCTGACGCCACAGCTCCTTGCCCATCCATTCACGCCAGTTCATTTCGTAACCCCAGTGCAGGGCGACGTTGTTGTTGACCGACAACAGGATGGCGCCGTTTTCACGCAGGCGCAGGGTGAACTCCTTGTCCTCGCCGGTGCGCAGGGTTTCGTTGAATCCGCCGACCTTGTCGAACCACGTCCGGCGCATCAGCAGGTTGGCGCTGGGCAGCCAGTCGACCACATGCGAGGCCTGCGAAGACACGCGCAAGGTGCGCCGTTGCCACGCGGTGGCATACCACGGCGCCTCAGCCGGGGTGTGCAGATCGAGACCAAACACGTCGGCCTGCGCACTGGCCTCCAGATCGAAAAGCGGCGTCAGCCAGTCTTCCGGCATCTCGATGTCGGCGTCGATAAACGCCAGCCATTCACCGGTGGCGATGGCCGTGCCGCGATTGCGCAGGGCGCCGATCAACAGCCCCGGCAGGCTCAAGACCTGTGCACCGAACTGCCGGGCAATGTGCGGTCCGTTGTCGCTGGAACCGTTGTCGACCACGATCAGTTCGCACTCGATATTGGCCGCGTGCGCGGCTTTTTGCGCGGCCAGCAGCGTGCGGCCAATGTGCCGGGCTTCGTTGAACATCGGGATGACGATACTGATCCGGCTCATGCGCGGGCCTCCGTCAGGGGGGCCTGCTCGGCTTTCACACGCAGGACGCTGGTCAGCGCGAGCATGATCCACACGTACTTCTGGTTCGGCGCGCTGAGGAACATCAAAAACAGCGTCAGCGAGAGAAAACTCACACCCAGGTGGGTCATCAAGTCGGCTTGTTGCCAGTCACGCCGCAGCATCCATGCGGCGCGTGCGCGAATCAGGTTGTACAAGCCGAGGCCGAGCATGCCGACGAACATCAGCCCGGCGGGAATCCCCAATTCACTGAAGATTTCCAGGTAAGTGTTGTGAGCGCGGCGGTAGAGATCGCCGATCTTGCGGTTGGCGGAGAACGCCTTGGCGTAACCGGTGGTGGCGTAGTGCAGCGGGAAGGTGCCGGGGCCGGAGCCGAGCAGCGGGTTCTCGCGGATCATCTGGCTGCCGACCACGATGTACGAGGCGCGCCGGCCGAGAGATTCGTCGTTGTGGCCCTTGGCGCCGGCACTCAACACGCTCAGCGATTGAATCCGCGCAATGTAGCCGGCGGGCATCGCATAGATCGCCAGCGGAATCACGATCGCCGCGCCGAGCATGGCGAAGCCCAGATGCCGCGGCCGAATCCGCGTCAGTTGCGAGCGGTAATGCCAGCAGCCGATCAACAGACTGAGGGCGATCACCACCAGCCCCGAACGCGATTCAGTCTTGGTCATGCCGCCCAGCAACAGCAGGCAGCAACCGCCCCAGAACAACCGGTGCAGCAGGTTCGGGCTGCGGATCACCAACAGCAGGCCCAGCGGAATGGCGAAAGCGATCAGCATGGCAAAGGCGTTGGGGTCTTCGAGCAGGCCGGCGGCGCGACCCTGATCCTGAAACTTGGTCGAGAACATCGCCATCGCACAAGTGGCGCTGACGGCGAGGGTCACCAGTCGGGCGAACAGGTCGAGGTTCAGCTCGCGGCCGATCAGCAGGGTGATGACAAACAGGATCAGGCCAACGCTGAGTTCGCGCAGGTGCCCCAGCGACATGCCCATGTCATCGGTGTTGAGCAGGCTGAGGAAGTACAGAACCATGAACCAGACCAGGTAACGCCAGATGTTGCTGCGCAGGCGTTCGGAGGGAATCTGGTGCAGCGCCAGTTGCAGCATCAGGATCACCGCCAGCGAAGCGCCGATCAGTTTGCTGCCCGACAGCGAGCTGTCCTTGAAGAAACCCTCGAATGGCACCAGCGCGGCAATCCCGAGCAGGCCCCAGGTCGGTTTGCGATACAGCACCGCGAAACCCACCAGGCCCAGCACCGCTCCCGGCGCCAGATACGGATAAGGGCTGGCCAGCAAAGCGATGCAGACCAGACCGAGCAAACTGACGATCGAGAGCGGGAAAATCATGCGCGTGCCTCCCGTGCCGTGCGGATGTACAGCTGCGACCAGCGTTCGGCGAGGGCCTTGAGGTCGTAGCGATCCTGTTGCGTGCGTTTCGCGTTGTCACGCAGTTGCCGCGCCAGTTTCGGCTCAGTCAACAGCGTGTCGAGCTGGCGGGCGAGGGCATTGCTGTCGGCGGGTTCGGCGAGCAAGCCGTTGTGCCGGTGTTCCAGCACATCGGGAATCCCACCGACGCCGAAGGCGACCACCGGCACACCGGCCTGCATCGCCTCGAGCAAAATCATCGGCGTGCCCTCAGTGCGCGAACTGATCACCAACGCATCAAGGCGTTGCCACCACGGTTGCATGACGGTCTGGTAGCCCGGCAGGCGAATCCGTAGCTGCAAACCGGCGCTGTCGATGCGTGCCTGCAGCGCCTCGCGCTCCGGGCCGTCGCCGAGCATCACCGCATCCAGTTGCGGATGCTGATGACACAGCGGGATCAGCGCATCGAGAAACAGATCCGGACCTTTCTCACTGCTCAAACGGCCGACATAACCGGCGAGCCAGCGCTGCCGATCGGCGTCATGAATCATTTGCCCATGGGCGGCGGGCAAGCCGTTGGGGATCACCTGCAACTTCTCCGCCCGAACGCTGGCCTGACGGTGCAACACGGCGATGCTTTCCGCCACGCAGACCACCCGATCCACCGACGCGGTGCGGCACAGTTGCAGACTGAGCCAGGTGTAGAACTTCTGCTTGCGACTGCGTGGCGTGAAACCGTGCTGGGTGATCACCAGCGGCAGGCGCAACAGGGTTGCGCCGACCCAGCCGAACAGCAGGCCTTTGAAATTGTGCGTATTGATCAGCGGCCGCTCGCTCTGCCGCTGGCGCAAGTGCCGCAGCAATTCGCCTAGTCCGGCGCAGCCACGGCAGTCCACCCCGGCCTGACGAAAGCGCGCGATCAGTTCTGGCGGCGCGTCGAGAAACAGCACCTGATGCTGTCCCGGCGTCGCCAGACAATGATCCAGCAACATCCGCTCGGCCCCATAGAAACCGCCGCTGCTGAGCAAATGAATGATCGGCAGCGCGGCGTTCGGGGACGGTGCGGTGTTCAATTGCGCACCCAGTACAGGAAGCTTGGCACGGTCCAGTTCTTGTGCGGATTGCTCGGCAGCGTGTTCTGGTCGTTGATCACCAACAGCACCGGTACGCCCAGCTCGTGGCTGATTTGCGCCGGGTGTTTGAAGCGGTGATCGAAGAACTCACGCACGTAGACCAGGGCAATCGCCAGCAACAGACCGGTGAACAAACCGAACGGAATGATCAGGCCCGGTTTCGGGAACGCGGCTTCGGTCGGTTCGAACGGCGGGCTCAGCACCCGGGCGTTGGACAGATCGTCGTTGAGCGCGCCGGTGGTGCTGCTTTCGGCAAAGCGCTGGGCGTAGGTCGAGAACGCGGCGTGCAGCGCATCGATTTCGGTGTCCATCTGCCGCAGCTTGCTCTGGGTCTGCTGCAGCTCGTGGATGCGATTCTTGAACTCGGCGATGCGCGCGGTTTTCTGATCGATCACTTGCTTGACCACCGCCAGATCGTTGGTGCGTTCCTGAATGCGGTTGCTCACCACTTTGAGGAATTGCTGACGGGTGCGGGCAATCTGTTCGCGGGTCAGCAGCATCGGTTCACTGCCGGGCTGGAATACCGCCAGGTCATTCATGTAGCGGCTGACCTGAGTGGTCAGTTGCTCGCCCATCTGTTTGATTTCGCGGTCTTCGAACGCCACGTTGTCGACGGTGGTGGTGAAGGTGTAGGGGAAGGTGTAGTCGTTGAGCTTGTTGGTACTGGCAGCGGCCAGCGCGGTTTTCAGGTATTCCAGCCAGCGCTGGCTCTGCAACAGGCGATCCTGGTACAGGTTCAGGGCTTGCTCTTCGGTGTTGATCGCGTTGAGACGGAAGGTGATTTCTTCCTTCGGATCCGACGAACCGACACTTTCCAGCAGTGCCTGACGGTTGCCTTCCAGGCCATCGAGTCGCACTTGATACAGATGCTTCTTCGACTCGTAGAAAGACTGCGGCAGGTCGATCGATTGCAGCGCCTGACGGCTGAACAGGTAGTTCTGCAGCAGCGCCGCAACGAACGTCGTGCCCTGGTGCGGATCAGGGAAGCTGTAGACGATCGAGATCACGTTGGAACCCGGCAAGGTCTCGATTTTCAGCTTGTCGATGGCCTCTTGTGTCAATGCATCAAGTGCAGTGTCCCGCACTGGGTCGGTTTCCAGCCCGAGCATGTTGCGCACCGGGTTGATCACGTACTGGCGCAGTGGCGAACTGACGTAGCGTTTGAACGGCTCGGCCACCAGTTTGCTGAAAATGCCCGGCGAAGGTGTGTATTCACCCTTGTCGCGCAGTTCGCTGATGGTCTGGCGGATCAGCGCCGGGGAACGGAGGATATTGCTCTCCGTTTCCATGTCCGCCAGCGACGGCGGGATGAAGGTGGCGTTGTCCACCGTGAGCGACGTGGTGGCGTCACCCTGGGAGAGTTTTTTCGACTGCACGATCACCTGCGCGGTGATATCGAAGCTCTGTTTGAGCACCAGCGGCAGCAGCAGGGCGATGACTGCAAAGATCAGGAAGACCCGTTTCACCAGTTGCTTGTTGGCGAAGAAGATCCTGAAGAACTCATGCAGGTAGTTTTCCTTTGGATTCATGTCGGTCACCTGAGAGTCAGTTGTTGTTGCTGTCTTTGTTGTCGACGCGGTAGCCGAAGCTGAACCCGACGCCCTGGAACAACACCACGTCAGCCAATTGCCGGGCCAGTTCGCCGGCGCTGGCCAGTTTGGTTTTCGGCACGTAAAGCATGTCGTCCGGTTGCAGATAGGCGATCTGCGAGGCATCACCCGACAGCGCTTTCTCGACGTCGTAACGCACCGCCTGCACCTGATTGCCGTTGCGGCGCATGATCACCACCGAATCCAGCCGCGCCTTGACGTTGGTGCCACGGGCCAGGGTCAACGCTTCAAGCACCGACACCGGCCGGCGGATCGGGTAGGAACCCGGTTGGCCGACTTCACCGAGCACATAGATCTCGTTGCCGGCGGTGGATTTGAGCAACACGTCGACGGTCATGCGGCCGGGCAGTTGCGCGTATTTCTTGTTGAGGAAGGTTTCCAGTTGATTGACGGTCATGCCTTGCAGCGGCACGGCGCCGATTTCCGGGAAGCTCGCGTAGCCGTCGGTGCCGACGGTGATTTCGCGGCTCATGCCGGTGGCCGGATGGTTCAGCGCGCTTTTCAGGTTCTGCTCGTTGGTCAGCGGGCTGATGATCTGCACGGTTAACTGATTGCGGTTGGGCTGGAACAGCTGTTTGCGCTGATAGGCGCGCTGGATTTCCTGACGCGCTTCTTCGCTGGTCAGCCCGGCGATTTTCACCGAGGTGTTGGCGCCCGGCAGTTCGATGGTGCCGTCGGGCAGCACCAGTTGGTTGCCGTTGAGCTGGCTGGCAGCGGTGAAGTTCAGGCCGATCTGGTCACCCGACTGCACGCGGTAGGCGTCCGAGCCGCTGGTGCTGATATGGAAGATCACATCCAGCACATCCTGCGGGCGCAGCGTCTGCTCGATCTTCGGCATGTCGGTGGCCTGGGCGTTGGCCGGGGTGGCGGTGAGGATATTCACCGGCATGTTCTGGGTTTCGGAGTTGCTTGAGCAGCCTGCAAGCGGCAGCATCAGCAGCACAAGAATCTTGGCGTTCATGGCGTCATCCCTCGCGTTCGCTTACAGGTTTTTATAAAGCCATTTCGGCATGTAGTACTTGCGCCGGTTGAACACGCTGCCGACCACTTTGGCCCCGGCCTGGGTCAGGCGTTGCACGGCGGCCTGGGCGACTTCCCAGCGGGTGTCTTCGGCGCGCACCACGAACACCACGCCATCGACCTGGGTGCTGATGACCAGCGTGTCGGCGGCGGAATACACCGCGTCGCCGTCGATCACCACGAAGCGGTACTGGCTGCCCAATTGATCGAGCAACGGGCTCAGGCGCTCGGCGGTCAGGTGCTCCATGGTGCGGATCGGCCGGCCGTTGGGCAGTACGTGAAACGGCAGGCTTGAAACCTGCACCACGCAGTCCTGCAGCAGCGGCGGGTTGTCCGGGTTGAACAGCAGATCGCGCAGGCCGCGCTCTTTGCTCAGGTTCAACTGCTGGGTGAGGTTGTTCGCCGACTGGCTGGCGTCGACCAGCAGCACCTGGCCGCTGCTCATTTGCGCCAGTTGGCTGGCCAGCGCCAGGGCACTGGTGGTGGTGCCCGCGCCGGGGTTGGCGGCGGTCAGGAACAGGATCCGCAGATCGAGGTCCAGCACGGTCGAGGTCAGGTTCGATTCGCTGGGGTTGGCGATGCTCAGGCTTTTGTTGGTTGAACCGTCCATTAGCTTGCTCCGTGGCCGCTGAATACTTTGAAGGGGGTTTTCAACAGGATCTTCAAATCAAGCAAAAGGCTCTGCTCGGCGATATAGCTGAGGTCCAACTCAACGCGCTGGTCGAAGTCGATGTTGCTGCGTCCGGAGATCTGCCACAGGCCGGTCATGCCGGGGTAGATCGCCAGACGGGCGAGGTGATTGTCCTTGTAGCGGTAAGCGTTGAACGAAGTCGGACGCGGGCCGACCAGGCGCATGTCGCCGGTCACTACGTTGATCAGGTTCGGCAGTTCGTCGAGGCTGGTGCGCCGCAGGAAACCGCCGATTCGGGTGATGCGTGGGTCCTTGTCAATCTTGAAGTCGATGGCGTCGGCGCCGTGCTTGTTGAGGTGACGCAGCGACTCTTTCAATTCTTCGGCGTTGCTGACCATGGTGCGGAACTTGAACATGCCGAACTTGCGGCCGCGGTAGCCGGTACGTTTCTGCACGAACATCACCGGGCCTTTGCTGGTGAACTTGATGGCCAGGGCCAGACCCAGCAGCAGCGGCGAAATCAACACCAGAATCATCAGCGCGCCGAGGCAGGCCACCACTCGATTGGTGCGTGACAGCTGCCAGGGACGACCGCCATCGCGGCCTGTGAACCAACCGCGACCCTGACGATGAATCGCTGCATCGAGACGCATCCGGTGCTCGGGGTCAACGCGCTTGTCGCGGCGCATTTGTTGGATCGGTACACCTTTCTCATGTCCAGTCATGGAGTCCTCCGCATTAATTCAGCCGCGAGCGGCGCGTGGGCGATAGGCAGTGGGGTAGTAGTCGCGGAACCAGGCGATGAAACGCCCAAGTCCCTCATCCAGCTCGATCCGGGGCTGGAACCCGGTGGCCTGGGCCAGATCGCTGGCCTCGGCGCAGGTATTGAGCACGTCACCCGGTTGCAGCGGCAGCAGCTCGACAATGGCTTTCTGGCCGAGGTGCTTTTCCATCAGCGCCAGATAGGTTTTCAGCTCGACCGGGTGCTGGCCGCCGATGTTGAACAACCGCCACGGCGCCATGCTGCTGGCCGGGTCGGGCTGCTCGCGATCCCATTCCGGATGGGCGTGCGGTGGCTGGTCGGCGAGGCGTGCGATGCTTTCGATGATGTCGTCGATGTAGGTGAAATCGCGCTGATGCTCGCCGTAGTTGAACAGCTTCAGTGGTTCGCCTTCGCTGATCGCCCGGGCGAACTGGATCGGCGACATGTCCGGCCGACCCCACGGGCCGTACACGGTGAAAAAGCGCAGGCCGGTGCAGGGAATGCCGAACAGGTGGCTGTAGCTGTGGGCCATCAGCTCGTTGGCTTTCTTGGTCGCGGCGTACAACGACAGCGGGTGATTGACGCCGTCCTTGACCGAGTACGGCGTGTGCTGATTGGCGCCATACACCGAGCTTGACGAGGCGTAGATCAGATGGTCGACCGGGTGATGCCGGCAGCTCTCCAGAATGTTCAGGAAACCACCGAGGTTGCTGTCCATGTAGGCCCGCGGATTCTCCAGCGAGTAACGCACGCCGGCCTGCGCCGCGAGGTGGATTACCACTTGCGGGCGTTCGCGGGCAAACAGCGCTTCGATGGCCGACGCATCGGCCAGGTCAACCGCGGCGAGCTGGAAATCGCCGACCTGCGCGCGCACCCATTGCACGCGGTCGTGCTTGAGTTGCGGATCGTAATAGGCGTTGAAATTATCCAGGCCGACCACCGCATGGCCGTCGCGCATCAGCCGCAATACGCAATGAGCGCCAATGAATCCGGCCGCACCGGTGACCAGGATTTTCATGAGCGCAATCCTTCCGGGGCGATGTGGCGCAGGCCGATGCCGCTGTAGTGCAGGCCGGCGGCGGCGAGGTGTTCCGGGTTGTAGAGGTTGCGGCCGTCGATCACCACGCGCGAACGGAGTTTGCTGGCGAGCAGTTCAAAATCCACCACGCGGAAGTTTTTCCACTCGGTGCAGATCACCAGCGCATCGGCGTCTTCGAGGGTGTCGTCGCGGGTGGCGCACAGGTGCAGGTCATCGCGATAGCCGTAGAGGCGCCGGCACTCGGACATGGCTTCCGGATCGTAAGCCTGCACGCTGGCGCCTTCGGCCCACAGCGCATCCATCAGGTAGCGGCTGGGCGCCTCGCGCATGTCATCGGTATTCGGTTTGAACGCCAGGCCCCAGACAGCAATGGATTTACCGGCCAGCCCTTGCGGGAATTGCGCTTTCAGTTTGCTGAACAGGATGTGCCGCTGGGTGTCGTTGACGTCGGTGACACTGCGCAGCAGTTTCAGCGGCATGCCGTTGTGTTCGGCGGTGTGCAGCAGGGCACGCAAGTCTTTGGGAAAGCACGAGCCACCGAAGCCGCAGCCCGGGTAGATGAAGTGGTAGCCGATACGCGGGTCAGAACCGATGCCTTTGCGCACCGCTTCGATGTCGGCGCCGAGCAGTTCAGTGAGGTTGGCCAGTTCGTTCATGAAACTGATGCGTGTGGCGAGCATCGCATTGGCCGCGTACTTGGTCAGCTCGGCGCTGCGGTTGTCCATGAACATCAGTTTTTCGTGATTGCGGCAGAACGGTGCATACAGCTCGCTCATCTGCTCGCGGGCCTCGTCGTCGCGGGCGCCAATGATGATCCGGTCCGGGCGCATGCAGTCGGCGAGGGCGCTGCCTTCCTTGAGGAATTCGGGGTTGGAGACCACGCGCACTTTCAGGCCGATCTTGCCGCGGCGCAGCAGTTCGCTGTCGGCAGCGGCGAGGACTTGATCCGCTGTGCCGACCGGCACTGTGGATTTGATGATCAGGGTGCGATCGGCCTCCATGTGTGAGGCGATCTGCCGGGCGACATTGAGCACGTGACTGAGGTCGGCGGAACCGTCCTCATCGGCCGGGGTACCGACGGCGATGAAAATCAGCTCGGCATGTTCGACGGCATCGCTGGCCTGGGTACTGAATAGCAAACGCCCGGCCTTGATGTTTTCTTCAAGTGTGCCGGACAGTCCCGGTTCGCTGATCGGCGGCACGGCTTGTTGCAGTTGTTTAATCTTGTTCGGGTCTATATCAACGCATAAAACCCGATGACCGACATCTGCAAGTGCGGCGGCTTGAATAAGTCCAACATAGCCCGTGCCAAATACGCTCACGTCCATCTGCGCACCCTCGATAGAGCAAAAAGATAAGTTCGAAATGAGACTGTCAAAAGGGGTATAGCGCAGGGTGGGAAAAGCGTGTCAGCAAAATGACATGTTGCACCTGTATAACAGCCCCAATTTTGGGGGCGATTAGCCATCAAGTGCTTGCTATTGCTGGATTTGTCGCGTCCTTGACGCTTTTTTCATAATCACGAGAAAGCGATAAACGGTCGAAGGCCGCGAAATTAAAGGCTTGTAGCTTCTGGAGTGTGTCAGATTTGAGTCAACGTTTTTTTGACGCTTTGGGTAAAAGTCTTCCATTTCTTGCGCTTTGATGGCCGGGTGCTAGTGTCAGATTCTGACCGACAAACTATTGACCCGATGCCGTTTATTGCGTCCCGGAATGGCCATGTTTCGATACCTGAAAGAACTGCTTTTAATTATTTATCTGCTGCTTTATTCCGAATATTACATAGAGCGGTTAAATGCTATCGGCCTCGGTCTGGCTGTACTTCTTTTTGGCGCGATGTTTTTGGCGCTAACTTTAGCGTTATATCTAACGGCATATATACGACAGACGCTCATTCGACATTTGTTCGCATTGGCCATGTTTGTTTCGGCGGTATTTTTTGATGTCTATACCCGGGTCACAGCGGATTACCTGAGCTACAGCAGCTTCGTCTCGCTGGTGTACTCCGGCGGCTTCATTCAGGAAGCGGCGTACCAGTATCGCGATGCGATCATTCACGCTGCGCTCAGTGGTTTGCTGCTGTTGTTCGGCATCGGTCTGAAACCTCGGCATGCATTGATGGTACCCAACGCATTGCGTGTGGCGGCGCCGCTGTGCGGGGTGCTGTTGCTCAGCGCGGTGCTGTTTTTGCGGGCGGGCGAGGGCGCACGGGGCTTGCCGGTCATGTACACGCCGCTGGCTTATCTGAACCTGTTTGCCTATGAAGCACTGCACAACACCGTCGGCCCGCGCGAGCCGGTCACCCTGGCGCGTAACTCGGCAGTGGTGGGGCACGACATTGTGCTGATCATCGACGAGAGCATCTCCGGCAATTACCTGGACATCAACACGCCGTTCGGCGTGCACAGCAACCTCAAGCAGGCGCACGCAGACGTCGACATCTTCAATTACGGCTACGCCGCGTCCATCGCCAATTGCAGCGCCGACACCAACATCACCCTGCGCTACGGCGGCACCCGCGCCGACTACATGCGCATCAACAGTACGCTGCCGTCGATCTGGCAATACGCGAAAAAGGCCGGGCTGCGCACGGTGTACATTGATGCCCAGCGTACGGGCGGCAACCTGCAGAACCTGATGAACGACGCCGAGAAAAAGGACATCGACGAGTTCGTGCAATTCGACCGCACCAGCGTGCGTGACCGCGACATGGCCGCCGCGGCGAAACTGATCGAACTGCTCAACGATGACCAACCCGAGCTGATCCTGATCAACAAGGTCGGCGCGCATTTCCCGGTGCACGACAAATACCCGGATGCGTTCATGGCCTACCGTCCGACCTTGCCGCGCGGCCAGTTCACCGAGGTTGCCGACACCGGCGAACGTACCGGTTTCAATGGTCAGCCGGACGATTGGGTGCTGTACCGCAACGCCTACAAGAACACCGTGCTATGGAACGTCGGGGAGTTTTTTGCGCGGGTGTTTGCCCAGGCCAATCTGAACAATGCGTTGCTGATTTACACCTCCGATCACGGCCAGGATCTGCACGAGCGGGGCAATCCGGGGCTCAATACCCATTGCGGCGGTGATCCGGTAGAGGAAGAGGGCCTGGTGCCGCTGGTGGTGATTCAGGGCAGCGGGATGAAAACGCTGGACTGGACTGCGCAGCTTTCGACGAACAAGGATCGCTCCAGCCACTACAACATCTTCCCGACGCTGCTGCAGTTGATGGGGTACGACTTGGCGGGCATCGAGGCGGTATACGGCAAGCCGTTGAGCGTGCCGACGGCGGATGAGTTCACCTTCAATTACCGCTTCAATGCGCGGCTGGGGGCCAAGCCTGAGTGGAAGCATATTGATCTGGGCAGCATTGTCACGCCGGGGGAGGCGCCAACCAGTGTGGCGGCGGGGCAGTGAGGTTTGGGCTGGCTGAGCTGGCCTCATCGCTGGCAAGCAAGCTCCCACAGTGTTTGAGGGTGAACTCAGGTACCTGTGAACAACCTCAATCCCTGTGGGAGCTGGCTTGCCAGCGATGAGGCCGTTTGATTCAACGCCAGGCTCTGGTCTGTCATCGGCTTCCGCTATCCTTGCCCCACACTGACCCATCAGGTGGCGGCATGCTCCAGGTTGAAAACGTCTGCAAAAGTTACCTCACTCCCCAAGGCCCCTTGCCCGTGCTGCAAGGCGTCAACCTGACGCTCGAACCCGGCAGCAGCCTGGCGCTGATGGGCGAATCCGGCAGTGGCAAAAGCACCTTGCTGCACCTGATCGCCGGCCTCGACAAGGTCGACAGCGGCAGCATCCGCAGCGGCGAGCATCGGCTCGAAAGCATGAACGAGGCGCAACTGGCGAACTGGCGCCGCACGGAGATCGGTCTGGTGTTCCAGCAGTTCAACCTGATTGGCAGTTTGCGCGTCGAGGACAATCTGGCGTTTCAGGCGCGTCTGGCCGGGCGTCATGAACCGCGCTGGCAGGCGCATCTGGTGCAGCGTCTGGGGTTGGGCGATTTGCTCATGCGTTATCCCGAGCAACTGTCGGGCGGCCAGCAGCAACGGGTCGCGCTGGGCCGGGCGCTGGCCTCGCAACCGAAACTGCTGCTGGCCGACGAACCCACTGGCAGCCTCGATGAAGCCACCAGCGATGAAGTGCTGCGCTTGTTGCTCGAACTGCTCGACGACACGCCGACGACCTTGCTGATGGTCACCCACAGTCCGCGAGTGGCGGCGCGGCTGGCCCAACGCGTGGTGCTCTCCAACGGGCGCCTGACGTGAACGTTTTCTGGCAAACCCTGCGCGCGCTGCTCAGTCATTGGCGGCGGCATCCGGTGCAGTTTTTCAGTGTACTGACCGGGTTGTGGCTGGCCACCAGCCTGTTGACCGGCGTCGAGGCTCTGAATAGTCAAGCCCGCGCCAGCTACGCCCGCGCCAGCCAATTGATCGGCGGCGAACCGCAAGCCAGTCTCAGCACGCCCAACGGTGCAACCTTCCCACAGCAATGGTTTATCGATCTGCGCCGTCAGGGCTGGCCGGTGTCGCCAGTATTGCAGGGCCGCTTGATCCTCAGGGATCACGACAATCAGCGCCTGCAACTGCTGGGCGTCGAACCGGTGTCGCTGCCGGCCGATTCGGCGGTGGCGGGGCAGGCGATGTCAATCGAACGGGTCGTCGAATTCTTCACGCCACCGGGCAGTACATGGATTTCCCCGGAAACCCTGCAGGCCCTGAACCTGCACGAAGGCGCCACCCCGCAAACGCTGAATGGCCAGACGCTGCCGCCGCTTCTGGCGCAAAAAGACATGGCCCCGGGCGTGTTGCTGGTTGACATCGGGGTCGCGCAAACCCTGCTCGAACAACCCGGACAACTGTCCCGCCTGTTGCTGCCCAAGGATTTTCACGGTGAGTTGCCACCCGCGTTCAAGGGCCAGTTGCAGCTCAAGAGCAGTGGCGAGGAAAACAATCTGGCGCGACTCACCGAGAGCTTCCATCTCAATCTCGATGCGTTGGGCTTTCTTTCGTTCGTGGTCGGTTTGTTCATTGTCCATGCGGCCATCGGCCTCGCCCTCGAACAACGACGCGGACTGTTGCGCACATTGCGCGCCTGTGGTGTCAGTGCGCGCCTGTTGATTGGCTGTCTTGTCGTTGAGCTGGGCGTGTTGGCGCTGATCGGTGGTGTCTTTGGTGTGATCAGCGGGTATTGGCTGGCCAGTGTGCTGCTGCCGGATGTCGCCGCCAGCCTGCGCGGTCTGTACGGCGCGGAAGTGGCGGGGCAGTTGCGGCTGAGCCCGTGGTGGTGGTTCAGCGGAATCGGCTTGAGCTTGCTGGGTGCGTTGCTAGCTGGCGCCAACAGTCTATTGCGAGCGGCGCGTCTGCCGTTGCTGGCGGTGGCAGATCCGCAAGCCTGGCATCAACAATACGCGCGCTGGCTGCGACGGCAGGGCTGGCTGGCCTTGGTGCTGGGCGTGATCGCACT
This sequence comes from Pseudomonas sp. Seg1, assembly GCF_018326005.1. NCBI lineage: Bacteria > Pseudomonadati > Pseudomonadota > Gammaproteobacteria > Pseudomonadales > Pseudomonadaceae > Pseudomonas > Pseudomonas sp. Seg1. The sequence goes on from NZ_AP021903.1 coordinate 2,462,297, forward strand.
CGCGGCGTTGCTCTGGGGCGACAGCCTGGCCAGCGGCTTCGTGTTGATGGCCGGGCTGCTGCTCGGCGCCGCGCTGGCCTTGCCGGTGCTACTCAGTGGCTTGCTGAGTCCATTGCTCGGGCGCAGTCGTTCGGTGCTCGGCCAATGGTTTCTCGCCGACTGCCGTCAGCAATTGCCGGCATTGAGCCTGGCGCTGATGGCGTTGCTCCTGGCGCTCGCTGCCAATATCGGCGCCGGCAGCATGACCGCCGGTTTTCGCCAGACCTTTAACGACTGGCTCGAACAACGCCTGAGCGCCGAGCTCTACATCAACCCGAGCAACCCGGCTCAGGCCCGGGAGATGTACAGCTGGCTCAAACAGCAGGCGCACGTCACGGCGATACTGCCCAACTGGCAGGTGGCGGTGACGCTGCAAGGCTGGCCGGCGGATGTGTTCGGGATCATCGATCACGCCTACTATCGTCAGCACTGGCCGCTGCTCGATGCGACTGGCGGTGATCCATGGGCGCATCTGGCAACCGACGATGCGGTGATGCTCAGCGAGCAACTCGCGCGACGACTCAAGGTGCACGCGGGCGATCGACTGACGATTCCGGCACCGAATGGTTCGTGGTCGCCGCGCATCGTCGGCATCTACGCCGATTACGGCAATCCCAAAGGTCATTTGCTGGTCAACATCCACCACCTGCTGCGCGGCTGGCCGCAACTGACGCCGAACCGTTTCAACCTGCGCATCGACGCGCAAAACATCCCGGGATTTTTGTCCGCATTGCAGGCACGCTTTGCCCTCGATGACAGTCGCATCGTCGATCAGGCGCGACTCAAGGGCTGGTCGGTTCAGGTGTTCGAACGCACCTTCGCCGCCACCGCCGCGCTGAACAGCCTGACCTTGGCAGTGGCAGGCGTGGCGCTGTTTATCAGCCTGCTGACGCAGAGCCAAAGCCGTCTCGGCCAGCTCGCACCGCTGTGGGCGCTGGGCGTGACGCGACGCCAACTGATGCTGCTCAACCTCGGCCAGACCTGGCTGCTGGCGGTACTGACGCTGGTGCTGGCGCTGCCATTGGGGATAGCGCTGGCGTGGTGTCTGGATGCGGTGATCAACGTGCAGGCGTTCGGTTGGCGTCTACCGCTGCGAGTCTTCCCTTGGCAATTGCTGCAACTGCTGGGCCTGGCGTTGCTCGCGACATTGCTGGCGTCGGCGTGGCCGTTGTATTCGCTGTACCGCACACAACCGGCGGACCTGCTGAGGACGTTTGCCCATGAGGATTAACGCGGTGGTGGGGTTGAGCGTGCTGTTGATGCTGGGTGGCTGCGATCAATCAGCACCCGAGCAGAAGGGCTTTGCCGGGATGGGCAATCAGGCGTCAGCGTTTATCCCGGTGGTGCCGGGGCGGGTGTTCAGCTTTCCGGCGGACCACGGCGCCCATGAGGGTTCTCGCATCGAGTGGTGGTACGTCACCGCTAATCTCAAGGATCAGCAAGGCAATGATTTCGGCGTGCAATGGACGTTGTTTCGCAGTGCCTTGAAACCAGTGGCGGAGCAGGCCGGGTGGGGTAATCAAACGATTTGGCTGGGGCATGCGGCGGTGACCTCGGCGACTGCGCATCACGCTGCCGAGCGTTATGCCCGCGGCGGGGTGGGTCAGGCTGGCGTGCGTCTGGCACCGTTCGAAGCGTGGATCGATGATTGGCAGTTCGCCAGTCGCACTCAGGACCCGTTGAGCAATATGCAACTCAGTGCCAAGGACAAATCCTTCAGCTATCAACTGCACCTCACCGCCAGCCGTCCGCTGGTGCTGCAGGGAGATAAGGGTTTCAGTCAGAAATCCGAACAGGGCCAGGCTTCGTATTACTACAGCCAGCCGTTTTTTCAGGCCAGCGGCACGCTGCAAATCGACGGTCAGACGTACACGGTCAGCGGCCCGGCCTGGCTCGATCGCGAATGGAGCAGCCAACCGCTGACCGCCAACCAGACTGGCTGGGACTGGTTCTCCCTGCACCTGGACAGCGGCGCGCACGTCATGTTGTACCGCATGCGCCAGAAGGACGGCGCGCCGTACCTGACCGGCACCTGGATCGACGCCGACGGCCAGACGCAGACCCTGCACAGCGAGCAGATCAAACTCACACCGCAAGACACGGCAACTGTCGCCGGTCGCTCCATGCCCGTGCGCTGGTCGATCAGCATCCCGGACAAACACCTCGACATCAGCCTCTCGGCGCTCAACCCCAACGCATGGATGAACCTGCGCATTCCCTACTGGGAAGGCCCGGTGCGGATCAGCGGTAGTCATGGTGGCAACGGCTACCTCGAAATGACCGGCTACTGAGGCAAATCCTTCCGGCGCGGATTTGGGTTGAACTCCATTTGTTTGCTGAACCTCTACACAGTAATACCTGTGGAGGATCTGCCATGAGCGATGACCTGCAACCCCCGGACATGAAAACCTGGCAGCGTCTGTTCGACGATGAAACCCTGTGGCAGCAATCCCCCGACGCCCATTACCTCGACCTGCAACGTATCGCCGACGACTTGCTTGGTCAGGGCGCCATCGACCTTGAGCAATGGCAGATCCTGCGCGCCAAAGCCGATGACGAACACAAGGATTCCCCCGCCGTAAACGTCGCCCGCGAACTGGACGACCCCCAAGCTTGAGGACCACACCATGAAACCCGTCTCGCCAAACGAACACCCCGATGAACCCCGGCCACCCGGGGAAACCGAGCGTGACAACGACGCCCTGCGGCCCACTGATCCAAAACAGCGGCAGAACAGCGGCAAAGGCACCGCCAGTGGCGAATCCACCGCGCAAGAAACTGCAGCAGCAGAAAGCAAAGCCAAGCCCTGAACGGCGTCTATGCTCAGTGGCACATTCGTCGTCGAACGCGATTCGGCGGCGGGTGCTGCCATTCATCACAGGGAAAGGATTTCTTATGAAACTCCACGCACTGGCCAAGGCCATCACTCTTGCAACCGTACTGTCCGCCACCAGCTTCGGAGCGTTTGCTGCCGATATCCCGCTGTCCGCCACCGTCGAAGCGGATGTGGTCACCACCAAAGTGCTGGCGGTCGATGCGGCCAATCACCAGGTCGTGCTCGAAGGCGCCGAAGGGCGTCAGGTGCATGTTCAACTGAGCGACAAGGCAAAAAATCTGGCTAATCTGAAGGTCGGCGACCAGGTCAAAATCGAAGTGCAGCGTTCCGTCGCGGCCTACCTCGATACCGATGTGGATAAAGGTCTGCCTGGCACCGTCGAGCGTAGCGGTGAACTGCGCAACGCTCCTGGCAGCGATAACCCGGGCGGCGAAGCTTACCGTCAGGTCCAGGTGCAATTGGAAATCACCAAAATTGATTTGAAGACCCATCAGGTAACCCTGAAAAACCCCGCGGGCCAGTCGAAAACCCTTGATGTGAAGAAGCCTGAAATTCAAGCCAAACTCAAAGATTTGAAAGTCGGACAAAGCGTCGTCGTGACGTATACCGATGTATTAAAAGTGACCAGTCAACACGAAAGTTGAGTTTTAACTCTACAGAATGACTGCTCTTGTACAGTTAATGTATGAGAGTAGTCATACTATTAATTCGGTTTGCATTTCTTGAAAGTTTCACGAAAGCATTCGTCGATAAATATCTATTAACTTTTTCGTACATAATTTTTACATTCAAGAAGGGCGACATATCCGCCAACTTCTATTAAAATCCCTCCCGTTCGCCCAGTGTCAGGGCTCTTTACCGGTGCATGGATTGCCAGGCCATTACACTGGGCGAACACCTCCAGTGGAGTAGATGTATACAATTTCAGACAAAAAAAGGGCGACTTTAAAGTCGCCCTTTTTTGTGCCTGCAAATTATATCGATCCTTGTATTCCCGGTTTGTCTTGCTGCCCCCGGAAGCGCTTGATCGTCGCCTGATACATTTTCGTCCGACGGTGATTTTCCCCGTAGGTACCTGCGGCAGCGACCGTTCCTGCCTGAATGTGGTCGAGATAACGGAAAATCTTGCGCGGCGACAAAAACTTGATGCCGTAACCCAGAGCGACCATTCGATCCTGAAGCGTATATCCGGGCACCCGGTCATCCATGCAGAAGTGCAGGCCTCGAGATTTCATCAAGCGCGCATTCCACAAAGTACAGAAACTTTTCAGGTGAGTTTCTTTATAGGGCCTCGGCGGTTTCGACTTCAAACCCAGGCGGACTTTGATATGGCGAACATAATGCTTGCAAAAGCGCGAAGTTAAACGCCAGGTATCTCGCACGACCCCACGATTGAGTTGTTCGACACAACCGACTGCCGCCATATCTGCACTTTTCGTGCATTCGCGCATCATCATCGAAAACACTTCTTTGTCGTAGACAAAGGTATCGGTGTGCAGCAGAAACAGATAATCGGTTTCAACCTTTTCCAGTGCCAGATCCAACGCTTTGCCATGGGCAATATGCCCGGCTTCTTTGCAGGGCGAGGGGCGCTCGATCAAATTGATCCAGTCCAGCGAACGCAAGTAATCCAGACTTTCATCGGCCGAATCATTGTCCACCACCCACACCGGAATGCGTTGTTCCTTGACGTGCTGGTGCAATAACTCCAGGCACATCCGCGTCATGTCCGGGGTTTTGTAATTGACCAATACCAGGCTGAAGTTCGACGGCTGTTCGGCTGGAAAATCAAACGCTTTCATATCAGAAGGGCTCATCCGCAGTTCACTGGCAACAGGGGTTTCATGGGCCGGGATGGTAGCGACGCAACCTTAGGCCAACCTTAATTTGCAGGTTCGACAGTGGTTGGGAGTGTGTCGAAGTGAGACTGGAAAAAGGCCCGAAGTTATTGCTTGGCTTACACGGGTTACAGGCTAAAATGCGCGCCCCTTTCACGGCTCAAGGAAGAAGCGGCGAGCGCCGTTGTGTCACGGATGAAACCACTTTCCCTCTACCACCCGGCCCTGTACTGGCTGCGCGTGCGGCAAAAAAGATTGTTCCGTCAAATCGCCTGGCACTGCTCGCGCAAACGCTATGCGCGGCCTGCGGTTGCCGCTGAGCGTCTGCCGTTCCGTTACCTCAAACACACCTCGAAGCTCATCCGCAAACTCGGCGACTCCGACCTTGCCCTGCAACACAACAAAGTCATCAATCTGAAACTCGCGGTCGCGGCCATCGATGGCGTCACCATCGCCCCGGGTGAGTATTTCTCCTTCTGCCGCCTCGTCGGCCAACCGACGCGCAAACGCGGTTACGTCGAAGGCATGGAACTGTCTTTCGGCGAAGCCCGAACCGGCGTGGGCGGCGGCATCTGCCAGTTGAGCAACCTGATTCACTGGATGGCCATTCACTCGCCGCTGGTGGTGGTCGAACGCTCCAACCACAGCTTCGATCCGTTCCCGGACGAAGGCCGGGTCCTGCCGTTCGGCTCCGGCGCAGCGATTTTTTATAACTACATCGACCTGGTACTGCACAACCCGACGGATCGCCACTTTCAGTTGAAGCTGAATGTCGGGGAGACGCAGCTCGAAGGGGAGTTGTTGTGCGATCAAGTGCGCGCGTATCGCTACCACGTATTCCAGGAGGCGCATCGGTTTGTGCGGGAAGCGGGGCGAGTATTCCGCGAGAACGAGATCTGGCGAGAAGTGAGAAACAAGGGCCAGGTGGGGGAGTTAGTGACGCGGGAGCGGCTTTACCGCAATCGCGTGGTGGTCAAGTATGAGGTGCCCGACGAGTTGATCGGGTAGGGCGCACCGAAATGCTTTGCCGAGCACGCGCGCCGAAGATGATCAGTTCCTGAAATACAGCTCGTCCAGTTGGCGTCGGCGGATCGACAGATACTCATCCCAAACCTTGGGGAAATCCTCGTCCCGAGTCAGCGGGAAGGTCAGATAAATGTGCATGCCCACCACGCTGATGTATTGCCGCTCACGTTTGAACGCCGGCTGTTCGTAATGCGAGATGCTCTCGTCGTAGGCGTGATGGTAGTGATAGATGCTCGCTCGATGGGGCGCGATCATGCCCCGCGCAAAGTCGATCACCCAGCAATGATTAATCGCTGCACTCAAGTAGCCGTACACACCGTCGCTTGAGAGCCGAATGCACGAACTGGCCTGAGTGCCATCCTCATCGTTGACCAGAATGATCTGGTCAGCGAAGTACTTAATAGTCCTGTCGTCCGGTCCCTGCAGAACCAAGCCCCAGCCCTCTGCCCCCATGCGGAACTCGCCCCAGTTTTCAAAGGTGGCCGTCCAGCCGTTGGCGAGCGTGATCTGACGTTTATTCATGGGATTTCCAATTCTTCGGGTTAGAGCGTTTCGAACTCGATGGTACAACCGTGGCTTTTCAGTCTTTCAAGTTCCTGCTCGAACGAGTACTTCGGGAGATCTGCGTTTTCTCTGTCGTAGATTACCCGGAGCAATCTGAACAGCGCCCCGATGGTTTGTTGACTGGTTTCATCGAGGTCGGCGATCAGGTCATAACCCCCTGCACAGAGAAACGCGTTCTTTTTGCGCAGGATGTAGTAGGCCGTGATGTTGCACAGCAAACCTTCCGCATCGAAGTAGTTCTGATCGAGGCTCGTAACGTACTCCTCAAACAGCCGGGTCAGCTGTTGTTGCGCTGAATCCTGATGCTTCAGCACCGCGCACATTCCTTGCCAGTTGCCTATATGCAAGTGATCGCCCCAGTCACAGCCTCGGGCAAAGTAGATCCCGTTGCCTTTGAAGAAATCCGCGATTTCATGGTGATCTAAAGCGTGTTGGAAAGTGGCCGTCACTGGCGTGTGTCCTGCTTGGGCTGATTGAGTGCGATGCTGCTTGAGTGTTCAGTTTTCCGGAGTCTAAAGACTCATGTCTGCCTCGATGCTTTCTTCGTAATGCGAGAGTTTCTGCATGATGTTTTTGTCGTTCGAATACTTTTGCTTTAGCTGCGTCAGACGCTTGTCTGTGCCATTGCAGTAGTGGTTGATGGCACTGGTGACCTGACTGAGGCTGTCTGGATCTGCTGGGTCAGGCTCGGGGATTTCTCCTCTTAGCGAATCGCAGGTGTCCCTGTCTTTTGTGTAGCTGGAGACGTCCGGTGGCAGTGGACTGGTGGGATCGGCTGCTTGAGAGAAAGCGGGGAATGTCAGTGCGAGAATCAGAAAGCAGGGCGCAGCGGTATCCATTCTGATGCTCATCGTTAGGTGACAGCTGATCATGAGGCTTTGCCCCCGCTAGAGTTAAGGAACTTCAACATCACGGCCGATGAATGTCATCAAAATCATCGGCTTTTGGAGAGGCATGAATACCCTTGGCTTCTTGAGCGCGGTAATAAGCTTCAATCGTCAAGGAACGATCAATCCGCGCTTTCACGATGCAGGGCTGCGATTGCCATGGGTATTCCTCGAGCTGCTTGCTCAGCGTCTTCAGGCCACCTGCAATCCATCCCCTGCGCGCCTGGTCTCTCCATCGCCGAGGATTACGACCGGTATTGGCATCGTGAATTACGGTTGTTGGGTCGAGATGACGGCTCTGTTCCAGCACTGGCAAGTCAGGTAGAGGTTGCGTGATATCCATATAGCGTTGCAGGCAATCCCAAAAGGCCAAGGCATTATTTCGATCGAGCCCTAACGCGTGAAGTTTGACGGCGAGGCAGATCTTGTTATCGGTGTAGCGATGATGCAACCACAGGGCATAGTCATGAGAACCGTAACCACTTGGCAGGAGCTGCAAGACAGGATCGAACTCTTCAAAGGGCGCAACGAACATTCGACGGAAACGTCTTTTAAACCTCAGCATGCCATCCGTTCGATTGAACTCACTGCCGTCATAGACACTGATTTTGCTATGCAAAAAGAGCAGGACGTCGATACCGATTGCACCCATGAAATAAAGGCAGGCGCCTATCCACAGTGTCCGATGAAGGTCACTGTTTCCCCAAAGTGCATTTTCTTTCCAATAGACAATGGCTGAGAGAATGAAAAAGCCAGTTAGCTGGATGCGATGGACAGTTCTTTTCCCATCCATGAATAAGGCCAGCGCGAAAATGGCGATTGCTACGGTTACTAGCGATGAACACAGTACATAAAACGCTTCAATATCCTTTCTCCAGGTCGTAGGTAAAAAAGCAACTGTTATACCCATTCCCCATGCAATCGTAGCGAAGGGGTGGCACATGAGTTTACTGACGAAAAGAAAATGCGGAATTTTACTCGAGTTCTGAAAACGCCAGCTCGTCGCGTCGCAGTAAACCTCTTCTTTATATCCCCGCTCTTTCTGATGCTGAAGTATGTTGGCCTCGTCAGCTTGTAACTGAGTGGTGACCTCCATCTCCGGCTCCAAGTAAGCATAATTTCCGAATGCAAGATGAGTATCGAAGCCGCCAGAGCGGTTGTTGTCTTCAGCCCACTTTGGAGGAGGGAGGGGAGCTTTAGAGTCGCTATGGTAGGCCGTTGATGGGGGGCGAGGTTCTACACTGGCATTCATACAAGCATCCTGGCTTTGGTTTCCGATTTTTACTGGTTTTTTGTGTTGGCGTTTTTTGCTATCTGTTTTGGTACTGAGCCCGAGGGTGAAGGCGATCCTTCGCGGCTGTCGGGTAAGGTCATGCCTTCACTTTTGTTTCGAGTAGCTTGGATGTTGCACTTTCGGGGTGAGCCTTTGTTGATGGAGGTGGACTCAGGTATTCCGGTTGCCGAAGACAGTCATGCGATTTTGTGCTTCTAGTTCCGCCTCACGCTTGGCAAGAGCTATTTCCAACTCTGGCGAGCGCTTGGCCCAATGCTCGGGTGGCAGGGGTTTTGACCATTCGATGATGTCGGGGTAGAGCAGGTCGGGTGGGTAAGACAGTTTCAGGTTCTGCAGCTTTTCCGCGAAATAGGTTCCCAGAATCGTGATGCAGAATATCCCCCATGCAACACCTATCAGGTCTCCCTTACGCAGATCGATGATGAGCGAACCAATTTGCGATTTTTCGTAGGGGGTAATACCTACTCGGCTATTGGGTACGGCGTCCGGTCCTATCTCCATGTAGCTGCGCATGCACTCCCACAAGGCCATGGCCGTGGTGCCGCCGCCACAGTTGAATCCGAATGAAAAATGTTTGTTGTCTTCTTCGGCGTGAGGGTCTGGGTTCTCAAAGCCGATGATCAACAAGCCCATGGTGGCTTTACCAGCCTGGCTCACTGAGGAATGTTGCGTTGCTGCCGCCGTGACGCTTTCCCAAGGCACCAGCCAATATTCACCATTTTCTCGCGGCACACATACTTCACGACGTTGCCGGTTGAAGCGCACGGGCAAGGGGACATCGCGGAGCAGGCCCTGAACAATAAAGAGCGCGGGTACTCCAATTATGATTCCCCCTACAATCAAGATCATTGCAGGCTTGGGGGTGATGTACGCCATCAGCGCTAGTAGCACCACCATCGGCCACAGCACCATCACCGCCGAACCGATGCTGTAGTTGCCGATGTCGAGAAAAACCTCGTTTTTACGCCAGATGGTGTTAAGCACATCACAGGGTTTTTCACCCGTGGGGATGGGCAACGGCGCCAAATAATCGTTGCGCGAAAACAACCGTTTTTTTGTGGTGCCTGCCGGTGGCGTACTCATGTGCTTCCTTGGGTTGTAAGTCCCGCTACTCATCATCAAGCTAATGCTTGATCTGTCTGGGCGGCTAATTCGGCTTCACGCTTGGCGATAGCTTCTTCAAGTTCTGAGGAACGTTTGGCCCATTGCTCGGGTGGCAGTGGTTTTGACCATTCGATGATGTCTGGATAGAGCAGGTCAGGAGGAGGAGAGAGCTTCCATACCTGCAACATCATTGCGAGTGGTCCCCCAAGAATATGGCTCCGATAATCAGCCACAAGGCTTTATCAATTTCCAGGGCTCGCATGTGCTGCAAGATTCCGCCTACGTATTCACAACAAACTCCCCAAAATACATTTCTGCCGCGTAACTTTTCCCGACCTCTTTCAAAGTCATTGGTGATCGGTAACGCTTCTGGCCCTATCTCCATGTAGCTGCGCATGCACTCCCACAAGGCCATGGCCGTGGTGCCTCCGCCACAATTGAAACCGAATGAAAAATGTTTGTTGTCTTCTTCGGCCTGTGGGTCTGGGTTCTCAAAGCCGATGATCAGCAAACCCATGGTGGCTTTACCGGCCTGGCTCACTGAGGAATGTTGCGTCGCTGCCGCCGTGACGCTTTCCCAGGGCACTAGCCAGTATTCGCCATTCTCTCGAGGCACACATACTTCACGACGTTGCCGATTGAAGCGCACGGGTAGGGGGACATCGCGGAATAGGCCCTGAATAATAAACAGTGCGGGTACTCCAATTATGATTCCCCCTACAATCAAGATCATTGCAGGCTTGGGGGTGATGTATGCCATCAGCGCTAGTACCACCATCATCGGCCATAGCACCATCACCGCCGAACCGATGCTGTAGTTGCCGATGTCGAGGAAAACTTCGTTTTTGCGCCAGATGGTGTTAAGCACATCACAGGGTTTTTCACCTGTGGGGATGGGCAACGGCGCCAGATAATCGTTACGCGAAAACAACCGTTTATTTGTGGTGCCTGCCGGTGGCGTACTCAATGTGCTTCCCTTGGGTTGTAAGTCCGGTCTCTCATCATCAAGCTAATGCTTGATCCGTCTGGGCGGCTAATTCGGCTTCACGCTTGGCGATAGCTTCTTCCAGTTCTGAGGAACGCTTGGCCCACTGCTCGGGTGGCAGGGGTTTTGACCATTCGATGATGTCGGGGTAGAGCAGGTCGGGTGGGTAAGACAGTTTCAAGTTCTGCAACTTTTCCGCGAAATAGGTTCCCAGAATCGTGATGCAGAATATCCCCCATACCACACCTATCAGGTCGCCCTTACGCAGGTCGATGATGAGCGAGCCGATTTGCGATTTTTCGTAAGGGGTAATACCTACTCGGCTATTGGGTACGGCGTCCGGCCCTACCTCCATGTAACTGCGGGTGCACTCCCACAAGGCCATGGCCGTGGTGCCACCGCCACAGTTGAAACCGAATGAAAAATGTTTGTTGTCTTCTTCGGCGTGCGGGTCTGGGTTCTCAAAGCCGATGAACAGTAAGCCCATGGTGGCTTTACCTGCCTGGCTCACCGAGGAATGTTGCGTCGCTGCCGCTGTGACGCTTTCCCAAGGCACTAGCCAATATTCGCCATTCTCTCGCGGCACACATACTTCACGACGTTGCCGATTGAAGCGCACGGGTAGGGGGACATCGCGGAATAGGCCCTGGATCACAAACAAGATTGGGATACCCACGATGATTAATCCCCCTCCCCATATCAGAGGGTCAGGCGTGATGTAACTCAAAAGCGCAAAAAGCATGACCATCGGCCAGATCACCATCACCGCCGAACCGATGCTGTAGTTGCCGATGTCGAGAAAAACCTCGTTTTTTCGCCAGATGGTGTTAAGCACATCACAGGGCTCTTCACCCGTGGGGATGGGCAGCGGCGCTAAATAATCGTTACGCGAAAACAACCGTTTTTTTGTGGTGCCTGCCGGTGGCGTACTCATGTGCTTCCTTGCGTTGTAAGTCCCGCTACTCATCATCAAGCTAACGCTTGATCTGTCTGGGCGGCTAATTCGGCTTCACGCTTGGCGATAGCTTCTTCCAGTTCTGAGGAACGCTTGGCCCATTGTTCGGGTGGCAGCGGTTTTGACCATTCGATGATGTCTGGATAGAGCAGATCAGGAGGAGGAGAGAGCTTCCATACCTGCAACATCATTGCGAGTGGTCCGCCCAAGAATATGGCTCCGATAATCAGCCACAAGGCTTTATCAATTTCCAGGGCTCGCATGTGCTGAATAATGCCGCCTATGTATTCACAACAAACGCCCCAAAACACATTTCTGCCGCGTAACTTTTCTCGACCCCTTTCAAAGTCATTGGTGATCGGTAACGCTTCTGGCCCAATCTCCATGTAGCTGCGCATGCACTCCCACAAGGCCATGGCCGTGGTGCCGCCGCCACAGTTGAAACCGAATGAAAAATGTTTGTTGTCTTCTTCGGCGTGCGGGTCTGGGTTCTCAAAGCCGATGATCAACAAGCCCATGGTGGCTTTACCAGCCTGGCTCACCGAGGAATGTTGTGTTGCTGCTGCCGTGACGCTTTCCCAAGGCACCAGCCAATATTCACCATTCTCTCGCGGCACACATACTTCACGACGTTGCCGATTGAAGCGCACAGGTAGGGGGACATCGCGGAATAGGCCCTGGATCACAAACAAGATTGGGATACCCACGATAATTAATCCCCCACCGCACATTAGAGGGTCAGGCGTGATGTAACTCAAAAGCGCAAAGAGCATTACCATCGGCCAGATCACCATCACGGCTGAACCGATGCTGTAGTTTCCGATGTCGAGAAACACCTCGTTTTTTCGCCAGATGGTGTTAAGCACATCACAGGGCTCTTCACCCGTGGGGATGGGCAGCGGCGCTAAATAGTCGTTACGCGAAAACAACCGTTTTTTTGTGGTGCCTGCCGGTGGCTTACTCATGTGCTTCCTTGGGTTGTAAGTCCCGCTACTCATCATCAAGCTAATGCTTGATCTGTCTGGGCGGCCAATTCGGTTTCACGCTTGGCGATAGCTTCTTCCAGTTCTGGGGAACGCTTTGCCCACTGCTCTGGCGATAGTGGTTTTGACCATTCTTTTATTTCCGGGACAATTAGGTCTGGTGGCGGGACCAATTTGCGCTCTTGCAAATAAAACCCCAGTGGGGCGCCTAGAAAAACAGTAAAGAAAATATCTTTGAATGAAGATTTGAAATCCCCCTTGGCAGCAGATTTCAAAGCGTCAAATAGGATGCTGATAGTCCAGCCAATCAATCCCTTTCCGGTGTTTTCACCCTCAAAGTTGCATTTTGGGACGGCATCAGGCCCGATCTCCATAAAACTGCGCATACACTCCCAAAGGCTCATGGCCGTTTCACCGCCGCCGCAATTGAATCCCAGGCTGAAGTCGCGTTCCTTTTCAGACGCATCAGGATCGGGATTTCGAAAGCCGACGACTAGTAAGCCTTGTGTGGTTTTACCGTGCTGTCCGACAGAGTCCATTGCTACTGCTTGGGCGGTGACTTGCTCCCAAGGCACGATCCAGTAACGACCATCGTCGAATGGCACACAGACTTCGCGGCGTTGGCGGTTGAATCGAACTGGGGGAGGTGCAGGGCTAAATAGGCTTTTTACTACTAAAATAATCGGTATGCCCACCATGAAGAATGAGAGTGCCAATGCCTCCCAGAAAATTCCGGTGTTACGTTCATGGTGGACAAGCCAAATACACAACAGCAGCACCGGCCAGATGACCATTACAGCAGAGCCAATGCTGTAAGAACCAATATCAAGGAACACCTCATTTTTTCGCCAAATAGTGTTGAGTACATCCTTGGGCGGTTGCCCCGTAGGGACAGCCGGTGGTGCCAGATAATCCTCTCGTGACAACAGTCCTTTGCGGCTTCCGGGTGTGGCTGAAGTCATGCCTTATCCTTGGGGTTGAGGTAGTTGGAGTTCTGTTGTGGGCCAAGGCGGTGAACGCTGGCTCGATCTAGCTCAGGCGTTGGCTCGCCTGATCGAAGTGTGATGACTTCACCGTCCGGACTCAGAAATCCGCCATTGGGTGACAAGGTATATGCCAAGCCTTTCGAGCCGCCGATGGTAGCACCGTCCCCGGCCAGCAGTGCCACGGGACTGAGATAGCATACGCGCAAGGACAAACGAGTAAGTGGTTGCGAGAAGCTGCCGGTGAGGCGCAAGCCCTGGCCGGCATCGGCCGGAATCCAAGTGCACTGGCTGGCATTCAGCCAAGTAGCACCTAGGTCGGTGGGCGTACCTCTAGTACCGGTACCGAACCCCGCCGAGACTGGAGTAGGGTTGCCGCTCATGGATATATCGATTTGTGCCGCTCCTGGTGCGGCCCCGGCAAGTCAATGCTTAACTGGGTGATGCCGTCCTGGGTGATTGTGTCACCCAGAACTCCGCTGATCCGCACTTCTCGAGTCTCCATCGAGACTCTCGGCTGATACAACAACATCATCAGTTCGTTGATCTCGTCCAGTTGTGCCTGAGGCTCGATAGCCTTATTGGCATTTGCACGGCGATGGGACCAGCAGGAATTCGCCAAGTAATTCTGCAACGGGCTGGCTTGGCGGAGCCAAGCGAACAAGTAAAGACCACCGAGTGCCAACAGCAAGAAATTCATTGGCCCCATCCCAAGGCGAAAGCGCTTTATGGCCACTGGCGTTGAAATTTGATTTGATAGCCGCATACCTGTTAGTCCAAGCCCCAGTAGCGCTTGCGCTCCATATACGGCAACCTGCCCAGTAACGGCCAATTGTTTTATCTTAATCCATGGATCAATGCTGCTTTGAGCACTATCTATTTGAATTTTCAACGAATTCATTTCTTGAAGAGCTGCTGCAGCGGAAAGTCCGCCGACAATCCCGCCAAATAACGTCAGAGTTGGTGCGGTGAATGAGATCTGACCCTTAGCTAAGCTGAGCTCATTCATCCCTTTCCCCAAAAGCACCCAATTCTGAATCACCGCCCCCAACGCCGCCCCTGCGTATAAATACGCAGAAAGAGAGTCCGCCTGACGCTGCTCATCGCTGCCTTCCAATGCAGCTGCCTGCCCGGCATATGTTCCGGCGTTGAGAATATTCACCACCAGCGCTGCCAATGGCAGCAGGCCGCCCGAGGCTTTCACTGCGGGAGCATTGACGATACCGCTGATGCGGCCAAGGCCGATGGCCTGCGCAGTGCTGCGCGTCCACTGGCCAAGGGCGTCAGCTTTCTGGCCGACCAGACGCCAGACTTTTATGCCGTTCTCCATGCCCTGCAGCAGGCGAGCGCTTTCGCCCAGACGAAGGGCAAGAAACATACCCATGCCTATGGCCATGCCGTTGCGGGCCAGTATCAATGATGCGCCGAGGCGAGTAAGGGCTGCGACCCAGGCACCTTCAAGGTTGCTTGCCAGTCGCTCGATGTTGCGTAGTGTGTCGGCGTCGATAATCTTGGCGATGGCGGCACGCGAATCAGCGAGGTTTTCCATACCCAGAGCGGTGAACAGTTCATTGAGTCGCGACGTGTTGTTGACTGCCGCTTCGAGGCTCGGGCTCCAGGCCTGGAACACCAGTCGTAGCAACCCCGGATTGTCGCTTTGCACGTAGTCAGTAAACTGCTTGGCCCCTTCGCTGCGGCTGCATTGGGCACTGAGGCAGGCGACCGTCAAATTTTCCAGCCACTTGAGGTGATCTTCGTTGCTTTGGTCGACAAACCAGGTGCCGCTCTCACTTCGTGGGAGATAAGTTTTACGATCGGTATACAGCAGATGATGACGCGTCTCGACCTGTTTGAAATGCTGCGGTGCCTCTTCGTCCAGCCAACGATCCATGCTTGCCAGATCAATATATTCCCCAACTTTGCTGGCGCCGCGACCATCTCCCAGATTGCTGGCTTTTTCCCGGCGATACTCGCGTACTACTTGTTGCGCCTCTTTGTGCAGTTCGCTTGGGATAAAGCTGCGCACTTTATTCAGAATGCTTTCTTCTCGGCTGCTCACATCCGCCGTCAACGAATCCGCTTTGGACAATCCGTACTGACGGCCGCGCTGAAGGTTGATGCGTTGTTTTTCCGCTTGTAAATCGTTGAGCTGCTTCTGGCTATCAAGCAGGGTGTCGCCTTGTTCGGGCGTCAGCTTCAGGTTGTGCTCGCGATACTGATAGTTGAGCAGGTTGGCCACCTCTGCGCCGTCTTCGGTGACCATGCTGCGGATAAAACTGCCGATGGTCTGACGCAGGCTGTTGTCGGCGACCCAAGCTTCGTGCTCAGCCTCGACCTTATTCTGTTCGTGGTCGATATCTCGCAACACGCCGAGATCATCATCCAGCGCAGCAAACACCCCATATAACGGGGCCGACTGGCTTTTGGCTGCATCCAGCCAAGCTTGGGTCGGGGCCAGTTCCCAAGGGGTGGCACTCCAGATGCCAGGTTCGGCCACCGGCTCGCCCGGGGGTTGTGCGCTGGCTGCTTGTTCACGTTCGCGTAGGAATTGCGAGCTCGCAGAATAGGCTTTGATGTTGTCCTGCGTGGGAGCCTTTTGCATCTCCTTGCCCTGTTGATTCACGCCTTCACGGTAGGCCGCACCGTTCTGCTGATAATCATGCGCAAGGGCTTGATCACGTACCTTGGGCATCAGCTCGGCGACAAGTGTCGGGGCTTTTTCGAGTGGCGGGCAGTGTTTGGCCGTCAGGTTTGTGGCGACTTTGGTGAGTGCTACCTGACGCATGCGTTTGCGTCGTTCGCCGTTCTTTTTCAGGCTCTCGCAGGCGTCTTTGCTCAGCGGTCTTTCGCTGTAGAGCATCCAGGCGTCGGTGCTTTTTTTCAGGGCGATACCGGCTTTTTCGCCCGTGGCGATTTCGGCGTGTGGTTGCGTCAGCGACTGCTCGACCAGCAGGCCATCTGCGCCTACGCCGTAGCGTTTCAATGGGCCTTCGGCATGCCACAGGTAGACATAACCTGCGCGCAGGCGACGCAGTGCCATCGGGTGGCTTTTGGTCGGGCTGGGAGGTTTGAAGTCAGCGTGCTCGGCGGCCTGCTCGGCCTTCGCGTAGCGTGCGGGAACAACGAAAATTTCCGGGTGTTTGGCCGGGCAGGTGGTACCTGGGCTCGACAGTTCCTCGTCGCCGAACTGGCATTGTGCAGCCTGATCAGCGGCGGCCAGATTGCGGTTTTTATCGAGCGGTTGGGCAGTCATGCAAAAGACTCCTTGTCAGTTAGCAGCCAATGGCGATGCAGTTCTACCAACAAGGCATCCAGGCGTTGTGTGGCGTTAAGCGTGGGTTCTTGCAGAATCTCGCGGTAGGCCTGATGTTCAGGTGCTCGCGGAAACTCGGTGCCATGCTCGGCAACCAGTGCCGACCAGCGCGCCACTTCCTTGGGCGCCGAGTAACCGTGGCTGGCGGCGCCTTCGCGGCAGAGCACTGCCCATTGCTGTTGCTCCGTGGACGAGCGCTGGGCCAGGCAATCAGGGAAGTAGGTGTTGACGTGCTCCAGCAGCTGTTGATCAAACAGCTCCAGCTTGCCTTGGTTGAGCTGTTGCAACTGCTGCTCATCGAGGTACAACCACGGCCGCTCCGCATATTGCTGGGCACTTTGGCGATCTTGCTCACGAACGATCCACTGTTCTTGCTCACCCTCTCGGGCCGGCAGACGCACGCGGCGGATCGGTCCCATCAAGTGATCTTTTTCAGCTGGACTCAGGGGCGGCAACCAATGGCGCATGACTCGCGGGTCGTAGTATCGAAACAGCATTGACGCATCACCGGTCACCCGTACATGGATCAGGCTGCGCAGATGTTCAGTCAATTGCTGAATGGGCGCATCACTTTCGATGATCAGGCCGGCATCGTTTTGCCAGTCCTCAGTGAAGGCTTTTTCGAGTGCGGTGTTGGCGCGCAAGACGACCAGCGCAGGGCCGACATCAAACACCTCTTGCAAGGGGGTTGAGTGGTAAAGCCATTCGACAATCGGGTTTTCATCCAGGCTGTATACGCGGGCCGGAAGGTTTTCGATCTTTGCTCCATCCAGAAGCAGATAACGTGTGGTACCGGGGATCATTTCATCGCCTTCAGTTTTTCGCATATCTCGCAGACTGGCTGAGCCGTTGTGGCCGCTCGTTGCAGGGTTTGACGTAAAGCAGGCACCAGCAAGGTCCCGGCCTTATCTGCATCCGCCTGCTTCAACGGCCCCGGCAGCAACGGCGCCGCTCCCGTGCCGCTGCCCGGGCCACCGCCGGAGTTGATATTGATCACCGGCCCGCTCATGGTCACTCCGCCGGCATCAATCTTGATGAAGCTGCCACCGCCGATCAGGGTCAGTTCGGCGCCGGCTTCCATCACGACTTTCATGCCGCTGCTCAGGTGAATTTCCTGCCCGGCATCAATGAACTGCCCAGTGCCAATCTTGACGTGCTGATTCACCCCCACCGTCAGGTGATCATTGGCCTGCGCCTCAACCTTGCGGTCCTCATAAACCGTGTGATGTTCCTCAGCCTTGAATTCCGTGTAGCTGTTCTTCTCGACCGTGTCGTGACGCTCATTACCGACCCGAATCTTCTGGTCGTGCTCGATGTTTTCATCCCAATCACGCTGGGCATGCAGGTAGATCTGCTCCTGACCTTTCTTGTCTTCGATGCGCAGTTCGTTGTAGCCGCTGCCGCCCATGGAGCTCAGGGTTTTGAAGGTGCTGCGCGTCTTGTTCGCCGGCAGTTCGTAGGGAACGGTGTTTTCCTTGTGGTACAGGCAGCCGCTGATCAGCGGTTGATCGGGGTCGCCTTCGAGGAACGTCACCAGCACTTCCATGCCGATGCGCGGGATGGCGATGCCGCCGTACTGGGCGCCGGCCCAGGCGCTGGAGACGCGCAGCCAGCAGCTGGTCTTGTCGTTGGCCTGGCCTTCGCGGTCCCAGTGGAACTGGACCTTGACGCGGCCGTACTGGTCGCAGTGGATTTCTTCACCTTTGGGGCCGGTGACCACGGCGCTCTGGCTGCCGAGGATGCGCGGTTTCGGGTGGCGCAGGGGCGGGCGGTTCGGCACGTCCCACGGGGTGGCCTGGAAGCGGTTGCGGTAGCCCTGGTGGAAATCGTCTTTCAGCGCGGTGGTGTCGCTGGTCACCGACTCTTCGAGGACTTGCGGCTGTTTGCCTTCGTGGAGGACTTCGGTGAGCAGCCAGAGGTCGTTCCACTTGGCTTTCGGGTGCGCAGTGAGTGCGAGGAAATGGCCGCTGACCAGCAACGGTTGATCGCTTTTGCCTTCGGCGAGTTGGAAGTCGCTGCGGTGGCGTTCGAGGGCGCGTTTGGCCAGGTGCTTGCCGCGTTCGCGGTCGACGAAGCGGCCCGGGTAGTCGTAGTCCTCGAGGTCGGGCAGGGTGTCGCCACGGTTTTCGCTTTCGAGGGTGATTCGCGGTTTTTCGAAGTCGTAATCGCGACGCGTGGTGCGGCTGGTGCGGGTTTCCAGGCGCAGGTCGAAGCGCTTGATCACCGGGTCGCTGGCGACCATGCCGGAGTCTTGCTGATAGGCCACGGGTTTGAGTTTCGGGAACACCGTCTGGTCATCGCCGAAGATCAGTTTGTGCGCGGTGGCACTGTGCTGGAAGTGGTAGTGAATGCCTTCTTCCTCGCACAGGCGCTGGATGAAGTGCAGGTCCGACTCGTCGTACTGCACGCAGTAGATGCGCTCGGGGTAGATCGAGTGGGTCTGGAATTCGTAGGCGTTGCTCTGGATGCCGTGCTCTTCGAGGACCATGCCGATGATTTTCGGCACGCTGAGGTTCTGGAAGATGCGCTGGTTGATCCGGTGCGCGAGGTACGCCAGTTGCGGGCGCAGGGTCACCGAATAACGGGTCAGGCGCTTGCCCGAGTCGCCTTGCGCGGCGCGGTAGATCTGGCCGTGGATGCCGCTGCCGTCGAGCGACAGTTGCAGGAAGGCCGGTTTGTGCAGGAGGGTTTCGAGGTCCAGCGACGGCTGCTCACTGACCAGTTCCACCTCGAAGACAAAAGGCTGGCTGATGGCTTCCCGGCCTTGCAGGGTAAACACCTGAAAGTCGGCGGAAAGACCTTCGATGGTCAGGGCAAAGTGAGTTTCATTGGCCGGCGCGAACATCCGTTGTTCCTCGTGCTGTACAGCGGCGCTCGTCGACGCCCGCAAAAGCGGGTCAACGTACGCGAAATTCTGGAGGGGCGTAAACAACATCGACCAGCAGAGCTGGCCGATGTGTGAAGCGATCAGCCGTAATTAAACGACTGGAGCACGCCAGTCATCGGAACCCGAAGTACCGGATACTTCGTGGGTCCAGGTGATTTTGCGGTAGGTGAACTGCACTTCTTCCAGGTGGGTGAAGTGCGAGTTGCCTGGGTCCTGGCAGTTGTGCATTTTGTTGTTGATGGCGACGATGATCGCGTCTTCCAGTTTGGTGGTGTAGTAGTGCTCTTGAGTACCTTGAGCCGAAGTGCGGTACCACTGGATAACGATTTCGCTCATGCGCTCGCCCGAGGTCAGAGCGGCTTGCAGCAGAGGCGAAGCCTTGTCGTAGACCTTGGTGATCACAACTGGCTTGTGAACGCGCTGACCGGTTGGCTGACCGGATTGCGGGTCACGCGGGATGATCACGTCGTGGCTGAACGCCTGAACCATGACCTGGTCTTCGTGACCTTCCTGGTAGGTGTTGCCAACGGAGTCAGCGGTGAACGCGCCGGCAGTGATCAGGCCTTGTTTTTCGCCGGTAACCGACATGTACGCTGGTGTTGCCATGGGATGCTCTCCTTGCGGATAAATTTAAGGTGCCCGGGAGGCGAAATCGCCCGGTGGGTGCCTGACTGTTATCAAGGAGCGTGCCAGCTTTTGTGAGGTCCCCGGAAGCCGGGGGTGAAACCGCTCTGGCCTGCGCTTTGTAGGATTTTTCAGCGGGGATTCAGGGTAAAAGTGCGCAAGAAGTTGCGCAGTACTGCGCAACTTCTTGCGCACTTGGCTACAGGCCACGTAGATCATGGCTTGTAGGGCAATTTAGTACTGAAATATTACGGGCAACTGCGCAACTTCTTGCGCAGTACGGCCATATGCCATCAGTGAGCGCGATGTCGTTTTCTTCAGTGGGCGGACTGGTTGGGAAATACGCGGGAGGATGGGGTATTGCAGACTAGGCAAAATCCAGTTTCTCCGGAGGAAGCACGCCAGCGTTTGCGCTGAGTAAATGCAAAACCTGTGGCGAGGGAGCTTGCTCCCGCTGGAGTGCGTAGCGCTTCCTAAGATCTTCGTTACTGCACTTTTTTTGGGGCCGCTGCGCAGCCCATCGGGGATAAATCCCCTCGCCACAACGGGCAGCGTGGTGTTCAGATTGGTTTCAAGCCCAAGATGTTGGCGCATTCCTTGAGCGAACGCCGTTGCGTCTCGGCATACAAACCCAACTCATCAATAGTCGAGCGCCCCAGCGCCTGTTCGAACGCCTCGCGATTGGAGTGTTCGCCATAGTGTGTCTGCGCTGCATCGCCCAGATTTGACTGAAAAATCCCCGCCGCACTCACCGGCAGGAAATCTTCGTACACCAGCGGTTCCGCTTTCACATAACCGTCGCGCAACAAATCCTCCAGCGAGGCGTCGCCGAGACTACCTGCCGCCACACCTTTTTCCGTCACGAAATAGCGAAAGTACGCCAACTCCTCTGCGCGCATGCCCTCGACGCTGTCGGGGAATTCGCCAAAGTGTTGAGTCATCAGCGCGTTGTAGCGTGCGGCGTTGCCTTCGTTGGGAAAGTCACCGAGTTCATCGCGGGCCGCATTCAACAAGCGGTCATACAGCGCACGGCCCTTGGGCGTCAGCGCCGCGCCGCGTTGTTCGATTTCGCCGAAACGCGCGCTGTGGCTGCCACGGGTTTCGCTTTGATCGGTGAAGGCGATCGGCTCGTCCAGTGCCTTGAAACTGGTCTGGCGCAGCAGGATCGGGCATTGCCGACGTGGCGGGCCTTCGATCACTGCTTTGGGCGTGATGCCGTGGGCTGGCATCTGCTGCTGTACGGCGTCGATGTCCAGCGTGCGTGGTGTCAGGTGATTGATGTGCGGACCTTTGAACGCTACTACGTCGGCGATCAAACGGTGTTGGGCGCTCAGTGTCTGGTACTGCGCGGCGGTAACAGTTGCGCTGTGATGCCAGCGAAAAGTTTCCAGTGCCTGTAGGACGAATTCTGCGGCTTCAGCTTCCGTCAGCCCGCCAGCCGTTTCAGCCTGCGCGATCAAACGCAACGCCGCTGGCGTAAAGATCGAGCGCTCGGCCAGCACTGATTCCGCGAACCCGCGCAGCTCAGGGTCTTCAATCAATTCCAGGCGCAACAACGAGGTAAACACCCGAAATGGACTGACTTGCAGCGCCTCTTCATGCACGGCGCGAAATGCCGTCGAGTGTACCGGCACACCTGCGGGCGTCAGGTCGTAATAACCCACCGGTTGCATGCCCATCACCGCGAACAGGCGGGCGAGGGTCGCCAGTTCTGTCGCCGTGCCCACACGAATGGCGCCATGGCGCTCCATGTCCAGACGCTCGATTTCACCGGTACGATCAAGTTGCCGGGCGATGTCTGGCTGCCGGGACAGCACATCGCGATTGGTCTGCTCGACCAATTCCATTAGCGCGCCGTACAGCGGCACTTCTTCGCGGTACATGTCGGACATCGCTTTGGAGAAGCGTTGGCGGATCAGGTCGGGGCTGACGAAAGGCTGCACGCTCATGAAAAAAATTCCTGCCACGGTCACGGAATGGATGGGGGAAAAGATCGCAGCCTTCTCACACGCGGGCAAACGAAGAATCCTACGAACTTCATTCTGCCAACGACTGATCCACCAGTTCGATCCAGTGCCTGACGGGGGTTCGTCCGGCGCTGGCGAGGTGGCTCTGGCAACCGACATTGGCGGTCACGATCAGTTCGGGGCGACCGCTCTCCAGGGCGTTGAGGCGGTTGTCGCGCAATTGCCGGGCAAGCGCCGGTTGCGTGAGGGAGTAAGTGCCTGCCGAGCCGCAGCACAAATGGCCGTCCGGCACGGCGGTGAGGTTGAAGCCGAGGCGGGTCAGCAGCGCTTCCACCGCGCCGCTGAGCTTCAGTGCGTGTTGCAGGGTGCAGGGGCAATGTACGGCGATCCGCCGTTCAGCAGCCGCGCAGATGTGCTCCAGCGGTTCTTGCGCGAGGATCTGCACCAGATCCAGCGTCAGCTCACTGATCCGCCGCGCCTTTTCGGCGTAGGCCGGATCATCCTCCAGCAAATGCCCGTAATCCTTGATGAATGCGCCACAACCGCTGGCAGTCTGCACGATGGCTTCGGCGCCGTTTTGCAGGTGTGGCCACCAGGCGTCGATGTTCTGCCGGGCACGATCGAGGCCTTTAGCCTGGGCGTCGAGGTGATAGTCCAGCGCACCGCAACAACCCGCCTCGGTCACCGGGGTGACGCTGATCCCGAGTCGATCCAGCACCCGCGCGGTCGCGTCATTGGTATTCGGCGCCAGCCCCGGCTGCACGCAGCCTTCAAGCAACAACACCCGGCGCGAGTGCCGTGGCGCTGGGCGCAAACCGGACGTTGGCAGATGTTGCGGCAGCTTGCTTTCAAACACCCGCGGCAACAGTGGGCGGAACGTAGTGCCGACGCGCAACAAGCCTTTGAACAGCCCGGGATTCGGCGCCAATGCGCGCAAGCCCTCACGCAACAAACGTTGTGCGGCCGGGCGCGGCACTGCGCGATCGACCACCGCCCGGCCAATGTCGAGCAAGTTGTGATAATCGACACCCGACGGGCAGGTGGTTTCACAATTGCGGCACGACAGGCAGCGGTCCAGATGCAGTTGCGTCTGCGCGGTCGCTGGCGCGCCTTCGAGCACTTGCTTGATCAGGTAGATGCGCCCGCGCGGGCCATCGAGTTCGTCGCCGAGCAATTGATACGTCGGGCAGGTCGCGTTGCAAAAGCCGCAATGCACGCAAGTGCGCAGGATCTTTTCCGCCTCGGCGGCGCGGGGCAACTGTCGGGATTGCTCGCTGAGGGTGGTTTGCATGGCTAGACCTCCGCGTACATCCGGCCGGGATTGAACAGCCCTTGCGGGTCGAGTTGCGTCTTGAGTTGCCGGTGATAGCGCAGCAGTGTCGCGGGCAAAGGCTGGAACGGCGAGTCACAGGCGCCGTGGGTGAAACAGGTGGCGTGGCCGCCGAGTTCCTGGGCGAGTATATGAATGTGCTGGCTGTGCGATTTCAACCAGCGTTGCGCGCCGGCCCAGTCGATCAGTTGCGCGCCGGGCAGGTCTAGCGGGCCGAGATTGTTCGGCAATGACAGCCGCCACAGCGGCAGGCCCTCGTCAAAGAACGGCAAACGTTGCTCGTTCAAATCGCGCCAGAATACTGAGTCCAACGGCTCGCCACCCAAGCGTTGATGCGCCGCCGTCACTGATCCTTCGCCGCCCTCCAGTCGCAGGTACAGACTGTTGCCATCGTGGCACGCCGCGCTGATCGGCAACGGTTGCTGGCCCCATTCGGCGAGATTGGCCAGTGCCCGCGCGCAATCGATATCGAGGCGGATGCTCAGGCACTGGCGGGGTTTGGGCAGGACTTTCAGCGAGACTTCGGTCAGCACACCGAGACAGCCATAACTGCCGGCCATCAGCCGCGACAGGTCATAACCGGCGACGTTTTTCATCACCTCGCCGCCGAAACGCAGATGTTGACCGAGACCGGTGATCACTCGCGTGCCGAGGACGAAATCACGTACCGAGCCCGACCATGGCCGTCGAGGGCCGGACAGCCCGACGGCGATCATGCCGCCGACCGTGGCGCTTTCGCCGAACGACGGCGGCTCGCACGGCAACATCTGCCCGGCAGCGTCCAGTGCCGCGAGCAACTCGGACAATGGTGTACCTGCGCGTACGGTGACCACCAGCTCTGTTGGGTCATAACGGACGATGCCGCGATGCACGCGGGTATCGAGCACTTCACCGGCCACCTCGCGGCCGAGAAACGCCTTGCTGTTGCCGCCCTGAATTTTTAGCGGCGTGGCATTGGCCCGTGCTTCATTGACCTGATCGAGCAGGGCGTCGGCAGCATCGTAATCGGCCATCAGAAACGCTCCAGCTCGGGAAATGGCAGTTGCCCGGCGTGAATGTGCATGGCACCGAACTCGGCGCAGCGGTGCAGGGTCGGGATATTTTTGCCGGGGTTGAGCAGCCCTTGCGGGTCGAACGCGGCTTTAACGGCGTGGAACAGGCTGAGTTCGTCATTGTTGAATTGCGCGCACATCTGATTGATTTTCTCGCGGCCGACCCCGTGTTCGCCGGTGATACTGCCGCCAACGCGCACGCACAATTCGAGAATCTTGCCGCCGAGGGCTTCGGCGCGGTGCAGCTCGCCGGGCTGGTTGGCATCGAACAGAATCAGCGGATGCATGTTGCCGTCGCCGGCATGAAACACGTTGGCGACGCGCAAGCCGTACTCCTCACCGAGACGGGCGATGCCTCGCAGCACGCCGGGCAGTTCGCGGCGCGGGATGGTGCCGTCCATGCAGTAATAATCCGGCGACAAGCGGCCGATGGCCGGAAAGGCATTTTTGCGCCCGGCCCAGAAACGCACGCGCTCGGCTTCGTCGCGGGCCTGGCGCACTTCGGTAGCGCCGGCCGCGGTCATGACCTCGCGCACCCGTTGGCAGTCGTCGTGGACATCGGCTTCGACGCCATCGAGTTCGCACAGCAGGATCGCTTCGGCGTCGACCGGGTAGCCGGCGTGGATAAAGTCTTCGGCGGCGCGAATCGCCAGGTTGTCCATCATCTCCAGACCGCCGGGAATGATCCCCGCCGCAATGATTTCGGCCACGGCACGCCCGGCCTTTTCCACGGAGTCGAAACTGGCCAGCAGTACCTTGGCGACTTGCGGTTTGGGCAGCAGTTTGACGGTGACTTCGGTGATGATCCCCAGCAGACCTTCGGAACCGGTGAACAGTGCGAGCAAATCGAAACCCGGTGAATCGAGGGCCTCGGAGCCCAGGGTCAAGCGTTCGCCTTCAATGGTCAGCACTTCTACTTTCAGCAGGTTGTGCACGGTCAGGCCGTACTTGAGGCAATGCACGCCACCGGCGTTTTCGGCGACGTTGCCTCCGATCGAGCAGGCTATTTGCGAAGACGGGTCGGGCGCGTAATACAAACCGAACGGCGCGGCAGCCTGGGAGATCGCCAGATTGCGCACGCCGGGTTGCACGCGGGCGGTGCGGGCGGCGGGGTCGATGTGCAGGATGTTGTTGAAGCGCGCCATGACCAGCAGCAGGCCTTTTTCCAACGGCAAGGCACCGCCGGACAAACCGGTGCCAGCGCCACGGGCGACCACGGGGACGTTTTGCTGGTGGCACAGTTTGAGCAGGGTTTGCACTTGTTCGAGTCGATGGGGCAGGGCGACCAGCATCGGTGTGGTGCGGTAGGCGGAGAGGCCGTCGCATTCGTAGGGTTTGAGCTCTTCTTCGCGCCAGAGAATGTCGAGATCAGGCACGGCGCGCTGCAAGGCCTTAAGCAGATCGGCTTTGTTCACGTCAGGCAGCGGGCCGTCGAGGCGTTCGTCATACAGAATGTTCATCTCAACCCGAATCTCTCTGGTGATGATGAGGATTGACTGTGGTGAGGGGATTTATCCCCGATGGGTCGCGCAGCGGTCCCAGTGCAGAGAATGCTGAGGATCAGACAGATTGCATGCACAGGTTGGGGGCTGCTTCGCAACCCATCGGGGATAAATCCCCTCACCACATGGGGCGGGTTTGTCTTGAGGATCATTTTTGGTTTCCGAGGAATTCCCGGTACAACCTTGCAGTATTCCCCGGCTGTTCGACCATCGGCATATGCCCGACGCCATCCCACACGTCCACCTGCAAATTGGCGATGCCTTTGCTCCAGACCGGCACGCTGCTGACGTCGATCAACCGATCCTTGCGGCCCCACAGCAGCAGCGCGGGACATTTGATGTCGGCCAGTTTCGGCTCCATCGGCGGGCTGGCGCGGAAGTCACGAAAGATCTCTTCCAGGTCATCGCGTTGTTGTTCATAGCGCTGAGCAATCGCGTCCAGCACCAGCTTCGGCACCCACGGCGGCGAAGCCATGGTCATTGCATAAAACTGGCGGAATTCCTCCCGGGAATTGATCAGAAACGGGTTATGCCCACGGGCCAGGTGGCGCTCCATGTCGCTGGCCTCTGGTGCGGTTACGCCGGCCGGATCGATCAGCGCCACCGAAGCAATGCGATCCGGATACGTCGCCGCCAGCCACGCCGCGATGTAACCGCCCATGGAGTTGCCGATCACATGCACCTTTTCCACACCGCAGACATCCAGCAACTGGATCATGCGCTTGGCCTGCAGCGGAATGTCGTAGCCGCCGCCGGCCTTGAAGCCGGTTTCACCATGGCCCGCCAGGTCCGGAATGATCACCCGATACTGGCGCACGAAATGCCGGGAAAAGCGCAGCCACAGGTTCTTGTCGGCGCTGTAGCCGTGCAGCATCAGAATCGCACTGGCCGCCTCGTAAGGCCCACCTTGCCAGGTCGACACCGTCATCTCGGCAATCGGCACTTCAATCTTGTGCAGTTTGTACAACTTGGCCTCGATGGCCATGTTCAGGTCATACAGCCAGTGGCCAACCGCCGGATAACTCAACCAGCTCCAGGCCACGAACACCGCGAGGGCGACAAACAGCAAAAGCATCGACGTCTTCCTTTTACGTAGTCAGGACAAAATGTGGTCGGCCGGTTTCAGCGCCCGGGTCAAGCGGTGATAGCTGAAACTGAAGCCGGGAAACATCGCGATCACATGACCGCTCTTGCTTTGATACCAACTGTGGCAGCCGCCGGACTTCCAGACCGTGCGTTCCATCTCCCGGTGGATCATTTCAGTGTAGGTACGTTCTGCCTCGGGGCGCACTTCGATGCTGTGCAGGCCTCTGGCTTTTACAGTGCGGATGCAGTCGATGATGTAGTTCATCTGCGACTCGATGATGAACAGCGCCGAGGTGTGGCCGATGCCGGTGTTGGGCCCGGTGACGATAAACAGGTTGGGAAAGTCCGGCAGGCTGGTGCCGAGATAGGCGCGGGGATAGTCGGCCCAGACATCTCTGAGTTGCACGGCGTTTTTTCCGCTGACCGGGTAGGAAATTACCCCGTCGGTGGCGTCGTAACCGGTCGACCAGACGATCAGATCAACATCGACGTGCTGGCCGTCCTGAGTGTTGATCCCGCTTTCGTCGATTGCAGCGATGCCTTGTTCGCGGGTGTGCAGCGTCACGTTGGCGCGGTTCAGCGCCGGGTAATAAGTGCTGGAGACCAGCACCCGTTTGCAGCCGATGGTGAAGTCCGGAATGAGTTTTTCCTGCAGTGCCGGATCGGGCACCTGACGTTTGAGAAAACGCAGCGCCTGCTTTTGCACCATATGAATCGCCGGTTTCGAGTATTTGAAGGCGATCACCCGGGTTTCGAACTGCCAGTAGATCAGCCAGCGCAGCAGTTTGTAGGCTGGTTTCAGGCCCAGCAGCCAACGTTGAAACGGCCCGAACACGCGATCCCCGCGTGGTAACACCCAGTGCGGTGTGCGCTGGAACACATGCAGTTGTTCGACCTGCGGCGCAATCACTGGAATCACCTGCGCCGCGCTGGCGCCACTGCCAACGATGGCCACGCGTTTACCGCGATAGTCGTAGCCGTGATCCCAATTGTTTGTATGAAAGGTCTTGCCCTGAAAGCGATCTTGCCCGGGGAAGTGCGGGATCACCGGTTGGCTCAACGGCCCGGTGGCATTGATCAGGAACTGTGCGTAGAACGTGCCTTTGCTGGTCGTGTGCACGGCCCAGCGCTTTTGCGCGTCGTCCCACTCGACGCGTTCGACATTGGCTTGCAGTTCCACCCGCTCGCGCAGGCCGAACTGGTCGATGACGTGTTCGGTGTAGCGGTGCAATTCTGCCTGTTCGGCGAACATCTGCGACCAGCGGTAGGGCGCGAACGACAGCGAATACAGCGGCGACGGCACATCCACCGCCGCACCGGGGTAGGTGTTCTGGCACCAGGTGCCACCGAAAAAGTCGCGGCGTTCCAGCAGGCGAAAATCGTCGATGCCGGCCTTGAGCAGGTTGACCGCCGCGCACTGCCCGCCAAATCCGCTGCCGATGATCAACACTTGGTAGGTCTGCATGGGTCTCCTTCTTATAGTTGTTTTTCCATTTTCATCCTTTCAGGTATAGCCAAATATTTGCACTGTGCGCGTTGGCAATACTTCCCCATTGGAAGCGGGCTTGAGGTGTTCTGTTGAGGCCGCTGGCCGGTGATGGCTATTTAACGTTGCCCTGTTAGACTCCCAGCACATCCGTCCTGCGGTGTGCAGTTCCGTCGAGTGGTCGAGGCCCTTATGGGAAACACGGGAGGAAAGGGACTTTCATTAGCCAGGAGGCTTTATACATCGCGAGTCCTCGGGCTGATGCTTGGGCTGCTCTGCGTGTCCGTGGCGATGTACACGCTCGATCCGCCGCTGTGGGTCTGGGCGCTGATGTTGTTCAATGGCCTGGTCTGGCCGCATCTGGCGTATCAATGGGCGCGTCGCGCGCGGGTGCCGTACCACGCCGAACACCGCAATCTGTTGATCGACGCCTTCCTCGGTGGCTTCTGGGTCGCCGCCATGCATTTCAATCCGCTGCCCACGGCTACGACCATTTCGATGATGGCGATGAACAACGTCGCCATCGGCGGTTTGCGTTTTCTGCTGGCCGGTTCGGCGGCGCAACTGCTCGGTGTCGGCGTGGGACTGGTGGTGTTTGCCCCGGCGTTCGTGCCGCAAACCTCGCCTGCGCAAATGTATGCCTGTTTCCCGTTACTGCTCCTGTATCCGTTGGCCCTGGGCTGGATCTGCTTTCGACAGGCCTACACGCTCGGCCGGCATAAACGCGAGTTGCTGGCGCTGAGCCGCACCGACAGTCTCACCGGTTTGCTCAACCACGGCGCCTGGAAGGATCAACTGGAAATCGCTTTTCAGCGCTGCAAACGGCAGAAGCAGGGCGCGGCGATTGCGCTGATCGACATCGACCATTTCAAGGCAATCAACGACACCTACGGGCATGTCGCCGGCGACATCGTGTTGCGGCAATTGAGCAAGATGCTCAAGCAGAATCTGCGTGCCACCGACGTTGGCGGGCGTTATGGCGGCGATGAGTTCTGCGTGATCCTCCCGGATTTGCCGCTGTTTCATGCCGCGCAGGCGATGGAAGCATTGCGCGAGCGCTTCGCCACGCTGGGGTATGAGCAGAACCCGGCGTTGAAGGTCAGTCTGAGTATCGGACTGGCGGCGTACGAACCGGCCCATGCCGATGCGACGCGCTGGCTCAATGACGCGGATCAGGCGTTGTATGAAGCCAAGGCGAGCGGGCGCAATCGGGTGGTGTGCAATTGCGACAACCTGCCGAAACAGCCACTGCTCGACTCCGTCTGACCCGCATCACCTCAGTCCCCTTGTGGGAGCGAGCCTCTCGCGAAAGCGGTGGGTCAGCCACATTGAAATCGCCTGACACGACGCCTTCGCGAGCAGACTCGCTCCCACAGTTTTGTTCGGTGTCGGTCCTGGATATGTCGCTATCGGTATAGAGCCTTGCGCCGATGTCAGGTACGGTTCAGATCCCCCCGACGCGAAACAAGGATCGATTCATGACGTTCTCATTTTCCCGCTCCCTGCTGGCCGCCAGCCTTGGCCTGTCTCTCGCCATCAGTGCCGCCAGTGCCTTCGCCGAACCGCATAAACAAGTGCTCGCCGACGCCGAGCAATACCAGCCCGAAGCCTTGAAACTGCTGGAGCGGCTGGTCAACATCGACTCAGGCTCCGGCGATGAGCCAGGCCTCAAACAAGTCAGCGAGATCGCCATCGATGAGCTGAAAAAGCTCGGCGCAACGATTGAACTGGTGCCCAACACCCCGGAAAAAACCAACCACGTACTGGCCACGTTCAAAGGCACCGGCAAGGCGAAAATCCTCCTGATGGCGCACATGGACACGGTCTTCAAGGAAGGTTCGGCCGCCGAGCGGCCGTTCCACATCAAGGACGGTCGCGCCTACGGGCCGGGGGTGATGGACGACAAGGGCGGCATCGTCGCCGGGATCTACGCGCTGAAAGTCCTGAAAAACCTCGACTTCAAGGACTACGCGCAAATCACCTTCCTGCTCGATGCCAGCGAAGAAACCGGTTCGGACGTCGCCACCGACCTGATCAAGAAAACCGCCAAACTGCATGACGTGACCCTCAATCTTGAGCCGGGGCGCCCGGCCGATGGCCTGGTGGTCTGGCGCAAGGGCAGCGCGACGGCGCTGGTCGAGGTCAAGGGCAAAGCGGCGCATGCCGGGGTGGCACCGGAGCTGGGACGCAATGCGGCGATGGAGGCAGCGCATCAGATTCTGCAACTGGGCAAACTCGGTGATGAGGCGAAGAAAACCACCATCAACTTCACCGTGCTCAAGGCCGGCGATCGCACCAACGTGATCCCGGATCAGGCCACGGCCAAGGCTGACGTGCGCGCGGCGGTGCCGGAGGAGTTCGACCGTATCGAGAAGGATCTGGCGCGGGTGTCGCAGGACAAGTTGATTCCCGACACTGAAGTGAAGACCACTTTGCAACGCGGTTTACCGCCGATGCCGCAGACGGCCGAGTCGGATCGTCTGATGGCCATGGCCCAAGGGATTTACGGCGAGATCGGCCGCAAACTGACCGAGGAGGGCAGCGGTGGCGCGGCTGATGCCAGTTTGTCGGCGGGGGTGGGCACGCCGACGCTGGATGGCTTCGGGATTGTTGGCGGCAATATCCATACGCCGGAGGAATACGCCGAAGTGGCGAGCGTGGCGCCGCGGATTTATCTGTTGTCGCGGATGATTATGGAGTTGGCCAAGCCGCGGTGAGGTAGTAGTTGATCGTTCCCACGCTCTGCGTGGGAATGCCTCAACGGACGCTCCGCGTTCGGCTTTGTGTTGGACGCAGAGCGTCCCGGGCTGCATTCCCACGCGGAGCGTGGGAACGATCACTACGTGGCGTACAACTTTCCAAGACGTTTCCTACAACGTACCCTGTTGCCGCGTTTCGGTATCGACCCCTATAGTTCGGGCTCGCGGAATTTACCGCGAACGACCTTGGCCGGTCGTTACAGGAACGTACAGTTTGCTCAACATATTCAGTCGATGTTTGGCTGTGATGTTGTGTTATGGCGGCTGTGCGTGGGACACCTTCGGGTGTGCCGGTTCCTGTATCCGGTCGGCCAACCCGCGTACGGCTGCCACCTTCCTCGTTTGGCCGCGACTGGTGGTAGCTCTCTCATTACAGGAGTTATACCAATGTGTGATCAAGTAATGCCCCGCTTCCTCCCCATCGACACCTACGACGCCGAATCCCCGGTGCTCTTCCGTAACACCCACTCAGAACTCAGCGACATGGCCGCCTGTGCGATGCACCGGTTCGTCGTCGTGCGCGATCTGGCCGACACCTTGGCCAGTCTCAACCTCAAAGACATTTCCGATTGTGATCTGACGCGGGTGACCAGCGCGGTGCATCTGTTGATGCGCGAGGGGTGTGCGATTCTAAATGTGATTCAGGCGCGGGCGATGCAGCGGGAGGAGGCGTACAAAACCCCGATGTAGCGGTGATGCGGCCGGCCTCATCGCTGGCAAGCCAGCTCCCACAGGGTTTGGTGAATGACCACTAATTTGCAGCTGGCCGCATAACCTGTGGGAGCTTGGCTTGCCAGCGATGGCGTCAGCCCGGCCAACTTATTACTCCTTGACGCTCATGTATTCCTTGGCCCAGAGAATGTATTCCTCCGGCTGGGTATAGGTGTGCGTCAACTCGGTCGCGCTCAAGTCGGAAGCCTGGGTAAAGATCTGCCGCTGTTCGCGCAGGCTGTCGTAGGTTGCCTTGATCGCCGCAAAGTAAGCGCCATGCCCATCGATGGTCACACGCACGCCCAGTTCGGCCAGACGCTTGTCGTCACGCAGCGCCGGGTTGCCGTAGGTGACCAGCATCAGTGGCACGGTCAGGTGTTCGGCGATCTGCTCAAGCTGATCGAAGTCCTGCACGCCCACCATGCAGATGCCGTCAGCGCCTGCGGCCTGATATTGGCGGGTGCGGCTGACGATTTCCTGGTTCGGCAAAATGCCGGCGTTGGTGCGGGCGATGATCGCCATTTCCGAATCGACCCGGGCTTCCAGTGCCGCGCGGATCTTGCCGACGCCTTCGGCGACCGAGATCAGATCGGTGGATTTACGCCCGAATTGCGCGGGCAGCAGGGTGTCTTCGATGGTCAGGGCGGCGACGCCGGCGCGTTCCAGTTCGACGATGGTGCGCATCACGTTGAGGGCGTTGCCGTAGCCGTGGTCGGCATCGGCGATCACCGGCAATTGGGCGACGCGGCCGATGCGGGTGGCCTGTTCGGCGAACTCGCTGAGGGTGATCAGGGCAAAGTCCGGCGCGCCGAGCACCTGCAATGAGGCCACGGACCCGCCGAGAATCCCCACTTCGAAACCCAGGTCAGCGGCAATGCGTGCGGACATCGGGTCGAACACCGAAGCCGTGTGGTAGCAGGTGTCGGAGGCCAGCAGCTGACGGAAGTTACGGCGCAAATCTTGATGAGAAAGCCTGGTCATACGAGTTCCACCAATACAAAGGAATGGAAAGGCTTGAGCAAAGGTGTCAACGCCGAAGAGTGAAAAGGCTATCACGCGAATGGGTCAAGGATCATGACGAATTTGCAAGGTGGCTGTTTGCCGACGAATCTCCTGCTGAAAGGATTCATCTTCGAAGGAGTGGACAGTCAGGCTGCCACAGCCTGCTGCTGTTGATTGGGCAACATTACCGCCCTGACCGAATTGCCCGGTTGCAACTGCAAGCGTTTGGCCGTCAGACGATCGATCACCAGGCTGCTGCCGACCCGACGCGCCCGCGCCACCGTGATGCGGCAGTTTTCCAGGCGGCGGTTATGGATCAGCCACAGAGGCGCCTGTTCGTCCGGGCTGCCGAGGCTCAGGGTCAACTCAAGGCTGTCGCGTACCGTGCGGATGTTGCGGACCGGCGCTTCAATCACCGGCCCACCGTCAAAAATGTCGATATAGCCCTTATGCGTGAAACCCTCGGCCTGAAGAATTTTCAGCGCCGGCTCGGTGTTGGGGTGTGCCTGGCCGATGGCCGCCTGGGCCTGTTCAGTGAGCATGCAGGTGTACAGCGGTTGGCGCGGCATCAGCTCAGCGATAAAGGATTTGTTGCCCAGCCCCGACAAATGGTCGGCGTGGCTGAAATCCATTTGAAAGAAGTGCCGACCCAGGCTATCCCAGAACGGCGAACAGCCCAGCTCATCGGCGCTGCCGCGCAATTCGGCGATCATCTTTTCGCCAAACAGGTGCGGAAACTCGGCGACGAACAGCAGGCGCCCCAACGACAGCAGACGCCCGTTACTGCCGTGACGATGCTCATGGCCCAGAAACAACGAGCACAACTCCGATTGGCCAGTCAGTTCATTGTTGAGAAACAGCGTCGGAATCTGCCGCTGAATGCCCAGGTTCGGCGCCGAACTCACGGTCAAACCGACGCGATAGTTGTACCAGGGCTCGCGCAAGCCGATCGCCCCGGCCATGGCGCTGACGCCGACCACGCGCATGTCATCGTCTTCGAGCACGAACAGGTAGTCGGCGTCGGCACGTTCCACCTGTTCGGCGAACGCGCGTTGCGCCCAGCGTACCCGGTGGGACAGGCGATCTTCATTGGCCGGCAGGGTGGTGAACCCAGGGCCCGCCTGTTTTACCAGAGCCATCAAGGCTGGCAGGTCGCTGACTTTAACCGGGCGGACAATCATGCTGTAACTCCTTCTGCGCGCCTGTTCGGGCACTGTCGTTGGGTGCGGAACCGGGCGCGGTTCACAGGGCAATCAGGCGGATCTGGCTGCCATCGGTCACGTTCAGCGCCGCACACATTGCAGGGGTGAGGGACAGCGGTTGATCGGGCTGGTAATCGAGTTCGGCGACGATGGCCCGGAAGCCGTGCAGCGCATCGTTGCTCAGCAGATAACGGCCACGCGCATCAATCTGTGGCTGTTGCTGAACGGCGGCGACCTGGCTGTGGACGATCGAGCGGATGTTCGCCGTGCGCGCGAACAGCGTCGGGCCGGCGTCGAACAGGTCGATGTAGCTGTTGGTTTCAAAACCTTCACGCTCAAGAATGTCGAAGGCTTCCTGGCCGTCCGGATGGATTTTGCCAATACAGTCCTGCGCCGCTTGCGGCAGCATCGGCACGTAGATCGGGTATTGCGGCATCAGTTCGGCAAGGAATGTGCGGCTCTGCAACCCGCACAAACGCTCGGCTTCGACGTAGGGCAGATCGAAGAAATGCTTGCCCAGCGCATCCCAGAACGGCGAGTTGCCGCTCTCGTCGCTGTAACCGACGATTTCGGTGATCACCGCTTCGGCAAAGCGCTGCGCGTGGGCCGCGATGAACAGCAAGCGTGCCCGCGAGAGCAATTCGGAAAACGGCGTGCGCTCCAGCATCGAGTCGATGTGGAAACCGCGCAGCAGGGTGTGATCGTTCAGGTCGTGGCACAACGACAGCGCCGGCACGCCGTGCTCAATGTTCAGTTCCCGCGAGGCACTGGTGAAGTGGCGGTTGCGCAGGCTGTAGAAGGGTTCGTCGAAACCGGCGGTGGCGAGAATCTCCGAGCAGCCCAACAGCCGCTGATTGCTCAGGTCTTCCAGCACGAAGAAGTAGTTTTCCGGGCCGTGCGCCGCGGCGTCGCTGTCGAACGACGCAGAGGAAGCGGCGATTTTCTCGCGCAGGCGGTCGCTGTCGTCCGGCAGGGAGGTCACGCCCACCAGGCTGTCGCGGGCCAATTGTTGGAGCTGGGTCAGGTCAGTCGCTTCGACTGGGCGTAAGACCAGCATGGATGTACTCCTGTATCAAAAGGTTCGGCGAATCACCGAACCTGACTATCACTGTCGGGTTCCACGCGTTAAATCGGCGGTCGCCTGATTTGTTGTCAGACGCCGCTCTTTTTCTTGTCAGCCGTTGCTCGGGTCAGGCAACGCGGTACTGGCGCCGAGCTTGTTGAGGAAGAACAGGTACACCAAACCCAGGGCAATCCAGATCAGGCCGAGTTTCTGCGCATCGACGCCCATGTTGTACATGATGGCCGCGACGATGATGAAGCCGATCACCGGGCAGATCAGGTGGCGCACAACCTGACCGGACTTTTGCCGACGCCAGTAGTAGTTGATGACGGTCAGGTGCAGCAGCATGAAACCGCTGAGTGCGCCGAAGTTGACCAGCGAGGTCAGGGTGTCGACCGAGTTGATGAACAGGTAGCAGATCACCAGCGACAGCACCGCCACCAGATAAATGCTCAGGTACGGCGTGTTGTGTTTTGGGTGGACCTTGGCCAGCACTTTCGGCAGCTTGCCGTCGCGGGCCATGCCGAACAGCAGGCGCGAGACCGCGGCTTGCGAGGTGATCGCCACGGCCACGCCCCAAGCCAGTGCAGTCGCCACACCGGTCAGCGTCGCCAGCCAACTGCCAGCGGCGATTTCGGCGATTTCATAGAACGCGGTGTCGGCTGACTTGAAGCCCATGCCGGCGGCCAGATCGGTAGCGATCCAGGTTTGCGCAACGAAAATCACGCCCATGACCACAAGTGTGATCAACGCGGCTTTGCCGACGCTCTTGCCCGGGTCGCCTTTGATTTCTTCAGCGAGGGTGGAAATCGCATCGAAGCCAAGGAACGACAGTACTGCGATCGATACCGCTTGCATCAGCAGGGCGAAGTTGAAGGTTTCCGGGTGATACAGCGGCGCCAGGGTCAGCTCACCGTTACCGCCGCCGTTGTGCAAGGCGTTCCAGGCGTAGAACAGGAAGATCCCCAGCACCACCAGTTGCGCCAGCAGGAAAATGATGTTCATCCGTGCGGTGAAGGTGATGCCGCGCAGGTTGACGAAGGTCGCGCTGACAAGAAACGCCAGAATGAAGCCGACTTTCGGAATGTCCGGATACAAGTGATTGAGCGCCATGGCCGCATACACATACAGCAGCGGCGGAATCAGCAGGTAATCGAGCAGCATCAGCCAGCCGGCGATGAAGCCGACGTGTTGATTGAGGCCGCGCTGTGCGTAGGAGTACACGGAACCGGCAATCGGAAAAGCCTTGGCCATGCTGCCGTAGCTCAGTGCCGTGAACAGCATCGCCACCATGCCGATGATGTACGCCAGCGGCACCATCCCCGGTGCCTCGGCGTTGACGTAGCCATACACACCGAACGGGGCGATGGGGATCATGAAGATCATCCCGTAGACCACCAGGTCGGTGAGGGTCAGGCTACGTTTCAACTCTTGCTTGTAGCCGAATTCTTCAATTTCCATGAAGCGCAACTCCTTGTCAGCCATCGATTGTTTTTTAGTTGTTCTATCGGTAATCCGTTACAGCATCAGCAGTCTCTACAGACGTTTTTTCTTACAGCAATGGCGCCAGATACCCAGCCCAGCGCGCCACGTCTTCGGGATTGCGCAGCAAGTCGTTGCGCACCTCGATCAGCACTGAATCCAGACCCCGGGCATCGCCATGCACGGGCACGGTCATATCGCCCAGTGGATCGATCTTGTAGGGCTGGTTGCCGGCCACTTTCAGCGGGTGTTTTTCGAGACCGTCGAGCAAACGCTGGGCGTAAGCCTTGGCCTGGCCGAACAGCACGCCGATTTCCAGCGAGCGTGGCTGGCCGTAGTACACCGGGGTGAAACTGTGAATCCCGACCACTCGCACCGGTTGGCCCATGGCGATGCGCTCGTCGATCAGTGTCTGCAAACGCGCGTGGAACGGTTTGAACAGCGTCTGCCGACGGTATTCGCGCGCGGCTTCGTCCAGCTCACGGTTGCCCGGCACCTGATAGATCTCGCTCTGCGCGGGAATGCTGTCGGGGGCATGCCGTGGGCGATTGAGGTCGATCAGCAGCCGCGAATAGTTGGCGCTCAGCAGCGTTGCGCCGAGTTGCTCCGACAATCGTTCGGCCAGTTGCAGCGCACCGATGTCCCACGCAATGTGTTCACGGGCGGCGACATCGTCCAGGCCCAGATTGTTCAGGGCCTCGGGGATGTAGCGACTGGCGTGCTCGCACACCAGAATCAACGGGTGCGTCGAGTCGGCGCGGCTCAGGTTGTAGACCGGTCGGGTGTACAACCCCAGCTCGGCGGATTCAGTACAGGCGTGCATAGTGCTCACACAGGTCAGCGGGCGAGAGCTGTTCCGTCAGCGCCAGTTCCTCGGTTTTCAGGGCGTGGTAAGTGTCGAGCAACGGCTTGGGCAGCCATTCGTTGAAGGCGGCGCTGTCGCGCAGGCAATCCAGGGCCTGGGCCAGCGAGGCGGGCAGGGCGACGATGCCCCGGGCCTTGCGTTGCTCGTCGTTGAGTGAATCGGGCATTTCATCGGTGATCGCGTTCAAGGCCAGACGCTGTTCGATGCCCAGGCGTCCGGCAATCAACAGTGCGGCCATGGCCAGGTGCGGCGAGGCGGTGGCGTCCATGGCGCGGAACTCGACGTTGAATTGCGTGGCTACGGGTTTGCCGCCGAGGGTCACGGTCGGGCAAATGCGCAACGCAGCTTCACGGTTCTGTTGGCCGAGGCAGGCGTACGACGCGCTCCAGTGATGCGGCTGCAAACGCTCGTACGACACCGGCGTCGGTGCGGTGAACGCACACAACGCCGGCAAGTAATGCAGGATGCCCGCCGCCCAATGCTGGCCGAGGGTCGACAGGCCATTGCTGGTGCCGGCGTCGTAGAGCATCGGCTGGCCGGCCAGATCGAGCAGGCTGACGTGCAGGTGCACGCCGTTGCACACCGCGTCGGCTGCGGTTTTCGGCGCGAAGCTCAGGTCGAGGCCCATTTGCCGGGCGATCTCGCGGGTGATCTCGCGCACATTGACCGCACGATCCGCCGCGGCGACGCCAAGCGTCGGGCGGCAGGTGATTTCGTATTGGTGCTTGCCGTATTCAGGCAGGAACATTTCCGGTTCGACACCGCCGGCACGCAAGGCGCTGAGCAGCCAGCCACCGAATTCGGCGCCCTGGCGCTGGGCTTCGAGGGAAAACGCCAGGTGTTCGGCAAAGCCTGCGTGCAGGTTGAATTCATGTTCGAACGCGGCATTGACCTGCAAGCCGAGTTGATCGCGATAGCGTTCGATTTCGTCGCGCAACAGCGTGCGCGGGCAGGCACCCCACGGCCGGCCATCGGTTTCGCGGATGTCGCCATGGATAAAGTCCAGCGCGGGCGCTTCGGGATCCGGGCCGTTGCTGACGGTAACGCGGCTGCTCAGGTCGGGGATCAGACGCAAGTCGCCATAGGCGCCCCACGGATTGGTCGAGGCAATGATGTCCTGCGGCGTCAGCGCGCTGTTGGCCGGCACCCAGCCACAACCGGCGGCTTGGTAGTGTTCCAGCTCATCGGTGGGAAACGAGCGGCCACGGGTGATGCCGATCAGGTCGGTGGTGACGATGGTGGTCATCGGCAACGGCGTCAGGCGGGCGCTCATGGCCGCATCTCCTGCAACCGGCCGAGCACGGTTTGCGTGTCGGTGATCCAGCAATAGCCCTTGATCGCGTTGAGGCAGGCGTCATGTCGCGCCGGGGTGTAGGTGGCGCAGGCGTCTTCGACCAGCGTTACCAGATAGCCGCGGTCGGCGGCGTCACGCACGGCCATGTCCACGCACTGGTCGGTGACAATGCCGGCGATGATCAGGTGACGGGTTTCAAGGTTGCGCAGCACGTAGTCGATGTTGGTCGAGTTGAAGACCCCGGAAGAGGTTTTCGGCAGGACGATTTCATTTTCCACCGGGGTCAGGTCTTCGATGATCCGCGCCTGCACGCTGCCCTTGGGCAGATGCATATCCGACAGTTTGTGATCCAGCGAGCGGTCGCGGCCGTCGGCGGTCAGGCTTTCGATAATGGTATGGAGCACGTTCTGCCGCGCCTCGCGAAAGGCGCTGAGCAAACGTCGCTGATTGGGCACCACCTGCATGTGTGCACGGGTCAGGAAATACTCGGCGTCCGGGCCGTTCAGGTGCGGGTCGAATTGCGGTTCGAGCCAGGCACGCTGCATGTCCACCAACAACAACGCAGTGTGATCGGTGACAAAGGGCAAGTCCCGCGGCGAGCGGTGGGGAAGGCTGAACATCCTTATTTATCCTCCAGCAGGTGGGTGTTGAAGTCGTTGCGCAGGGCGTCGATGCCTTCCAGGCGATCGGCCAGATTGTCGGTGCGCAGGGTCAGGCAGGCGATCAGCGCTTCGACCTGTGCCAGCGCTGGCACCATGGTGTCGAACGGCGAGGCCGATTCCACCGGGGCGCTGATGATCAGGTCGGCCATTTCGCGCAGCGGCGAGGCGTAGATGTCAGTGAACAACACCACGCGTGCGCTATTGTTTTTCGCCGCACTGGCGACGCGCAGGGCCTGGGTCTGATAGCGGCGGTAGTCGAATACCAGCACCACGTCCTGACGTTGCAGATCGAACAGTCGATCCGGCAGTTGCGCGTTGTCCTCCAGGGCAAAGCAACCGGGGCGCAACAGGCGCAAGTGATTGAGCAGGTAAGTCGCCATCAGGCTGCTGAAACGCCCGCCGAAGCAATACACCTGATGCCGGGCATCGAGCAGCCAGTCGGTGAGGATGCGCACATCTTCAGGCTGGGTCAGCGATTGTGTATCGACCAACAAGCGATGGCTGTCAGCCAGATAGTGGCTCCAGGCGTCATCCTTGTGCTGTTGCGCGCGAGGTTGCAACAACGTACGAGGCGAGCGCAGGCGATGGTCCATGTCGCTGAGCAGCGCATCCTGGAATTCGGCGTAACCGCCGAAACCGAGTTTTTTTACCAGCCGTACGATGGTCGGATCGCTGACTCCGGCATGTTCGGCCAGACGCGCCATCGGCCCCAGGCCGTTTCTCGGGTACTGGTCCAGCAAGGCGCGCACGACTTTACGTTCCGACGGCGTAAGATCGAGGCCGGGGTCGGTGATCAAGTCTCTGAGAGGGGGCATCCTGGCTCCTGCTGGATGGGTGTGTCGAATTCGCTTCACAATCCGTTAAAACAGTATTTATGTAACTGGCGCTACATGTCTAGTGAATTCTTCGTGCTGTTGAAAAGGCCCCAAAATGAAGCAAGACGCCCGTGTAACAAGGGCTACACCGGAGTCGACAGGTCTTGTAGTCCATTGCCCATAGCCATGTCAGACATTACCGTTTTTGCGCTTAAGTCACTTTTTCGCGACATTGCATCAAGCCCCCCTGAACCCCCGGTTTACGGCACAATTGCCCTCGATTCGGCATTGCGCCGTGGATTTTCATGACTCTCGACAGAGTGAATAATCGTGCAGACCACCCGTTTGACCCTGATGTGCCATGCGCGAACCGTCGCACAAAAATTGGCGTGTTTTCCTACGAATGAGCCTGTTGAAAACACTGCGCTGGCTTCTGACTCGCTGGCCGGGCGTTTCGCAGCCCCGCGACGTCTGATCTGCGGCCCTGAATTGCGCACTTGCCAGACGGCTCGGTGGTTCGGTGCCGATGCGCAAGTCGACGAGGCACTGCGCGATTGTGATTGGGGGCGGTGGCACGGCCGGGCGATCAAGGATCTGCAGCGTGAGGAAGACGCGGCGCTGCAGGCCTGGCTGGAAGATCCTCACGCCACAGCTCATGGTGGTGAATCGGTGGCCCAGCTTTGTGAGCGTGTGGCAGCGTGGCTGCAAAGTTTGCAAGCCACGCCGGGCCACGTGGTGGCGGTCACCCATCCGTTCGTCATCCGCGCCGCGCTGATCCAGATGATGGGCGGCTCAGCCTTTCATTGCATTGATGTCGAGCCGCTGTCGGTGATCGAATTGCGCTTTACCGGTCTCTGGCGACTGCGCTTGCCCGGTCTCGACCTTGAAGGAGCACGCTGATGAAACAACTGTTGGTGATTGGCATCGGCGCCGGTAATCCGGACTACATCACGATGCAGGCGGTGAAAGCGCTGAACCGCGTGGATGTGTTCTTTCTGATGGATAAAGGCCAGAGCAAGGACAAACTGATCGATCTGCGTCGCGAAATCTGCGAGCGCTATATCACCGATCCGACGTACCGCTTCGCCGAGGCCAACAGCCCGGAGCGTAAGCGCGGTGATGTGGACTACAGCGCCAGCGTCGATGATCTCAACCGCGCCAAGCAGCAAACCTTCGAACGGCTGATCAATGACGAATTGTCTGACGGTGAGTGCGGCGGTTTTCTGGTGTGGGGCGATCCGGCGTTGTATGACAGCACTGTTCGGATTTTGCAGGCGATTCTTGCGCAAGGCCGCTGTGCCTTCGAGTTTGAAGTGATCCCGGGGATTACCAGCGTTCAGGCGCTGGCCGCGCAGCACAAGGTGCCGCTGAACACCATCGGAAACTCGGTGGAAATCACCACGGGCCGGCGGTTGGCGGCTGGCAAGGTCAGTGACGCGGACAGTCTGGTGGTGATGCTCGATGCTGAAGATTCCTACCACCATGTGGCTGATCCACAGACCGAGATTTACTGGGGGGCTTACTTGGGGACGCCGGATGAGATCCTGATCAGCGGCAAGCTGGGGGAGGTGGCGGATGAAATCGAACGGGTGCGCAAGGCTGCGCGGCTGGAGCATGGGTGGATCATGGATACGTATCTGCTGCGCAAGCCATAGATTTCACTGACTGGACGGGCTCCTTCGCGAGCAGGCTCGCTCCCACACTTTTGATTTGTAACCGACACAATCCCCTGCAGGAATGCAGCTAAGCAGGGCAGGCAGCGGGCGGATGTCGTGGATCCGCCCGCTGTCTGTATTGCTCGTTACACGCGTTGCAGCGCCAGGGCTACGCCTTGACCGCCACCGATGCACAGGGTCGCCAGACCCTTTTTCGCATCACGTTTGATCATTTCATGCAGCAGGGTCACCAGTACGCGGCAACCCGATGCGCCAATCGGGTGACCCAGCGCGATCGCGCCGCCGTTGACGTTGACCTTGTCCAGATCCCATTGCAGATCTTTGGCCACCGCCAGCGATTGCGCGGCGAAGGCCTCGTTGGCTTCGATCAGGTCGAGTTGGCCAATGTCCCAGCCGGCCTTGGCCAGGCAGCGACGGGTGGCCGAAACCGGGCCGATGCCCATGATTGCCGGGTCGACACCGGCGTTGGCGTAAGCGGCAATGGTCGCCAGCACCGGCAGGCCCAACGCTTTGGCTTTTTCGGCGCTCATCAAGATCACCGCTGCAGCGCCGTCGTTCAGCGACGAAGCGTTGCCGGCAGTGACGCTGCCGTCCTTTTTGAACGCTGGACGAAGCTTGGCCAGCGACTCGGCGGTGGTATCGCCACGCGGTTGTTCGTCAACCTTGAATGCCACCGGATCGCCTTTGCGCTGTGGAATCAGGATCGGCGTGATCTCATCGACAAAACGCCCGGCCTCAATGGCTGCGGCGGCTTTCTGTTGGGACGCGGCAGCGAAGGCATCTTGCTGTTCGCGGCTGATCTCGTATTTCTCGACCAGGTTCTCGGCGGTGATGCCCATGTGGTAATCGTTGAACGCATCCCACAGACCGTCGCTGATCATGGTGTCGACGATTTGCGCGTGGCCCATGCGCAAACCGGTGCGGGCGCCCGGCATCACGTAGTTGGACAAACTCATGTTTTCCTGGCCGCCGGCGATGATCACGTCGGCGTCGCCGCAACGGATAGCTTGCGCACCGAGGTGCAGAGCCTTCAGGCCCGAGCCGCACACCTTGTTCAGGGTCATGGCCGGTACGGCGTGGGGCAGGCCAGCCTTGATCGCGGCCTGACGCGCCGGGTTCTGGCCGGCGCCGGCAGTCAGCACCTGACCCATGATCACTTCATCCACTTGAGCACCGTCCAGGCCGGTCTGCTCCAGCAACTGACGGATCACCGCAGCGCCCAGATCTACAGCGGAAACACTGGCCAGGGAGCCCTGGAAACTGCCG
Source organism: Pseudomonas sp. Seg1 (assembly GCF_018326005.1). NCBI lineage: Bacteria > Pseudomonadati > Pseudomonadota > Gammaproteobacteria > Pseudomonadales > Pseudomonadaceae > Pseudomonas > Pseudomonas sp. Seg1. The sequence goes on from NZ_AP021903.1 coordinate 2,505,835, forward strand.
ATCGCGGTACGCGTGGCGGCAACAATGACGACATCTTGCATTTTCGAATTCCTCACTCGGCAGCGAACTGCATTTCCGGTACGTGATCCGGGACGATCAGTTTACCAGCGGTTTTGGCGACGATTTCCTCGACGCTGACGCCAGGTGCGCGTTCCTTGAGGACAAAAGCGCCATTTTCGATTTCCAGGTAGGCGAGGTCGGTCAGCACACGCTTGATGCAGCCGGCGCCGGTCAGCGGCAGGCTGCATTTGGATAGCAGCTTGGACTCACCGTCCTTGGAGGCGTGGGTCATGATCACGATGATATTGTCGGCGCCAGCCACCAGATCCATGGCGCCGCCCATGCCCTTGACCAGTTTGCCGGGAATCATCCACGAGGCGATGTTGCCTTCGACGTCGACTTCGAACGCGCCCAGCACGGTGAGGTCGACATGGCCGCCGCGGATCATCGCAAAGGATTCGGCGGAGTTGAAAATCGACGCGCCGATACGTGCAGTCACGGTCTGTTTGCCGGCGTTGATCATGTCGGCATCGATAGTGTCTTCCGTCGGAAACGGGCCCATGCCGAGCAGGCCGTTTTCCGATTGCAGCATGACTTCCATGCCTTCGGGGATGTAGTTGGCGACCAGGGTCGGAATGCCGATACCGAGGTTCACGTAGTAGCCGTCCTGCATTTCGCGGGCGACGCGCTGAGCCATTTGTTCGCGGGAAAGTGCCATGTTCTTATTCTCCGTCAGCCTGAATTATTTGCGGATGGTGCGCTGTTCGATGCGTTTTTCGAACGTGCCGCAAATGACCCGATCGACGTAGATGCCGGGGGTGTGGATCTGCGACGGATCCAGCTCGCCGGGCTCGACGATTTCTTCGACTTCGACCACGGTGATCTTGCCGGCAGTGGCGGCCAGCGGGTTGAAGTTCTGCGCGGTGTGACGGTAGATGACGTTACCGAAGTGGTCGGCTTTCCAGCCTTTGACGATGGCGAAGTCGCCGGTGATGGACTCTTCCATCAGGTACTTGCGACCTTTGAACTCGCGCACTTCCTTGCCTTCAGCGACAGGCGTGCCGACACCGGTAGCGGTGAAGAAGGCCGGGATGCCGGCGCCGCCTGCGCGCATCTTCTCGGCGAGGGTGCCTTGCGGGGTCAGGATGACTTCGATTTCGCCTTTGAGCAGTTGCTCTTCAAACAGCTTGTTTTCGCCAACATAAGAGGCGATCACCTTGCTGATCTGGCGGTCGGTGAGCAGCACGCCGAGGCCGAAACCATCGACGCCGCAGTTGTTGGAAACGACGGTGAGGTCGCGGGTGCCCTTGCGCTTGATCTCGGCGATCAGGTTTTCCGGAATGCCGCACAGACCAAAGCCGCCGGCGATGACGGTCATGCCGTCCTCCAGCCCGGCGAGGGCTTCCTCGTAGGAACTCACGCGCTTGTCGAAACCTGCCATATGCACCTCTTTTATTATTTGCGGGCGGCTGGCTAGCCGAATGACTGGAGTGTCGCGCCGGGCGATATATTTGTTAAGTTGATTTTTAAGGTTGATTAATAGATAAAACTCATCAAAGCGCCGCGTTAGGGTTGATCGTTCCCACGCTCCGCGTGGTAACGCATCCATGGACGCTCCGCGTTCAGTGACGCAGAGCGTCACGGGCAGCATTCCCACGCGGAGCGTGGGAACGATCATGCATGAGAATCCTGAGGCTTCATTATGACCATCAAACAGATCCGCGCCTTTCTCGCTGTCGCCCAAAGCCTCAGTTTCGCCGTGGCTGGCGAGCGTCTGCACCTGTCGCAATCGGCGTTGAGCCTGACCATCAAAGCCTTGGAGGAGGGGCTCGGCGGGCGCCTGTTCAGCCGCAATACCCGCAACGTCGCCCTGACCGCCGAGGGCGAATCGCTGCTGCCGCTGGCCCGGCGTCTGATCGCCGACTGGGACAACGCCGAAGACGAAATGCGTCAGCGCTTCAGCCTGCAACGCGGGCGGGTGACGCTGGCGGCGATGCCATCGTTTGCCGGCAATCTGCTGCCGCCGATCCTCAAGACCTTTCGGGCGCGCTATCCGAACGTTAACGTGACGGTCAATGACGTGATCAACGAACAAGTGCTGGAGATGGTTCGTGATCGCCAGGTTGAGCTGGGCGTGGCGTTCGAACCCATGCAGAACACGTCTATGACGTTTACCCCGCTTTATCTGGACCGCTTCGTTGCGGTGGTGCCGCAGGATTCGCCGCTGGCCGCCCGCAGCGAAATCGACTGGCAGACGTTGTTGCAGGAACCGTTCATTACCTTGCAGCGGCCGTCCACGGTGCGAGTGATGCTTGAGGAGCACTTGCAGGGCCGGGGTATGAAGTTGCCGGTGGAGTTCGAGAGCCACCAACTGGCGACGGTCGGGCGGATGGTGGCCAGTGGGCTGGGCGTCAGTGCCGTCCCGGCATTGTGCGCTGAACAGATGCAGGAATTGGGCGCGCGCTGCCTGACGTTGAATGATTCGGTGGAACGGGCGATTGGCGTGTTGACCGAGCCGGGCAATGAACTGTCGGCGGCGGCCCAGGCGTTGTTCGATATCCTCAAAGCCGAACACTGAACCTGTAGGAGTGAGCCTGCTCGCAATAGCGGTGTTTCAGTCAGCAAAGATGTTGGCTGACAAGACGCTATCGCGAGCAGGCTCACTCCTACAGGGATTTATGTGTTCAGGAGATGAACTGTTGCGATAGCAACGGCAGGAGCTGTTCGCAGGATCCTTCAATCTTCAAGTCGAGCAAATCATCCGCCCGAGTCTTGCCCAGATTGATCGCAATCAACGGCTTGCCGCGATCCGCGATCACCCGGCACAGACGAAACGCCGAATACGCCATCAACGAAGACCCCACCACCAGCATCCCCGCCGCCGTTTCTGCCGCCGCCATGGCCCGTGCCGCGGTGGCCTGGGCGACGTTTTCGCCGAAAAACACCACATCGGGTTTCATCCGCTCACCCGCACAATGGGGGCAGTGCGGCACCTGAAACCGCGCTTCGAACGCCGGGTCGAGCAGGGTATCGCCGTCCGGTGCCTGCACCGCATCGACGCCGGCCAGATACGGATTCTGCTGTTCCATCAAACGCTGAATCGAATCGCGCTCACTGCGCTGCCCGCAATCCAGGCAGAGCACGCGATGCAGACTGCCGTGCAGTTCGATCACGTCGTGACTGCCAGCCTGATCGTGCAAGGTGTCGACGTTTTGCGTAATCAAGCCACTGATGCGCCCATGACTCTGCAAACTGGCCAGCGCTTCGTGCGCGGCATTCGGCTGCGCCTGACGCACCCACGGCCAACCGAGCATCGCCCGCGCCCAATAGCGGCGGCGTGACTCGGGGGCAGCGAGGAATTCCTGATACATCATCGGCTGGCGGCCACGGCGCACACCGTCGCTGTCGCGGTAATCAGGGATGCCCGAGGGTGTGCTGATGCCGGCACCGGTCAGCACCAGAAAATCGCCATCGGCCATCGCCTGTTGCAGGGTGTCGAGCTGTTCGCGGATCGGGCTGTCGAGCATGGTCGGCGCTCCAGGCAGAGTGAATGCCTTGCAGGTTAGCACCGACCCCTGTGGCGAGGGAGCTTGCTCCCGCTGGACTGCGCAGCAGGCCCATCCTTTGGGGCCGCTTCGCGACCCAGCGGGAGCAAGCTCCCTCGCCACAGGGTATGTATTGTTTTCAGTCCCGATGATTTATTTGCGCGCCTCCAGAATCAGGTTGAACGGCGTTTGCGTTGCACGCCTGAAACGCTTGAACCCGGCCTCGGCAAAGACTTTGCGCAGACGCATTTCCCCAGCTTGCGCGCCGAGCCCGAGGCCAACTTCCTGTGACAGCGAGTTCGGTGTGCATATAAAGGTCGAAGCCGCGTAGAACAACCGACCGACCGGGTTGATGTTGTCGTCCAGCGTGTCGTTGGCGAATGGCTCGACCAGCAATACCGTGCCGTCATCCTTCAGCGAGTCGTAGGCGTGGCGGGCGGCGCCGACCGGGTCGCCCATGTCGTGCAGGCAGTCGAAATAGCAGATCAGGTCGTAATCGTTTCCCGGATAGCTTTTCGCCGTGCCCTGGAAGAATTTCGCCCGGCTGCTGACCCCACCTTCTTCGGCGCGTTGGGTGGCGACCGTGATCGACGGCGCATGGTAGTCGTAGCCGACGAAGCGCGAATTGGGAAACGCCTGAGCCATGATCACTGTTGAGGCTCCATGGCCGCAGCCGATGTCAGCGACTTTCGCGCCATCCTCCAGTTTTGCCACGACCCCCTCCAGTGCCGGCAGCCATTCGGCAATCAAGTGGCCCTTATAGCCGGGGCGGAAAAACCGTTCAGTGCCGGTGAACATGCACGGGTGGTGATCGCCCCAAGGCAGGGCGCCGTTGCCGCGCATGGCTTTGACCAGTTTGTCCTTGTCATGGAAAAACGACGCCACCACGCCGAGCCCGCCGGCGACGTATACCGGCGAGTCCTCAACTGCCAGCGCCAGGGCTTGTTCTTCCGGCAAACGGAATTGGCCGTCGCGGTGTTCCATGTAGCCCGACGCGGCGTGGGCGCTGAGCCATTCGCGGACCAGACGGGGATTGCAGTGGGTTTTTGCCGCAAGGGTATCGGCGCTGATCGGCTGACTGTCGGCCATCGCCCGGTACAGCCCGAGCTCCTCGCCGACGATGACATTGGCCAGCATCGCCGCGCCGCCCATGTCGTTGACCAGTTTGCCCATGAATTCGTTGAGTCGGGACTCGTCCATCACATGTGCTCCTGAAACAGGATCACAGTCCGGCGACGTAGAGGGTCGAGGCATGCGCCACCGGGCGGTGGTCATGGAAACGGGCAGGGCACGGCAAAAGTCCTGCAGCCCCCTCGACTGGGTAATGAAAGAGTCTAGCCCTCGTCCGGGATAGACGCTGAATTTGTGGGCACTGAAAAACCTGTGGGAGCTGGCTTGCCAGCGATGGCGTAGGCATAGCCACTGACTTGCTGCCTGATACACCGCTATCGCTGGCAAGCCAGCTCCCACAAGGGGCGGTGTTTGATGAGGGGTTGTATTGCTGTGTATCGCGCCGGTCGGGGGATACACAGGGCGGCAAATCCCCGGTTGGCTGAACACAGCGGCGATACAGCCGCCGGTTCAACTGGGTTGGCCAATCAAGTGAGGTCAACCCCCATGCAAATCCCCGAAGCATCAAGGCAACCCGGCGTCGGTCTGGGCCTGCGCCGTGGTCTGTTGAAAGACTTGCTCGTCGCCCGTGGCGGCGATTTTGATTTTCTCGAAGTCGCCCCGGAAAACTGGATCGGCGTCGGCGGCGCCCATGGCGCGGCGCTGCGCGAACTGGCCGAGCGTTATCCGCTGTCGTGTCACGGGTTGTCGTTATCGCTGGGCGGTTCGGCGCCGTTGGACACCCGTTTTCTGCAAGAGGTACGGGTATTTCTCGATCATCACCAGGTCCGGTATTACAGCGAGCATCTGAGTTATTGCAACGACGACGGCCACCTCTACGACCTGCTGCCCTTGCCGTTCACCGAGGAAGCCGTGCGCCATGTTGCCGCGCGTATCCGGCAATCCCAGGACATCCTTGGGCGGCGTCTGGCGGTGGAAAACGTCTCCTACTATGCGGCCCCGCGCCAGGACATGGACGAAGTGACCTTCACCAACGCCGTGCTGCGCGAGGCCGATTGCGACCTGCTGCTGGACGTCAACAATGTCTACGTCAATTCGATCAATCACGGCTTTGATCCAAAGGAATTCCTCGCGCGGATCGAGCCGGGCAGGGTGGTCGGGATGCACGTGGCCGGGCATTTCGATGAGTCCGACACACTCAAGATCGACACCCATGGCGCCTCGGTAAAACCCGTGGTCTGGTCATTGCTGGCCGAGGCTTATGCCCGGTTTGACGTGCAGCCGACCTTGCTGGAGCGGGATTTCAATTTTCCGGCGTTCAGCAAATTGGTCGCCGAGCTACAGACCATCCGCCGTCTGCAAGGCGCAGGAGTTCAACGTGGATAACCTTCAACAGCAACAACAGGCGCTGACGCGCTACCTGCGTGATCCTGACCATCAACCACCACCCGCCGATATGAACATCGCGCGGGTCAATGTCTACCGGGATCTGCTGTTCAACAATCTTTCGCAATTGTTGAGTGGCACTTTTCCGGTACTGATCCGGATCATCGGCAAACAACGCTGGAACCTGCTGGTTCGCGGTTTTTTGCGCGACTATCGCGCACAAACGCCGAAATTTACTGAGATTGCCGAGGCGTTCCTCGACTATCTTGCCGCGCAGCCTGACGTGTTGCGTGAAGGTCAGTGGCCGGCGTTTCTGCTGGAGCTGGCGCATTACGAATGGGTCGAGATGGTCCTGCAGCAGTCCGACGCCGAGCCGTTGCCGGCGACGGATGCGCAGTTGTTACTGGAGCGGCCATTGCAGGTCTCGGCACTGGCGTGGCCACTGGCGTATACGTGGCCGGTGCAGTTGCTCGGGCCGGATCACCAACCCTCGGTCGCACCGCAACAACCGACGTTGTTGCTGGTGCGGCGGGAGGCGGATTTCAGCGTGAAATTCTCGGAGCTGAGCCCGCTGACCTGGCGGTTATTGCAGCGCATCGGCGAGTTTGCGGGATTGACCGGGCGTGAGCAGTTGCAGGGTTTGGCGCAGGAGGCGGGGCAGTTGGCGGACGCGTCGTTCATGGATAGCGGTTTGGCGCTGTTGCAGCAAATGCATGAAAACGGCGTTGTCGGGATTCTTTAAGTCACCGCAAGACTCTGTGGGAGCGGGCTTGCCCGCGAAAAGGCCGGCACAGTCAACCTCTTCATTGACTGTCCAGACGCCTTCGCGGGCAAGCCCGCTCCCACAGGTATTCAGGTGTTTTCAGGACCTCAGCGGCAGCTTGAGTTCGGCGCACAAGCCGCCGCCCTGGCGATTGCTCAGAGTCAGCGAGCCGCCCAGGGCCATCGCCAGTTGCTGAGCGATCGCCAGACCCAGCCCGGTGCCGCCGGTATCGCGGTTGCGCGAGTTTTCCACGCGGTAGAACGGCTGCATCACCTGCGCGAGTTCCGCTTCGGCAATCCCCGGACCGCGATCCATGACGGTGATCGACAGGCTGCCCTTGTTCGCTTCGACCCACACTTCAGCGGCGCCGGCGAATTTCAGGGCGTTGTCGGTCAGATTGACCAACACCCGGCGCAACGCGTGCGGACGGGTGTCGACGACTGCCTCACTCTTGCCGACAAGCTGCACGTCTTTGCCCATGTCCTGATAGTCGAACACCAGGCTTTCGAGAAAGGAATCCATGTTGGTGCGCCGACTTTCTTCGGTCGAACCATGGATGCTGCGGGCGTAGGCCACGCCTTCGCGCACCAGGTGTTCCATCTCGCCGAGGTCGTTGCACAGTTTGTCTTTTTCCGCCGAGTCGTCCATGAATTCGGCGCGCAGTTTCATCCGTGTGATCGGGGTTTGCAGGTCATGGGAGATCGCGGCCAGCAGTTGCATGCGCTCTTTCAGATAGTCCGCAATCCGCGCCTGCATCGCGTTGAACGCGCGGGCGGCGTAGACCACTTCGTTCGGGCCTTTCTCGTCCAGATGAATCGGGTGGGCGTTGGGGTCGAGGGTTTCCACGGCGTTGGCCAAGCGGGTGAGGGGGCGAATGGCAATGCGCACCGCCAGCCAGGTGCAGGCAATCATCAAGGCCAGTTGGCCGAGCAATACCGCTGGCAACCAGGGCGACAGCGGCACCATCGAGGGGCGCACGTCGATGGTTACCGGGCTGCCGTCGCTCAGGCGCAAATGGCCCTGGAAGTGCTTTCGCGGGCCGGGAATGTCGGTGAAGGTCAACGGGTATTGGTCGCCGATGGCATCGGTGATCGAGGTGACTGCAACCGGCACCTCGCCCGGCCCGATGGGCGTACCGGGTTCGCCTTCGCTCAACAGATACCCGTAGTTGGTCCGCGCCAGACGCTTGAGCCACGCCGGGCGCTCCTCGGCGGGTAAGCGGTCGAGGATCGCAATCGAGGTCGAGACGTCGGTTTCCAGATTGCCCAGCATGGTGTTTTTCGCGCTCTGGTAACGCTCGTAATACTGCGCACCGAACGACAGCGCCTGAGCGAGGATCAGGCCGATCAGGAAAATCAGCGACACCCGCGAGGCGAGAGTGCGCGGCCAGTGCAGGTTGAGGCTCATGCCGGGGCACCGAGGATCTCGACCGGCAGTGAAAACACATAGCCTTCGCTGCGCACGGTCTTGATGTAGGCCGGTTCGCGGGCGTCATCCAGCAGGCGCTGGCGCAAGCGGCTGACCAGCAGATCAATCGAGCGATCAAACAGATCGGCGTCGCGGCCCTGGGTCAGGTTGAGCAATTGATCGCGGCTGAGCACCCGTTGCGGGTGATCGAGAAACACCCGCAGCAAGCGGTACTCGGCACCGCTGAGGGCGACCATGGTGCCGTCCTTGTCAAGCAGGTGGCGAGCCGAGGTGTCCAGCTGCCAACGGCCGAACGCCAGCAAACGGCCGGCTTCGGTGACCACCAGGTTCGGCGGCAGCATCCGCGTGCGGCGCAGCACGGCGTTGATCCGGGCCAGCAATTCACGGGCGGCGAAGGGTTTGGTCAGGTAGTCGTCGGCGCCCATTTCGAGGCCGATGATGCGGTCGGTTTCATCGTTACGGGCGGTGAGCATCAGCACCGGCGTGGCCTTGTGTTTGCCCACGCGTAATTCGCGGCACAGCTGCAGGCCATCGTCACCGGGCATCATGATGTCGAGCACGATCAGGTCGACGGTGTTGGCCTCGAGAAAGCTGCGCATCTGCCGACCATCGGCGACTACGGTGGTGCGCAGGCCGTTTTTCTTCAGGTAGTTGCCGACCAGTTCGCGAATTTCGCGATCGTCGTCGACGATGAGAATGTGATCGACATGTTCCATCGGGCCAGGCCTCTTTAAAGGGGGAATGCCGTGCAGTCTATCGAGCCTTTACGCGCTCGCCTGCCTGCGTTTGTATTGCAGTGTATCTGGCGTCACAGACGATACACGGGAACGCAAAAAGACGATTTTTTCAGGCTTTTGTATCGCTGTGTATCCCCGGGCGGCAGGGATACATAGCCATTTATAGCCGCTCGTTTCCGACACATACGCGATACCTCGCGAGGCTTCAATGAGCTCCATCGAGGCACACCATAACGCCTCGGCTCAAACCCACTGAAGCCTTGAGGAACACGCCATGAAAAATACATCGGTTATCGCCGCCTGCCTGTTTGCCGCCCTGAACATCTGCACCCTGTCGGCCCGCGCCGAAGCCACTGTTACTCCACAAACCTACAACTACGACACGCACCTGGACATCCAGAAAGTGATCTCGCTGACCCAGGACAATTCGGTGATGTGCGGCGTCATTGATGCGCGCATGACATACCTGGATTCGGCCAACAAAACCCACGTGCTGGATTACCGCAAGTTTGCTGACGACTGCAACAACGACAACTGATTCGTCACTTTTTTGAAGGAAAGAACCATGAATAACCTCTCTCGTCTCCTCACTGCCGTTGCTTTCTCTTTCGCCGGTGTCGCCGTGCATGCCAACGCTGCGGTCGAACAGCATAGCTGCCATGACAACAGCTGTTTTCAACTGACGCCTATCACCAAGCCAGGCGCCGACGCCTTGCTCGCCGCTGACGGCTCCAACCGCACGCCGCAAGGGCAGAGGCTGGAAAGCCAGAACGCCTGACTCCCTCGCCACAGGGCTCAGTGCTCACATTTATTCAGGGTGACCCTTATGTATCTCATCGCTTTCCTCGGCGGTCTTTTGACCGTCCTCAGCCCGTGCATCCTGCCGGTGGTGCCGTTCCTGTTTGCCGGGGCTCACCGCAGCCGCTCTTCGATCCTGCTGACCCTCGGCGGCATGACCCTGACTTTCGCGCTGATCTCCAGCCTGGCCGTGGTCAGCAGTGAGTGGGTGATTCAGGCCAGTAACAGCGGACGCCATATCGCGCTGATCGTCATGACGCTGTTCGCGCTGTCGCTGATCTCGGCGCGTATTGGTGACTGGCTGGCGCGACCGTTTGTGTGGCTTGGCAACCGACTCGATCCCGATGCGCAGAAAAAGGCCGGCCCCTTGGGCTCGCTGATGATCGGCGTCGCCACCGGGTTATTGTGGGCGCCGTGTGCCGGGCCGATCCTCGGGGTGATCCTCACGGGCGCCATGTTGCAAGGCGCCAACGCGCAGACCAGCCTGTTGTTGCTGGCCTATGGCGCGGGCAGTGCGTTGTCGTTGGGCACGCTGATCTTCGCCGGTCGCGGGTTGGTCAACCGCTTGAAACCGTCGATCCCGTTCACCGCTTGGTTGCGCCGTGGCGCTGGTGTCGCGGTACTCGCGGCGGCGGCCGTGATTTCCACCGGCACAGATAAAACCCTATTGGCCGGAACATCCTCGGAAGGCGTCGCCAGTGTCGAAAAAAGCGTGCTGGAAAACGTGCCGAAAGTGCTCGACTTCCTCGTCAGCAAAGTTCGCGCCGATTCGCTGATGGACGACAGCAAAGGCGCGATGCCGTCGCTGGCCGGGGCGGTGCAATGGCTCAACTCGCCGGAACTCAGCGCCGAATCCCTGCGCGGCAAAGTGGTGTTGGTGGACTTCTGGACCTACGACTGCATCAACTGCCAGCACAGCCTGCCGTACGTCAAGGACTGGGCGAAGAAGTACGAAAAGGATGGTCTGGTGGTGATCGGCGTGCACACCCCGGAATACGGCTACGAGCGGATTATCGACAACGTCAGGGAGCAGGTGCGCAAATTGGGTATCACCTACCCGGTGGCCATCGACAACAACTACGCGATCTGGCGCAACTTCGATAACCAGTACTGGCCGGCGCACTACCTGATTGACGCCAAGGGGCAGGTGCGTTTCAGCCACTTCGGCGAAGGCCGCTACGAGGCTCAGGAGCAGGTGATTCGGCAATTGCTTGAAGAGGCCAAGGCGCCTGCGGCCTGATCAATCCGGCCAATGGCTCAGAGGTCGCGCACCATGAGCCATTGGTCGTTGTCCCAGGCGCGAAAACGCTCCAGCACCTGCCAGCCGCGTTTGGCGTAATAGTCCTGCTTGCTCTGCGTGTGCAGATAAAGACGCGCCAGGCCACGGTTTTTCGCTTCCTGACAAATCCCTTCGATCAATTGCTCGGCCAAGCCTTGCCCGCGAGCTGCCGGGTCGACGAATACGCAGGCCAGCCAAGGGCCGAGATCGGGCCGATGCGCGAGATCATCGCGAGCCAGCGCTGCACCGCCGACCAGTCGTTCACCGTCCAAGGCGATCAGGCAAGACCAGTCACCATTGCTTTGACCTTCGGCAAATTCCCGTTGCCATTCGACCAAGGGTTGATGGGCGTATTCGTAGTGAAATTGCTGGTGGATCCACGCGGCATAGGTGTCGCTGTGTTGCGGGTGGCTGGCCAGCCAGTCGAGAAGCAGAGGCATGAGTCGAGTCCGTTCCGAGGGCGAGCGTGCATCAGAAACCAATCGACCGCTGCTGGCAATGCCGAGGGTGTTGCAACCGCTTAACAGATTTCCACCACTCATCGGCAAAGCCGCGGTTTTCCTGAATGTGCAGACGACTGGCAGGGACGCCGGCCGCGCTCGGCGCGATAGTGGACGAGCAGGGCCACTGCCGGCCCCGCCACAGACGCCATACAACAAGAAGAACGCGAGGTTGCCATGCCGAAATTCGTGATTGAACGCGAGATTCCAGGGGCCGGAAAGCTGTCGGAGCAAGAACTCAAAGCCGTTTCACAAACGTCCTGCAATGCGTTGCGTGAACTCGGGCCACAGGTGCAATGGCTGCAGAGTTACGTCACTGCCGACAAAATCTACTGCGTGTACATCGCCCCCGATGAAGAGCAGGTGCGCGAACACGCTCGCCTCGGCGGTTTCCCCGCCAACAGCGTGGCGCGGGTGATGACGGTGATCGACCCGACTACCGCCGAATGAAGCCAGTTTCCACCTGTTGCGGAGCACCTCTTCATGAGTACCCCGATTGATCTCACTGCCTTGAAGGAACGCCAGAAGGTCGCTTGGGCCAGTGGCGACTACTCCTTGATCGGCACGACCTTGCAAATCGTCGGTGAAAATCTCGCCGAAGCCTGCGACCTGCGTTGCGACGAGGAAGTGCTGGATGTCGCGGCCGGTAACGGCAACGCGACGCTGGCGGCAGCGCGGCGCGGCTGTCTGGTCACCTCGACTGACTACGTGGCAGCCCTGCTGGAGCGCGGCCAGGATCGCGCCCGGGCCGAACACCTGGACGTGACCTTTCAAGTCGCTGACGCCGAAGCACTGCCGTTCGCCGACGGCAGTTTTGCAGCGGTGCTGTCGACGTTCGGGGTGATGTTTGCCCCGGATCAGGACCAGGCGGCGGCCGAACTGGCGCGGGTTTGCTGTCGTGGCGGGCGGATCGGACTGGCCAACTGGACGCCGGAAGGTTTCGTCGGCCAGATGTTCAAGACCCTCGGTCGCCATCTGCCACCGCCGGCCGGTGCTCAGCCACCGTCGAACTGGGGCACGGAAGCGTGGCTCCACCAGCATTTCGATGACCGCGATTTCGTCGTGCAGGTGACTCGCCGCGACTTCAATTTCCGCTATCGCTCGGCGGCGCACTTCATCGATATCTTTCGGCATTGGTACGGGCCGGTGCACAAGGCCTTTGCGGTATTACCGCCGGAAAGCGGCCAGGCGCTGGAAAGTGATCTGGCAGATTTGCTCAACCGCTTGAACCGGGCAGGGGAGGGCTCGCTGGTGGTGCCGAGCGAGTATCTGGAGGTAGTGATCAGCAAGCGCTGAGTCGAACTCGATCCTTCATCTGAAGGGAGATCCTTGTGGGAGCTGGCTTGCCAGCAATAGCGGTCTGTCGGCAATGAATATGCTGACTGACCTTCCGTCATAGCTGGCAAGCCAGCTCCCACAGGTTTTCGGGTATGTCTTGGGGCTATTTCGCTTGGGACCGATCAAACCATTCCAGTGCCGTGCGCCAGATGCAGATCCCCAGGAAGTACGCCGACATCAGCAGCCACAAGCCCATCACCATTGGATTGATCACCGGGTGATTGAGCACCAGTGACAAGCTGCACAACAGCCAGATTGCCGTGACCGCAATGTTGATCGGCATGAAGCGGCGCACGCGGAACGGGTGGAGGAACTTCATCCGCGTCACCGTCAGCAGCGCCAGGCCGATCACGGTCAGAAAGGTGATCCACGGTCCTGGCCCGATGATGTACAGGCACAGTGCGACCACGTTCCACGCGGCGGGGAAACCGACAAAGTAGTTGTCCTTGCTTTTCATGTTGACGTTGCAGAAGCAGAACAGCGACGACACCAGAATCAGCGACACCGTCAGCAACAGCGTGTAATCCGGCAGCGGAATGTAGCGATAGATAAACAGGGCCGGGATGAACACGTAAGTCAGGTAATCGATGACCAGATCGAGGATCGAGCCATCGAAACTGGGCAGTACCGATTGCACATTGACCTTGCGTGCCAGTGCGCCGTCGAGGCCGTCGACGATCAGCGCCACGCCCAGCCACATCAGGCAGTGGACGGGCTGGTTTTCCAGCAGGGCGAGGGTGGCCAGAAACGCCGTGACCACGCCGGTCGCGGTAAAGCCATGGGCGCCCCAGGCCTTGAGCCTGGCAATGTGGACGGTGGATATCACGGGGGCGTTCTCCAGAAAGTGAAGCAAGCCGGGTAACACCCTTGGACAGCAAGGGCGCCGGCTAACCGGGTCGGGGTTGCAGCTATCGACCGGTCATGCCGGGATAAGGTTCACCCACCATGAATCTTAGCTCGCCACTGAAAAAATACGCAGGCGAAATCTGTAGGCCTTTTCTGTGTCGGCCAAACGGTGCTGGCGCAATGGCCGCAGCGGTCTATTGTTGCCAGACGCAGTCACTGCCAATGCTTGAGGATGACGTCATGAACACCAGCGATTTGCTCGAACAACTGCTGCGGGGCCAGGCCTCGGCGGGTCAACAAAGTGGTGCCGCCGGTGGTGGTCTGGGTGGCCTCGGTGGTTTGCTGGGCGGGCTGCTTGGTGGCGCGGACTCCACCGGCACTCGCGGCGGTTCGCCTGCCGGAGGGGTAGGAGGTTTGGGCGGATTGCTCGGTGGCTTGCTCGGCGGCGGTGGGTTGGGCAGCGTTTTGGGCGGCGCTGGCGGCACGCAAAGCCGTTCCGGAGGCACCAATTATGCGGCACTGGCATCGTTGGGCATGATGGCGTTCCAGGCGTATCAGGCCTGGCAACGCAGTCAGGCCAGCGCAGCGCCACAGCAGACGCCGCAAACGGCCAATCTGCTCGCCGGCCCCGAAATCGAAGAACACAGCCATGCCGTGCTGCGCGCGCTGATCGCGGCGGCCAAGGCTGACGGGCGCATCGACGATAGTGAAAAACAGCTTATAAGCAGTGAGATCGGCAAGCACACTGATGATCCGCAGCTGAAGCAGTGGTTTGATGACGAAGTCGCCAAGCCCCTTGACCCCAATGAAGTGGCGCAGTCGGCAAACAACGACCCGGCGGTGGCCGCGGAAATGTATCTGGCCAGCGTGATGCTGGTGGACGACCAGCAGGACGCCGAGCGCAGCTATCTGGATGAGCTGGCGGCGGCGTTGCAGATTGATCCTGAATTACAGGTGCATCTGGAGCAGCAGGCCAAGGGCACAGCCTGAGGCAGGACGTCGCTACCCCGTGCAACAAGTGGATCGCCTTTTTTTGCAGCAATGTCTGTAGGACATTCAGCGTGAGACTGTCCGTCTTTTCCTAAATGGAACCGTCCTACATAAAGCGTCGATTCATCTGACTTCACCAATTTAGCCATCACGCCCCACAGTCCTGTGCCTTAAACAGACACAGGGACATGTGGATGCTTACCGTTGGCAGGTTCATCGTTTTCATACGGGGTAAAGAAGGTTTTTTCAGCGGTTTTCGCGTGTGCGGGCATGCCGGGCTTCTGCTGGCTCCTAGCGGGTGCGGTGCGCTGGCCGCTGATCTGGCGCAGCGCTGGGCTCGTCAGGGGGGGCGCCAATGACCCATCCCGCCATTCTCGACGCCGCAGCGGCTTCGAAAGCCCCAATTGCTACTCCTACGGCGTGCCCGCTACGACAAACCCACGTGCAACTGCTGCCGCTGAGTTACGGCCTGGTGGAAAGAGAGCACGATCCCGGCGCCGAGCTGAATTTGCCGTACACCCTGAGCGCGCGCCCGATGGGCATCCGCCGGTTGCGCGACGGCTGGTTGTACATCATCGACAGCCTCAGCGGCGATTTGTACGAATACCGGGTACTCGACGGCATCATCACGGCGTTGCTGCATCAGGGTAAATCGGTCAATGAGGATCAGCGCGGAGCCATTGAAGAGCGCCCGGCGCTGATCTTTTCGCGCAAAAGCACGCTGTACGTGAGCTTCGCCGAGGTGCAGTGGACGGCCCGCAAATGCTCTCAGGTGCTGGACAGCGCTGAGGAGCGCGGGCATTTCATGCAGCCGGTCGATCTGGGGCCGGTGAATTGTCTGGTCGGTGGCGAACATTTGCTGACGGTTGCTCAGGCGAAAAAATGGCTGGCGGAAGTGGCGACAGGCGCTGAGCCGGTCGCTGAAACGGACGCGACCCGGATGCCTGCCGTGCAGGTCAGCGATGCCCCCGAGCATGAACGCGAACCGTATTTGTGGGAGCAGCCGAAGCGTTTTCGTGCCGCACACATCGGCGAGTTTCTCGGTCGGGTACGGGGGCCTTATCAGGACGACACGCTGTTTCTGCTGGTCAACGATGATCTGGGCGTGCTGCGCGATCTGGCCGAGTATCAGGACCGCGTGGTCGGCTGGGTCGAGGCGTGGAGCAACGCTGATAACAACGAGCGTGATTATCTGCTGGCCAGTTACATCGAATCGCTGAGCCAACTCGGTGCCGTCGATTTCGACAGTCTGGCCAACGCCAGTGACCAACCGCAGGCCAAAGCCCTGTTTGCCGATATCGAACAGTTGCCGGAACCGGATCGTGAGAACACGCGCAAGGCGTTGCTCGATTATTTGAACAAGGGCGGCAGCGTCGAGCCGACCTCTACAGACGCGACGCCGGAACTGAAGCAACTGCGTGAAAAGGCCCTCGATCAGTCACTGGCCCTGAACCGTTTCGACGGCGTCGCGCCGGATTTCACCGCCCATGGTCGCGCCACCGCCGAGGCGGATCGCCGTTACTACACGCGTCAGTATTTCGAGGCAGTCGCCCCCAAAGATTTCGTCGAGCGACACCTGTCAGCGCTGGTCGATCTGGGCAAGGATCAGGATCGGCGCATGCGCGATGTGCTCGACGGCCCGGTGCTCAGCGGCAAACGCGGGGTCAACGACCTGATCGACCGACCGGCGATGGACGACAGACTGAATCTGCTGCGCGATGACCTTGGCCGCTGGAACCGCCTGCTCGAACGCATCACCGCCGACCGCACGCAACTGCTGGTCGCCGGCCGCTTCCACCGCGCGGCGTGGTACTACGACGCACAAGACGCGACGCAACCGCACCAGGCCCTCAGCACCGAATACGCCTGCCTCAAGGACCTCTGCCGCAGCGACGCGGCGAGCGAACAAATGCTCGGTTATCTGGAACAGCACCCGGAACTGACCCGAACGCTGTTCTACACCTTGCCGCTGCGTCTGCAAGCCGAGCAGGCCGGGCAATATGCGTTCCTGTTCAACGCCGGCATGGCCACGTTCAACAACCTGCCGGATTGGCTGGCGAAACTGAAGAAGATCGAGCAACCACACCTGCCGGCCCTCGACGACATGCCCGAACACAGCCGCACGGTCGCGGCCGCTGTGCAGGACACCTACAGTCCGGCACTGAACCTGGGCCTGAACCACGTACTGGAAGGCTTCGACCTATCGGGCGAGAAAATCCCCGATCTCGATGAACTGTTCCAACGCCTGCCCAAGGGGTTGAAATTGCGCCTCTTCGATGCCGCCAAAACCAGCGGCGTGACTTTCACCGTCGCCAGCCCCGCAGAACAGTCCGCCCTGCAAACCGCAATCAAGGAACTGCTGCGCGAACGCGACTACCTGAAAACCCTCAACCGCGAACGCAACCAGATCACCCACAACAAGAACCGCCAGGGCCACAAAACGCCGAGAGCGCTGGAGTTGCAGGAAGAGATCCTGCGCGTGCGGGCGCAGTTGACGGTGATTGAAGGGCGACTGGCGGCGGCGCTGAGCCCGATTGAGGAAGTGCCGGATCGCTCGGCCCGCTTGTACGGCGCCACGCCTGCGCGGGCAGGGGTGACGGTGGTGTTTCCGCCGGCACAGCAGGGGGAGTTAAGGAGTTTGCTGGGGAATATTCGGTTGGGGGTGGGTGGGATTTCGGCGGGGAGTCTGGTGAAGACGGAGGGGATGGGGTTGGTGGTGGTTTTGGTGCAGGTGGTGAATTTGTTGGGGGTTATCAAAGAACTGACCAAACAGGCTAACAACAAGCGGACGTGGGCTCCACTTTACGGTGCATTGGCGACGACTGGGGCGGCGGGTTTTACAGCGGCTCAAAGTCTTGCTGATACAGCAATGAAGGCTCGTAGCACTGCGCTTGTAGCTGCACTTCAACCTCATGCCTTGCAGCATGTATATGTGCAGATGGGGAAGTTGCACATAGGGCTAGGCTTTTTAAACTTCTTCTTAGGGTTGGTGGCTTCCACAATTAGTCTTCGCACACAACACAAGAACTGGGAGCAGGCTACTCGAAGTGGAAATCGAGCGGCGAGTAACAGTGCAGCACTTGGTACATTCGGAGCAGGTGGAATGGTGACAGTCAACGCCTATGGCTTGAGCAACACCGCCCACGCCACGTTCAAGGTATTGACTGCACCGAATCGTGCCGCGCGAACTGCCGCTTGGGCGGCCGCGGGCACACGTCTGTCCACTGTATTTTTCCGCTTCAATCTCGCAGGGGCGCTGTTCACTGTGCTTGAGCTGAGCGGCACCTGGCTATTTAACCGCTACAACCTAAGCGCTCACGATAAATGGCTGCAAATCACGCCTTGGAGCCGGGATGCGGAAATGTGCGGTGATCACTCACTGGATGACTATCAAAAGTATCTGGCTTTTCTGATTCACGCGCCTTACGCCCAACTTGGCCCAAACCCGTACGACTCTTGGCTGAAAAAACTGTTGTTCAAAGCCAAACCCAGCGATATCCATCTGGTGCTGCCAAGACTGACGTTGAGTGATCTGCTGCCTCCCTTTGGCGGTAAGTCGACACATCGTCTAGGCATCGGCGCTCACCGTATTTCTCTGCCATTACACAGTCAAGGAGCGCCCCGAGAACGCAAGGACATAATCAGCGATGAGGTCGTAAGTAGCTTGCGCATCGTAAAGTCATCCCCGGAGGGACTGGTGCTCTGTCTTCAGTACCCGGTGGGTCTCGGTTCTGAATTTACGCCTGCCAGAGAGACGCTGGAACTGGCAGTCTGCATACAAACCTTGAACACCAACGGTGAGTGGTCATCGCGAACACGCGTCATACATTTGGACCCTCGGGGTGAGGGACATTTTTCGGTGGTTTCTCCTCAGTTGATTAAAGAGTCCCCACCAGTTTTGCTCGTC
The DNA here is from genome assembly GCF_018326005.1 of Pseudomonas sp. Seg1. Classification (NCBI taxonomy): domain Bacteria; kingdom Pseudomonadati; phylum Pseudomonadota; class Gammaproteobacteria; order Pseudomonadales; family Pseudomonadaceae; genus Pseudomonas; species Pseudomonas sp. Seg1. The sequence continues at coordinate 2,524,423 of NZ_AP021903.1, forward strand.
GAGACCCAATTTCTGGAACTGGCCGATCATGCCGAGTAATCACGATTTGCCCGTCCATGAACGGCTTGAGCAGCAGCGAGCAGGAGATGTCGAGCCCTTTCCGAGTGGAAAGATTACCTATCTCGCACCGCTGCCTCTTCCAACACCATTGCCGCCATACGGTCCTCATATAGGCGAGCTGAATAATGTTTATATGGATTTTGGGTTGGGATTACCGCAGGTGTTTTCGTGGCAGGTCATATTGGGAGGACCGTTGAGTGGCACTTTTATGACCGCTTGTTTGTTCCCTCTCATTGGCGGTTTCATGTTCTTTTTATTTGGGATGGGATGGGATGACATCTCTCACGCCATAGTGGGCCTTTTTCAGGAGGCTTACGGAGTCTCTTTAATTGCAGGCTTTCTAAGTCTCTTCATGGGCCTCGCCGTCTGGCACCACAACCACAAAAAACGCGCCTCAATCATCCCGACCCGCTTCAACCGCCAACGCCGCGAAGTCTGCTTCATGCCCGAAGGCGAAACCGAACCCGTCTTCGTCCCCTGGGAATCCCTCTCCGCCTGGATCATCGAAGCCCAAGGCGCGACCCAATACGGCATCCACCGTCAATACGGCATGGGCATCGGCTTCTACCACGGCGAAACCCTCACCAGCCTCGAATTCCCCTGCGCCGGCCTGCCACTCGCCATCAGCCATTGGGAAGCCATTCGCGGCTACATGGAATACGAGGTCAACGACCTCAAATCGATTCAGGATCTGCAAGACCTGCAAGGCCCCGACGACCCTCCCCACGAAGGCCTGCACACCTTTCGCAACGCCCGCGCACGCATGCACCAGCAGATCCGCGACGGCTCACGCACTCGGCTGTCAGGGTTTTTCTGGTACCTGTACCACGTCATGACCCTGTGGACGATTCCCAACCGTCTCGTCGAATGGGAAGTGCGGCGCCTCGAAAGGATTGGCAAGCAGACGTTGCCCGAATCCATGCGCGAGTGGTCCGAGCCTTTACCGGAAGATCAATGGGCCAAGCCGAGTGAGGAGTTGCTGCGGCTGAGTGAGCAGGTGCGGCAGTTGCAAAAGCGTCAGCCGCAGCGGCCCATCACGGAAATTTTTGCCCAGGTGCAGCGAGTGGCATGAATGCCCGGGATTCGCCCCGGAATGCGCTGCAGATGTAGCCTTCGGTCTCGTTCACGGATTCATCAACTGCTCCGTCCGTCCGGGCATTTTTCAGCTCGATTGAATTTTTGCCATGCGCAACCCCTCTGCTGCTGTAGAGGCGCGAAACAGCGTCCTGACAATCGACCGAGAATATTGCCATGACTGTCCTGACACCCCTGCAATCCGTGCCAGCCCAAGAACAAGCGATCGAACCCGCCGGGAATATCCGTGGCGTCTATGAAGCGCTGCTACGGGAGGAAAACCCGCAAGCCCTTGCGCAAACGTTCCTGCACCAACAGCTGGAATGTGCTGCAGCGTTGCCCGAAGAGCTGCCGCAAGACCCCTCTACCTGGCACGCCTGGGTCGCCGCGCATTGCGCCGATGTCGCTCGGCAATACGCTGATTATCTGCAACAGCGCAAGGCCGGCGGGCCACGGCAGTTCTTCAGAAACAAGGCTCAGGCGTTGTACTTCCTGCAAGCGGTGGGCCCGACCAAACTAGTCGATGGTGCCTGGTTGTACGGGCTGTTGCAGCATTGGCGCGATCCACGTTTCAGCGGTTTGCTCTGCACCTATCTGGAAGAGCTTGGCGAGGGCAATCCGGCGCAGAACCATGTGGTGATCTACCGCAAACTGCTGGCCGAACACGACCTCGACCACGCCGGTCCCATTACCGATGAGCGTTATCTACAAGGCGCCCTGCAACTGGCGCTCGGCGTCTGCGGCGATGAGTTTTTGCCAGAAGTCATCGGCTACAACCTCGGCTACGAGCAGCTGCCGTTGCACTTGCTGATCAGCAGTTACGAGCTTAGCGAGCTGGGCATCGACCCGTATTACTTCACTTTGCACGTCACCATCGACAACGCCAGCACCGGCCATGCGCAGAAAGCCGTACAAGCGGTACTTGACCTGTTGCCGCTTGAGGCCGATCGCGCCGATTTTCTGCGGCGGGTATCGCTGGGTTATCGACTCAATGATCTGGGGCAGGGCAGTCGCGCGATCATCGAAGGTTTCGACCTGGAAAACGAATTACTGGCGATGCTCGAGCGCAAGTGCCCGTTCGCCCAGCACATGCACTCGGACTATTGCCGTTTCGAAGGCAAAACCGTCAACCAGTGGCTGGCAGAACCGGCGCATTTGCCGGGCTTCCTGCAAGCCCTGCAGGACAAAGGCTGGATCAAGCGTCATGAAGACCCGCAGGCCAGTCGCTTCTGGCAGTTGATCGACGGCGATGGTGCGGCGATGTTCGGCGTGTTCAGCGCCTACGAGAAACAGCTGGTCCACGACTGGATTGCCGGCGACTGGAAACCGGCGCGAAAAGCCACGGCGTTGCGCCGACACGCGCCGGCCAACTCACCAATTGAGGTGCCTGAACAGGACCCCGACGTGCAGCAGCTCAACGCCGCGCTGGAAGGGCTTGATGGCCACGCACAAATGGCCGCGCTTATTCCGTGGCTGGCGCCGGCGCGGCATGCGCATCCTGCCGGGCTACTTGCCACTCGCCGGTTTATCGAACTCAAATCCCGCCTGCCTTAAGGACATCAGCAATGAATCAGGAAGAACAACTGTCCACCGACGATCTTGCGTTGCTGCAACTGGGCCGGCGCTTGCAGGCTGACGGCTATCGTTTCATCACCCCGACGCCGCTGACCCATCAGCGGGTCAATCAGCGTGACGAAGGCCAGTTCGCTGACTCCCTGCGCGATGTATTTGGCTGGTCGCGGCCCTTTGCGCCGGGCCTGTTGTCTGCCGATGAGCAACGGCAGTTACAGGATGCGCAAGTCATCGATTGCTACGAAGGTCACCTGAAAAGCCGCGTACGCTGGTCGAGCCTGGACGACTTGCTATTCGTTCATTCGGCGTACCCCACCGACGCCGCCGATTCAGTGTTTTTCGGTCCGGACACCTATCGTTTCGCCCAACTGATTCACGCCCATTTGCAACAGAACTTCGCACCGATCCATCGTGCCGTGGATATCGGTTGCGGTGCCGGCGTGGGCGCCATTCTGATCGGCCGCGCACGTCGCGAAGCGCAAGTGCTGGCGCTGGATATCAATCCCGCCGCGCTACGCCTGACCACGATTAACGCGGCATTGGCGGAAGTCGCCAACCTCGAAGCCCATGCCAGCGATCTGCTGCAAGGCGTCGACGGCGAGTTCGATCTGATCGTCGCCAACCCGCCGTATATGGCCGATCCCGCCGCGCGGGCCTACCGGCATGGCGGTGGCACGCTGGGCGCCGGGCTGTCGTTGCGCATCGTCGAGCAAGCCCTCAATCGGCTCACGCCCGGCGGCTCGTTGCTGCTCTATACCGGCGTGGCGATGGTCGATGGTCGCGATCCGTTTCTCGACACGGTGTTGCCACGGCTCGATGAAGCAAGGTTCGCCTGGACCTACCGGGAAATCGATCCGGATGTCTTCGGCGAGGAACTGCTCAACCCGGGATACCAACGGGTCGACCGGATCGCCGTGGTCGCCTTGACTGTGACTCGTATTGGCTGAAACAGGGCAGGTGCGCCATGAGCAGAAACCTTGACGACTACAACCGCATGCGCGATTTCTCAGCGACGTCGGAGCCAGCCGCAGTCAAGCGCTCGAGCAAGAAGACCGCAGCGGATCACGCCCTGCAGTTCTGCATCCAGAAGCACGACGCCTCGCACCTGCATTACGACTTTCGCCTGGAGCTCGATGGCGCGCTGAAGAGCTGGGCGGTGCCGAAAGGGCCATCGCTCGACCCCAAGGTCAAGCGCCTGGCAGTGCATGTCGAAGACCACCCGCTGGATTATGCGACGTTCGAAGGCAGTATTCCCGAAGGGCATTACGGCGCCGGGGATGTGATCGTCTGGGATCGCGGGGTATGGATCCCACTGGAAGACCCGCAAAAGGCCTACGTCAAAGGCAAGCTCAAGTTCGAGTTACAGGGCGAGAAACTCGCCGGGATCTGGAATCTGGTGCGCACCCACATGCCGGGCAAGAAGGAGAACTGGTTTCTGATCAAGCATCAGGACAGCGCCGCCCGCCCGCAGGATGATTACGACGTGCTGGTGGCCGAGCCGGATAGTGTTTTAAGTGAGCGCACTCTGGTCGATAAACCCAAGCTTGCAGCCAGGCAGGTCAAACCCATCGAGAAGCCTGCCGCGAAACCGCGCAAAAAGGCATCGGGCACGCTGACCGGCGCGCACAAGGCGAAAATTCCCGCGCAACTGAAACCGCAATTGGCGACTTTGGTCGACAGCGCACCGGAAGGTGACTGGAGCTACGAGATCAAGTTTGACGGTTACCGGATCATGGCGCGGATCGAGGGTGAACAGGTTCAGCTCTTCACCCGCAACGGTCACGACTGGACGCACAAGTTGCCGAAACAGGCAGAAGCGCTGGCTGCACTGAAACTGGAGTCAGCGTGGCTCGATGGTGAAATGGTGGTCGCCGACGAACACGGCGTGCCGGATTTTCAGGCGCTGCAGAATGCCTTCGACTCCGGCAGCAGTGCCAACATCTTCTATTACCTGTTCGACATGCCGTATCTCAACGGCGTCGACCTGCGCGAAGTCGCTGTCGAGGAACGCCGTGCGGCACTTTCAACGGTGCTCGGTGCTCATGAGCAACCGCTGTTGCGCTTTTCCCAAGCCTTCGACGAAACCCCGGATGCGCTGCTCAACAGCGCCTGCCAGATGCAGATGGAAGGCCTGATCGGCAAACGCCTCGGCTCGCCGTATGTTTCACGACGTAGCAGCGACTGGATCAAACTCAAGTGCAAACATCGCCAGGAATTCGTGATCGTTGGCTACACCGATCCGAAAGGCTCGCGCAGTGCCTTCGGCGCGTTGCTGCTGGGCCTGCATGATCGTGATAGCGGCGAGCTGCGCTACGCCGGCAAGGTCGGCACCGGTTTTAATGAAACCACCCTGAAAAGCATCCTCGCGCAACTCAAACCCTTGCAGGTGAAAAAAGCTGCCGTGGTCAATCCACCGAACGGATTCGAAGCCAAAGGCGTGCACTGGCTCAAACCGAAACTGCTGGCGGAAGTCGCGTTCGCCGAAATGACTAAGGACGGCTCGGTGCGTCATGCCGTGTTCCATGGTTTGCGTGAGGACAAACCGGCCAATGACATCACTGAGGAGCGAGCGAAACCCGTGAAGACTTCAGAGAGCAAAACCGCCGCGAAGAAAGCCCCAAAAAAAATCGCTGCGAGCAAATCCGAACCGGCGGAGACTGCGCCATCGCAGCTCGGCCTGGCCAGCGGCAAAGTGCGCATTACCCACCCGGATCGGGTCATCGACGCCGTCAGCGGCACTACCAAAATGCAACTGGCCGAATACTACGCCAGCGTCGCCGAATGGATACTGCCGCAACTCAAGGACCGCCCGGTTGCGCTGGTGCGGGCGCCGGACGGCATCGCCGGCGAACTGTTCTTCCAGAAGAACGCCGAACGTCTGGCGATCCCGGGCATCACCACGCTGGACAAGGATGTCACCGGGCAACCGGTGATGCTGATCAACAACGCCGAAGCGCTGATCGGCGCGGTGCAGATGAGCACCGTCGAACTGCACACCTGGAACGCCACCACGGTTGACCTCGACAAGCCTGACCGCTTCGTCCTCGACCTTGACCCGGATCCGGCGCTGCCCTGGAAAAGCATGGTCGAAGCCACCGCGCTGACCCTCACGGTGCTGGATGAACTGGGGCTCAAGGCGTTTCTCAAAACCAGCGGCGGCAAGGGCATTCACCTGGTGGTGCCGTTGACCCGCAAGCTCGGCTGGGATGAGGTCAAGGATTTCAGCCACGCGATCGTCAGTCATATGGCCAAGCTGTTGCCGGATCGATTTTCGGCGGTGTCCGGGCCAAAAAACCGCGTCGGGCGAATCTTCATCGACTATCTGCGCAATGGTCTCGGCGCAACGACTATTTGTACTTATGCCGCGCGCACCCGTGAGGGTTTGCCGGTGTCGGTGCCGTTGTTCCGGGAAGAAGTGGCCGAGATCAAGGGCGGCAATCAGTGGAATATCCACAACGTCCATGAACGCCTGGCAGAAGTCGGCGACGAGCCCTGGGCGGACATGAAGAAAACCCGCCAGAGCATCACCGCAGAAATGCGCAAACGGGTCGGGATGAAGAAGTGATCAGGTATCGCGCAACAAGTCGTGGGCGTTGAGCAGTTCGAAGGCAATTTCCGGATGGTTTTCCAGGCCCCGGCGAATTGCGGCCGGAATTGCCTGACGCGTCTTGCGACACAGCCCCGGCAGCTCTTCGATCTGAATGGCAATGCCGCGCATCGTGCGCACTTCATTGAAACCTGGGGCAACATCGACACGGATACCCAGTTGTTCAAACATCTGTTGTTGCAGATGCCTGAGGTCGGCCAGATCCTTGAGCATCTCCAGACGCGCGAGCAGACGTTTTTCTTCCTCGCGCGTCAGGCGCAGGATGCGCAGATCCGCACCGGGTTTCTCCAGCAGCGGGTCGCGCCCGCAATTGCAGGCGCCGGGCGGGCAGGGTGAGCGCAACGGCACAGAAGTCGTCATGGCCTCCATCATAGAGGCCGTCGGACATTTTTGCCTATGCGCCGTCAGCAGCCGTCCATCGGCCGCTTCGCATCTGACAGCTACTGATTCAGACCTTCGTAATGCACCAGAATCGCATTGGCGAGGTCTTCATCGCTGGCGTTGATGCCAGGGTTTTCCTGGCGAACCTGTTGCAGCACCGACTCAAGATAAACCCCACGAATGGCCCCGCCACTGGCGACGAATGCAGACAAGTCGTCACGGGCCGGAATCACCATTTTGTGATCCTTGAAGGTCGAGTACAGCGACGCGGAGACACCTGCCGAAGTGGCGACATCGCCCGCATCGACGCGGGCCAGTGCCGAACCGACGGGCAGGCATAAGAGTAAAGAAGAAACGAGCACTAACTTGCGCATGACGGTATTCCTCCACAAGCGCGAAGCAAAAGGGAAGTACTACATAATGTGAGAGGTGCGCGGAGGGCGGGAGTTCCGTGGGAGATTCATATGGAGTGCGGGCAGCGCCGTTGCGGGCTGCCCGTTCCTATATGCAGTGGTCAGATCACGCCACAGGCCATGCGGTCGCCGCCACCGCCAAGGGGCTTGGGCATGTCGGCATGGTTATCGCCGCCGGCATGGATCATCAGTGCATGCCCCTTGATCTCACTGATTTTCTTCAGCCGCGGCGCCAGCACCGGATAGTTGGCGATGCCGTCGGCTGTCACGTAAACCGCCGGTAAATCGCCCAGATGGCCGTCAGCGTACGGGCCGAGATGCTTGCCGGTTTTCTGCGGATCGAAATGGCCACCGGCCGCGAGTGCCGCGCCTTTGACGCCGTCCTTCATGCCGGGCTCGCAACTGCCGTTTTCATGGACATGAAAACCATGCACGCCGGCCGGCAGGGATTTCAGATCGGGAGTGAACAGCAAGCCATACGGCGTTTCACTGATGGTGACGGCGCCAATCGCCTGCGGTGCACCATCGGCGCTGACCAGATTGATGGCGACTTTCTCGCTCGCCGCCTGAGCGGTGCCAATAGCGAGGGTGCCGAGTAGTCCCAACCAGAGTGCGCGTTTCATAAGCGTTTCCTTGTGCTGCACGAGTTTTCAGAAGGACCGACTCAATAGCCTTTGCCCATTAACAGGCGATGAAGGCGCGATCCCGCGGCGTTCAAAGTGAGACTCTTCGCACAATCCGAAAGTTTTGCCGGTGCTGCCGTTCTGCGTTGACATTCGCTGACACGCTCTGGCGCGGCAGATTGGCGCAAATAGGCTTAACTCAAGGTCTGACAGGGCTTTCCAGCGTGCCCGGGGAGGATTTGCAAGGTGTCGATCAAACTGCGTTTAGTGTTGCTGATTGTTACCAGTCTGCTGACAGCCTTGATCATGGGGTGGTCAGTTACTTCGGTAATGTGCACATGGCTTCAGCGGTCAATGACAACGCCGTCAGCATGAGCGCGCTGCGCAACCACATGGAGGCCGACATGATGCACGACGCCCTGCGCGCCGACGTCTATTCGGCGATGCTGGTGGGGTTAGGCAAAAGTACCGGGACAGCCGCCGAAGTGCGCGACTCGATCAATGAACACACCGGGCATTTCCGCGAGGTCCTCGACGACAACCTCAAGTTGCCAATCAACCCGACCCTGCGCACGGCGCTGGAGCAGATCAAGCCGAGTCTCGACACATACATCAACGCCGGTGAGCGGATTGTCGGGCTGGCACTGGACAACCCGGATGCGGCGCAGCAGGAACTCGCTACGTTCAATACCGCGTTCAGTCAGATCGAAACGCAAATGGCGGCGCTGAGTGAATTGATCGAAACCAACACCCGACAGACCAGCGAAGGCACCGAAGCGGCTATCCGCAATGCCAATCTCGCTCTTGGCCTAGTGCTGATTGCCAGTCTGTTGTTGCTGCTGGCGCAGGGGCGCTGGGTGATGTCGAGCATCCTCGGGCCACTGAAAACGGCCAGCCGGATCGCCGAAAGCATCGCTCACGGCAATCTCAGCGAGTCCATCGCCGAGCCGTCCGGCAAGGACGAGGCCAGCGTCTTGATTCGGACCCTGGCGACCATGCAGCGGGACTTGCGCAACATGATCGACGTGGTGCGCCGAAATGCCCATGGTGTCAGTGGCATGAGCGAGCAGTTGAGCCATGGCTGCCATCAGGTCGCCGACAGCAGCCAGCAACAAAGCGTCGCCGCCGGGACCATGGCTGCCGCCGCCAGCCAGATGACCGCGAGCATTGAGGAAATCACCCGACACGCCGAGCGCGCGCTGGGCATGGCCAACCAGGCCGAGTCATTGGCGAAGAATGGCGGGCAGGTGATCCATCAAGTGGTCAGCGACATGGATGATATTGCCCGCTCGGCGCAACAATCGGCGCAGGTGATCCGCACGCTGGATCAGGAGTCCGAAGCGATCTTCAACATCATTCAGGTGATCAAAAGCATTGCCGACCAAACCAACCTGCTGGCGCTTAACGCCGCCATCGAAGCTGCGCGAGCCGGTGAGCAGGGCAGGGGCTTTGCGGTGGTGGCGGACGAAGTGCGCAGCCTGGCGGCGCGAACCAGCGCGTCCACTCAGGAAATCGCCGCGATGGTCGCACGCATTCAGCACAGCACTCGTGAGGCCGTCAGCAGCATGGAGGCAGGCGTGGCGCAGGTCGACAAGGGCATGGCGGTGACGGCTGACGTCGAGCGGGCGATTCGGGAAATTCTTGAAGCGACGTTGAGCACTACACAACTGGTCAATGACATCACCCGCACCATCGGCGAGCAGAGCCAGGCCAGCAACGAGATTGCCCATCAGGTGGAGATGATTGCCGGGATGTCCGAGGGCAATAGCCGGGTAATCGGCCAGACGGCGAACACCACAGATGAGTTGTCGAGTCTGGCGGGGCAGTTGGCGCAGTCGGTGGATCGGTTTCGGTTGTGAGTGCTGCAGCAGGTGTGCAGTAACCCTGAGAACACCACAACCCAATGTGGGAGCTGGCTTGCCAGCGATAAGGCCGGCACATTCAATATTGATGTTAACTGACACACCGCTATCGCTGGCAAGCCAGCTCCCACATTGGACTTTGGTGTAAACACAAGTGTATTCACAACATCAAAACGATGACTTTAAGCGAGAGGATTCAGCCAAGGGCCGCGCTGGGGTCATGTTCGGCACTTGCCAGCCGATAAGCCCCTGAGCGGAAAAAGACTCTCAAGTCGGGAACAGACGCGCGGGTTTGTCCTGACGTGATATTCTTCGCGCCAACTTGGTTTGACCTTATTCAGTTTGCTTGCCTTTTGGGCGGGCCGACGGAATCCCTGTCGCTCAAGTAGCTGAAGCCAATAATGATAAGAAGTCAGTTCAGAAGGGACATTAACTGAGGTCGATGCGGTACATCGGCCTTGTGTGCCCACCCGTCAAAATTGAAGTGTGCCGGAACCCGCGACGCTAGCCTGAGCGTTGCAGAAGAGGGGCCTCACACGCACAACAGCGGCGGGCGGAAGGCGTTTTATCATAGGTGCAACAGATGTTTAAAAAAGTGAACACAGCCCTGCTGGGTCTGGCTTTGGCGATGGGGATGACATCCGCCAATGCTGACGAAGCAAAGAAAGTCGACGTCCTGCTGATCGGCGGCGGCATCATGAGCACCACCCTCGGTGTGTGGATCAATGAGCTGGAGCCAAGCTGGTCGATGGAAATGGTCGAGCGCCTCGACGGCGTCGCCCTGGAAAGCTCCAACGGCTGGAACAACGCCGGTACCGGTCACTCGGCTCTCGCTGAGCTGAACTACACCCCGGAAGACGACAAAGGCAACGTGACGATCCCGAAAGCGGTCGAGATCAACGAAGCGTTCCAGGTCTCCCGTCAATTCTGGGCCTGGCAGGTTCAGCAAGGTGTTCTGAAGAACCCTCGCTCGTTCATCAACACCACTCCGCACATGAGCTTCGTGTGGGGCGATGACAACATCAAGTTCCTGAAAAAGCGCTACGAAGCCCTGCAAGCGAGCCCGCTGTTCGCTGGCATGCAGTACTCCGAAGACCCGGCTGTGATCAAGAAGTGGGTCCCGCTGATGATGGAAGGGCGTGACCCGAACCAGAAAATCGCGGCCACCTGGAGCCCGTTGGGTACCGACATGAACTTCGGCGAAATCACCCGCCAGTTCGCCGGTTACCTGCAGACCAAGCCTAACTTCAACTTGAAACTGTCCAGCGAAGTGCAGGACATCACCAAGAACGAAGACGGCACCTGGCGCGTCAGCTACAAAAACCTGAAAGACGGCACCAAGACCGAAACCGACGCCAAGTTCGTGTTCATCGGCGCGGGCGGCGGTGCACTGCACCTGCTGCAAAAGTCGGGCATTCCCGAAGCCAAGGAATACGCTGGCTTCCCGGTAGGCGGCTCGTTCCTGGTGACCGATAACCCGGCCATCGCCGAGCAGCACCTGGCCAAGGCCTACGGTAAAGCCTCGGTTGGCGCACCTCCGATGTCGGTTCCGCACCTGGACACCCGTGTTCTGGACGGCAAGCGCGTTATCCTGTTTGGCCCATTCGCGACCTTCAGCACCAAGTTCCTCAAAGAAGGCTCGTACCTGGACCTGCTGACCAGCACCACCACCCACAACATCTGGCCTATGACCAAGGTCGGCATCAAGGAATACCCGCTGGTCGAGTACCTGGCTGGCCAACTGATGCTGTCGGATGAAGACCGTCTGAACGCGCTGAAGGAATACTTCCCGAACGCCAAAGCCGAAGACTGGCGCCTGTGGCAAGCCGGCCAACGCGTGCAAATCATCAAGCGTGATGAAGCCGCCGGCGGCGTGCTGAAACTGGGTACCGAAATCGTTGCTGCTCAAGACGGCTCCATCGCCGGCCTGCTGGGCGCATCGCCAGGCGCGTCGACCGCTGCTCCGATCATGCTGAGCGTGCTGCAGAAAGTCTTCAAAGACAAAGTCGCGACCCCAGAATGGCAAGCCAAGCTGCACCAGATCGTTCCAAGCTACGGCACCCAGCTGAACAGCGATCCAGCCAAAGTGGCTGCAGAGTGGGCTTATACCGCCAAGATCCTCGAACTGCCGACACCTCCAGTGATCGGTCAGGCTGCTGCTCCGGCTGCACCTGCGGCTGAAAAAGCTGAAGCTCCGAAGGAAAACGCTGCACGTGACATGGCTCTGTAACCAGACGCCTGACACACAAAGCCCACTGAACCGGTGACGGTCAGTGGGCTTTTTTGTGGCGAAAATCCTGTAGGAGCGGGGTCAGGATCTGGTTTTTGCCAGGTAGGCACCGAGGCGCTGGCCCATTTGTTCGCCCAAGGCTTGCAGGCCGCTGAGGGGACGCACCATCACCTCGAATTCGACGATCTTCCCGCTCTCATCGAAACGAATCATGTCGATGCCTTTGAGCTCCTTCGAACCTATCTTGGCACTGAACTCCAGAATCACATTCAGCCCATCAGCGGTCGAAAGCTCACGGTGATATCTGAAATCCTCAAACACTTCGAACACCGTGTTGAGAATCATCGAAACCACCGGGGCGCCCGGATAAGGCGTGTGTGCCATGGGCGAGCGGAACACGGCGTTGGCATCAAGCAGCGCGGGCAGGGCGCTCAAGTCGCCGGTACGGATCATTTCGTGCCAGCGGTTCAGGGATTCGGCGACATTGGGCCGCAGGTTCAGGTCAGTCATTTGCACCTCTGGATTTTTGTTGTTCTTCGACTCTAGATCAAAGCGCTGTCAGGGCAAACTTAATGTCGCTACTGAATATCACCCTACAGATCAGATTTCATCTGATACGCTTTTTTCGTTTCAATCTGCCTCTGTCATCGGTTCAGATGCAGGATCAAAATGCCCCGGCAGTTCGGTCACTCACGACAAACCTTCATTCCGAAGTGTCCAGTGCACCGCAAGCTCAGCATTGAGGAGAGCAACATGAACAAAATGGCGATTTTCCTGGGTGGCTTCCTGACACTGACCATTCTGATTGGACTGCTCGCGACGATTTCTCCGGTCTGAGATACGGCCACAAGATGATGTCCGGGGTGTGCCGCGCGAATCGTGTTTAAATGCCGCGCCTTCACACCTCGAAATGGACGTCACCCATGGCCGAACAACGGATCCGCGCCCTCGCGCTTTGCGTTTTTCATCACAATGGCAAAATTCTGGTCAACGAGTTTCGTGACCCGGTCAGCCAGCAGACCTGCTTTCGTCCCATCGGCGGCGGTATCGAATTCGGCGAAACCAGCGCCGAAACCATCGTGCGCGAAGTGCAAGAGGAGTTGGGTCTGTCCATGACGGACGTGCGCCTGCTCGGCACACTGGAAAGCCTGTTCATCTACAACGGCAAACCCGGACACGAGATTGTCCAGGTCTACGACGCCAGGTTTGCCGACCCCGGCGTGTACGCGCAGGCACAGATCATTGGCCATGAAAGCGACGGCGCACCCTTTACCGCGCGCTGGCATGACCGCTCAAGCTTCAGCGAGCAGGCGCCTCTGGTGCCGAAGGGTCTGGGTGATTTGCTCAAGCGCGCCGGATTGCTCGATTGACGTAGCAGCGACCTCCTTTAAGAACAACGACGCATGGTCTCAACGATTTCGTGCGTACTCGACAAGATCCCTGGGATAAACCATGTGATCGACCCTGCTGTCATCAATGCCGTACAAAAACGCGATGGCAGCGGCTTCAAACGCCCAGTAACCGACATAACTTCCTTCGTCGCCGTCCAGGTGAGAGTCGTACCAGGGCGCGTGGGTGAAGGCGCCATACCATTGCTCGCAATAAGTCGCCAACAAGTCGGCAGCCTCTTGCTTGTCATCCGCGTAAATCGCCTGTATCAACGGGGTGTAGACGTCGTGAAACCACTCATCGATGTCTTCTCTGTCCTCGACTACCTTGCACAGCAGGTCTTCGTAAAGCGCGTCCTGCCCCTTGTAGCCCGCATTGTCGATAAGACGGATAAAGCGCTTTAAGAGGTCGGTTCGATGCAGTAGTACGCACAGGCTGACTACCTGAATGCACTCCTCATATTGATCAAGCCAGGTATCGATGGCCAGAGGCGAGATATCGACTATCTGTTCACTGATTGCCAGTTTTTGCTGGCGCACTTCGTATAGCGAGATCAACTCTTCGAGAAGGGGTTGCAGCGCAACGAATTCGACACCCGCGGTGTAGGAGATCAACAGCTTTTTAAAGGCCACGCTTCTGAAATGGCTCGCTCGCAGAGAGGCTTCCTGTTCGGCAGAGTCTGACTCAAAGGTGTGGTGCTCCCAGAACTCTCTGGTCTCTACGCTGTAGGCCAGAAAGTCCTTGTATCGGAAGTCGCTGAGAAACTGTTTGTTCTTGTTCATCAGTTTTCACATGTTGCTGAGCGCCGCGCGTATTGGACCAGATCCCTGGGATAAACCATGTGATCGATCCTGCTGTCATCAATGCCGTACAAAAACGCGATGGCAGCGGCTTCAAACGCCCAATAACCGACATAACAGCCTTCTTCACCCTGCAAGTGCGTGTCGTGCCACGGGGCGTGTTCAAAGGCGCCGTACCATCCTTCGCAGTACTGTTGCAGCCGGGACGACGCCTCTTCGGGCGTATCGACGTAAACCGCTTGAATAAGGGGCGTATAGACGTCGTGGTACCACTCATCAATATCGTGACGGTCAGGCAGCACCTTCTTCAGCAGATCTTCATAGAGCGTGTCGTCACCGGCGTAACCCGCTTGATCGATCAATTTGACGAAGCGTGCGAGCAAATCATGGCGGTGCAGGAGAACGCACAACCCCATCACTTGAACCGCTTCTTCGTACTGGTCCGGCCAGTCATCGATGGCCAGCGGAGAGATCTTTGGTGATTGCTCATAGTCAGCAAGGGTCTGCTGGCGCACTTCGTACTTGTTGAGCAGGTCTTCAAGCAGGGGGATCAGAGACTCAACGGGCGCGCCAGCAGTGTAGGTCGCGATCAATCTGTCGAGTGCGAGCGTCTGGAAGTAGCGGGCACGCAGCGACGCTTCCTCAGCATCTGAGTCGGATTTGAATCGATGGATCTTGAAGAACTCGATGACTTCATCATGTTCTTTGAGGAAGTGTTCGTACTGGCTTTCACCGAGGAATTCCTGGCGTCGTTTCATTGATGTCGCGTCCCTTGCGTCCCGTGGAAAAGCGGCGGGATGGTGCAGCAATCCAGACGCTGGATCAAGGATTCAAACGCGGGATCAGTGCCCCTAGTCGTTTTGCGTGGCCGGGCCTTTGCGGCGCTCAGCACCGTCCGGATTGCCAACGTCCAGCAACCTTCTTTCCACCAATACGTTTTCCAGCGCCTGACGCTCGACGGGTTTCATTTGGTGCTCGCGTTTTTTCAGCTCCAGCAGGATAGGGCTGGACCAGGTGCGATAGGTCTGTTCGATGATGCGGCGGGACGTCATCAGTCTCTCCTTGATGAAGAGCCCGGTGTTGCGGGCAGGGGCTCAATCCGATGAGGTATTAACCTTAGTCGACAAACCGGGAAGCCGCTAATGGCGAGGATTTTGTGGGAGCTGGCTTGCCAGCGATAGCGGACTGTCAGTCAAAGCAATGTCAACTGACCCACCGCCATCGCTGGCAAGCCAGCTCCCACAGGGTTACTCGTCGGCTTGGTATTAGTCGTCGACCTTCATCATTTCCTGCACACCTTCCCACGCTTCGGCGCGCATGCGCTCGATGTCCAGGCCGGGTATCACGCCGTTATCCACGACGACCCGACCGCCGACCAGACTGTATTTCACCGTGATCGGTTCGCCCGCCACCACCGGGGCGACGGCGCTGTCGTGGAATCCGTAGAACCGTGGATGATCGAGGCTGTAGATCACCAGATCGGCCGCCTGGCCTACTTCCAGCGTGCCGACGGCGCCGAGTCCCAATACCTGCGCGCCGCCCGCTGTGCCCCAATGGATCACATCTTCCGCGGTCGTTGCCGAGGCGCCTTGTTCGGCGCGGTGGATCAGCCACGCGGTGTTGGCTTCGCCGACCATGCTCCCGGATTCGTTGGAGGCCACGCCGTCGACGCCGAGGGAAATCGGCACGCCGGCCTCGTACATTTGCGGCACAGGCGCGACACCGCTGCCCAAGCGTGCATTGCTCACCGGGCAGTGGGCGATGCCGGTGCCGGTCTGGGCGAGCATGCGGATTTCACTCGGTTGCAAATGCACGGCGTGGGCGAACCAGACGTCAGGGCCGAGCCATTCGTGTTCGGCGACGAACTCCACCGGCAGGCAGTTGTACTTTTCCCGGCAGAAATTCACGTAGTTTTGCGTTTCGGACAAGTGCGTGTGCAAGCGCAAGCCGAGGCCACGGGCGGTATGAGCGAGTTCGCGCAGCAGGGTCGGCGGCAGCGAGAAGGTTGGCGTGGTCGGCGCGACCACGACGCGGCGCAGCGCATCCGGGGTGTCCTGGTGATACCGCGATTTCAGCCGCTCGATATCGCCGACCATCTGCTCGAGGCTTTCCGGTTGTAGTGCGGTTTTCGAGAAGCCCGGATGCGCGCTCGCCGACTCCAGCGCACCACCCCGGCAGAGTACGAAGCGCAGGCCGAACTCGTCGGCCAGATCGAACAGCAAATCGCCGGTCTCGGTGCTGCCGTGGGCGTGGTAGAGGTAGTGGTGATCGGCGCAAGTCGTCACGCCGGACAGCAACAACTCGACCATGCCCAGCCGTGCGGCGATCTGCGCCAGTTGTGGTGTGAAGCGATTAAGACGCGGGTAGGGCACGCTCGCCAGCCAGCCTTGCAGGTCCTGATTCAGACCTTCGGGCACGGCTTTGAGCAGGTTCTGGAACAGGTGGTGGTGGGTGTTGATCCAGCCCGGGTAGACCACGCTGTTGCGCGCATCGAGCACCCGCTCACCGGGTTGCGGTTCCAGGTGGGCGGCCATTTCGGCGATGCGCCCGTTGACCACGCGGATGTCTACGGTACCCGCTCGGGCACGCGGGCCGCGCAGGCCGGTCATCACTGCGACCGGGTTTTTGATCAGGATGTTTTGCAGTTGAGTCATGGCAGGCTCCAGTTCAGAGAATGTGCGAGGCGGATTTGCTGGCGGTGGTTTCCGGCACGCTGACGCCATTCAGCGCGGCGTTGAGCAGCACCGACACCAGGCAGGCGATGACCACGCTGCTGTGCAGAAACGGCTGCGACCACTCGGGTAATTGTTTGAACAGGGTCGGCGCGAGCACCGGCACCAGTGCGGCGGCGATGGTGAAACCGACGATCAGCACGTTGTAGCGATTGCGCTCGTAATCGACCTTGGCGAGGGTCTGAATTCCCGCCGCCGCGACCACGCCGAACATGGCGATCCCGGCGCCGCCCAGTGCGGCAGTCGGCATCGAGGCGATGATCGCGCCGGCCTTGGGCACCAGGGCAATCGAGCACATCAGCAGGCCGCTGACCGCCACCACCCAGCGGCTGCGCACGCCGGTGAGGATCACCAGGCCGACGTTTTCCATGAAGGCAATAAACGGGAACGCTGCGAACATTCCGGCGATAGTGCTGGCCAGACCATTAGCGCGCAGGCCGTTGATCACCTGTTTGTCTTCCACCGGTTTTTCGACGATGTCGCCGATGGCCACGAACAAGCCCATTGATTCGACCATCTGCACGATCATCACCACCACCATGGTCGCGATGGGGATCAGGCTGAAGGTCGGCAATCCGAAATAGAACGGGTAGGGCACGGTCAGCCACGGCGCTTCTTCGACGCTGTGAAAACTGCCCATACCCAAGCCGTACGCCAGACCGGCGCCGATCAGCATGCCGATCAGCACCGCCATATTGCGCAACAAAGGACTGCCATAACGGTTGACCAGCAGAATGGTCAGCAACACCACCACCGCCACGCCGAGAAACGCCGGCGCGCCGAAGTTGCTGGCGTTGCGACCGCCTCCGACCCATTCATAAGCAATCGGGAACAGTTGCAAGCCGATCACGGTGACGATGCAACCGGTCACCACTGGCGGGAAAAATCGCCGCAATCGGCCCACGAACGGCGCCATCAGCATGGTGAAAATCCCGGCACCGATCACCGCCCCGCAGACCCCGGCAAATCCCACCTCCGGGTTGCTGCCGATGGCGATCACAGGTCCCACGCTGCTGAAGGCCACGCCTTGCAGAATCGGCAGGCGTACGCCGAATTTCCAGAAGCCGACGGTTTGCAGGATGGTGGCAATGCCGGAACAGAACAGTGTTGTGCTGATCAGCACCACCGTGTCGGCGTGGGACATTTTCAAGGCACTGGCGACAATCAACGGCACGGCGATGGCGCCGATGTATGAGACGGCCATGTGTTGCAGGCCGAGGGTGAGCATTTGTCGCACCGGCAAAATCCGGTCGACGGGGTGCACGGCGGAGGAGGGAGTGGCTGACGACATGGGGAAACACCTCTGGCTGTTTTTATGCGGTTGAGAGGGGTATTCGTCTGATGCCTCTGACTTGGGAACACCGAAGATCCCTGTGGGAGCTGGCTTGCCAGCGATGGCGGTAGATCAGTCACCAATTCATCAACTGACAGTCCGCAATCGCTGGCAAGCCAGCTCCCACAGGTCTGGTGTTGTTCATCCGACCTGGCATCAGTCATTCGTGCCCGGAACCGCCATCCACCGGCTCCGATGCCTTGTTTCAGCCTGCCAGGCAGGCGGCAAAGCCCTGGTTCAGGGCCGCGCGATCCAGGTCGCGGCCGATGAACACGATTTTGCTTGAGCGGGGTTCCGTGCCCCACGCGGTCGAGGCGCGGAACTCCACCAGGCTGTGCACGCCTTGCAGCACGTAGCGCTGGTCTTCGTTGGCCACCGCCAGCACGCCTTTCATGCGGTACAGGTTGTCGGCCTGGGAGGAGCGCAGTTCGCTGATCCAGCGGTGGAACGCCATCAGGTTGACCGCGCCGTCCACGGCGATGCCCACTGATGACACGCTTGGGTCGTGTTGGTGATCCTGCTCTTCAATAGAGTGCTCTGCGTGATGGTCATGGCCATGCTGATCGTGATCGTGCTGGTCCGCGCCGATTTCCATCAGTTTTTGCGTGCACTCGAAGGCGCCGATTCCGAGGATCTTGCTCAGATCGATTTGCGCATGGGTCGAGGTCACCAGATCCGCTGTGGCGTTCAAACCACGGATCTTGCCGCGCAGGGCTTCCACCTCGTCGCTGCTGACCAGATCGACCTTGTTGATGACGATGCGGTCGGCGCAAACAATCTGATCCACCGCCTGATTGTCGACGCCGTCCAGTTGCAGGTCCTCCAGATGCTGGGCGATATGTTTGGCGTCGACCATGGTCACGATGGCGTCGAGTTCGACTTCCTCGGCAATCGGGTCATTGATGAAAAAGCTCTGCGCCACCGGGTACGGGTCTGCCAGGCCGCTGGTTTCGATGAGGATGTGATCAAGGCGCACCGGGCGCGCCACCAGTTCGCGGACGATGCGCACCAGGTCCTCGCGAACCTCGGCGGTGCAGCACACGCAGCCATTGACCATCTCGTAGATTTCTTCGGTTTCGGAGCTGAGCACCAGATCACCGTCGATGCCGACCTCGCCGAATTCATTTTCGATCACGGCGATCTTGCGCCCGTGGTTTTCCTTGAGGATGTAATTGAGCAGGGTGGTTTTACCGGCACCGAGGAAGCCGGTGAGGATGGTCACGGGGATTTTGGTGTTCGGGGTGGGGGCGTTGAAGGGAGTATTCATTTGAGGCTCCTTGATGATTTACCGGTGCACGATGAAATGAGTGATGACGCTTTCTGTGGGAGCTGGCTTGCCAGCGATGGCGGTGTGTCATTCACCAGTGATGCCGACTGACCTATTGCTATCGCTGGCAAGCCAGCTCCCACAGGGGCCGGGGTTGTCTCTCCAGCGTGTGGCGGTGCCCGCATCGAGGCCAAACAGGTCGAGCACCCGACCAAGGCTGTGATCGACCATTTGCGCAAGGCTCTCAGGCCGCGCGTAGAAGGCCGGCACCGGCGGGGCGATGATTCCGCCCATTTCGGTGACGGCGGTCATGTTGCGCAGGTGGGCGAGGGTCAGTGGTGTCTCGCGGGCCATCAGCACCAGGGTGCGGCGCTCTTTGAGGGTGACGTCGGCGGCGCGGCCGATCAGTCCCGATGAGGTGCCGGTGGCAATCTCCGCCAGCGTCCGCATCGAGCACGGCGCCACGACCATGCCCAGACAGCGGAACGAACCGCTGGCGATCCCGGCGGCGACGTCGTCGGCGCGGTGGTAGTGGCTGGCCAGCGCGGTGACGTCGGCGAGTTTGTAGTCGGTTTCGTGGGCCATCGTCAGCAGCGCGGCGCGGCTGATGATCAGGTGGCTTTCGATGTTCAGCTCATTGAGCAACTGCAGCAGGCGCACGCCGTAGATGAAGCCGGACGCGCCGCTGATGCCGACCACCATCCGTTGGCGGTTCACGACTCAAGACCTCTGAGCAACACCCGGGCGCGTTCGAGGACATCCTGATCGAGCTGCGCCTTGATCCCGTCAAAAGCCGAACCGCGTGTGGCGTCCAGGCCCATGCGTGAGGTGGTGCCGTTGACTGAGGACGACGGATCCAGCGGGCTGCCGGGCAAACCGTCGATGGTGAAAATATCCAGGTGCGGCTGGAAGTGCGTGGCCAGTGCCCACAACACCTGGCTGTCATCGCTGATGTCGATATCGCTGTCCACCGCGATCACGGTTTTCAAGTACGGATCCCAGCCGAGCAGGGCCAGCATGATCTGCCGCGCCTCGCCGTCGCGGCTCTGATCCAGCGCGACGTAGCAATGAAAATGCGTGCCGGAGTTCGGATAATGCACGGCGGTGACGGCGGGGAATCGGGCCTTGAGCTTCTCGCTCATTTCCGCTTCACGGGGCAGACGGGCGAGAGTCAGGTGTTCGGCGTAACGGCCACCCATCACGTCCACCAACCACGCATCTTTGCGCCGCAGCAGAGTGTCGACACGCAGCACGTTGTTGGTCGAACGATCCGAGGAGTAGCCGCTGAATTCACCAAACGGGCCTTCCTCGGCGTAGGCCGCCGGGTCGATGGCGCCCTCCAGCACAAACTCGGCGTAAGCCGGGACACCGATGCCGTAGCGTGGAGTTTTCACCAGCTCCAGCGGCGCGCCGAACAGTCCGCCCGCCACCGCCCGTTCATCACTGCCGTAGGGCAAACGCGCCGCAGCGGCAAGCATGAACAGTGGGTGCGCACCCACCACCATCGCCACGTGTAATTCTTCGCCGCGTTCGCGGGCGGTCTGTAGCATCCGCCATAGGTGGCCGCGCGAGTGCAGGCTGGTGGCGAGGGCCTGACGGGCATGGCGCATCGAGCGGTGGTAGCTCATGTTGGCGATGCCGGTGAGCGGGTCTTCGGCAATGATGATCGCGTTGGTGATGTAAGGCCCCCGGTCACTGTCGAAATGCTTGAGCATCGGCAGCAGCGCCAGGTCCAGCGCCTCGCCCTCGAAGACTTCATCGAGGATCGGGCCGGTGTCCACATAACGTGGCGGGATCGGCTGGTTGGCGCGGCTCTGGAAGGTTTCGTGCAGTAGCGCCGGGGTGACGCCGAACAGTCGGGCGATGCGAGTGCGGGAGGCGAACAGGTTGGTAGCCACCGGCACTTTCAGGTCGCCGACGTTTTCGCAGATCAGCAGCGGATCGCGGCCCTGAGCGGCGAGGGCATCGACCAGGGCGGTGACGTCCTGATCGGCGGAAATCGGTTGGGTGATGGTCAGCACATCGTCCGGAAACTCACGGCGATAGGCGTCGATGAAAGCGTGAAAGTCTTGGGAATCGCCGAGCGTCGAACGGGTCATGGTTTCACCTCGTAAAAAGCAGGCACGCAGGGGTGAGAGGGCGTTCGATCGAGCAGCCGTTGGCCTGCCGGTCGAACGAACGCCGGGTCATCTTCGTGCCTGTAAAGTCGCTGTGTGTTGCGCTGTTACCTTGTGGGAGGGCCTTTGTGGCGAGGGGATTTATCCCCGATCGGCTGCGAAGCAGTCGTAAAACCAGTAAACGCGATATGCCTGATACAACGCGGTCGCAGGTTTTGGGGCCGCTTCGCAGCCCATCGGGGATAAATCCCCTCACCACAGGAAACTCCATTCCCACATTGGGTTGTGTGTAGCTACAAGTATGTGGTGGTCAGGCGAATATCCGCCTCCGCCAGGTCTTTGGGCGGTGGTGTCGGTTCGATCCCGCACAACCGGGCGATGTTGTTGCCCAGGTAGTCCTCGAGATGATCCTCATCAATGCCCAAGCCCTGCGGTGCCGGTGAGCACAACACCTCAAGTTCGCGTAGCCACATGCCCGGCTCATTCGGCGGCGAGTCGGTGCCGAAGACGATCTTGTTGCGCGGCAGTTCCTTGGCAAACTCGACGATCCGCGACTGGAAGCA
The DNA here is from genome assembly GCF_018326005.1 of Pseudomonas sp. Seg1. Lineage (NCBI taxonomy): Bacteria > Pseudomonadati > Pseudomonadota > Gammaproteobacteria > Pseudomonadales > Pseudomonadaceae > Pseudomonas > Pseudomonas sp. Seg1. The sequence goes on from NZ_AP021903.1 coordinate 2,546,446, forward strand.
CCAGCCGGATTCGCAGTACACGTTCGGCGTGTCCATGGCCATCCAGAACGCTTCGAACGAGTAGTTGCCACCGGTCTGGATACCGAAGTGGCCGATGATGAAATTGACCATCGGAAACTCACGGATGATCGGGTAGAACATCGTCGGAATCGTGTACGGGCCGTCGCCGGTGTGGATCAGCACGACGATGTTGTATTTGGCGCAAACCTTCATCGCCGGACGCAGCCAATCGAGTGCGCGATCCGGCCGGTAGCCGTGCATGTTGGCGTGCAGCTTGAGCATCTTGAAGCCGTATTCCTTGATGTGGAATTCCAGCTCCGCCGCACCGTTTTCCGGTCCCCAGCGCGGGTTGAAGTTGAAGTTGCCGATGAAGCGGTCCGGGTATTTCACGCAGAGTTCGGCGATGTACGACATGTAGTCGCGTACGCCCTCGCGGCCACGGCGGTTGCCGTCGCGATAACCGGTGTTGCCCGGCGGTGGCTGGATGAAGCCCATGTCGATGCGGCGCGGTTTGCCGTTGATCATGTACGGGCCGTCCATCAGCTTGAGCATGCGCTCGCCGGTGAACGGTTCGCCGGTGTGGCGCCAGGCCTCGTCGACCAGATTGGTGGGGTGCAGATGGGTGTCGATAATCATCGCTTCAGCTCCTGGCCAGTTGAGTGGTGACGGGGCGCTTGAGTTGCGCCTCTGCTTCGGAAACGGAACGCGGCGGCGGGGTCGGTTCGAGGCCGATCATCCGCGCGGTGTTGTTGCCCAGATAGTCTTCAAGGGTGTCCTCGTCGAGGTTCAGGCCTTGTGGCGGCTCATGGCAGAGCACTTCGAGCAGGCGCAGCCACATGCCTGGCTCGTTCGGCGGGGTGTCGGTGCCAAAGAGGATCTTGTGCGTCGGCAGCACCTTGGCGAACTCGACGATCCGCGATTGCAGGCACCAGCCGGATTCGCAATAGACGTTGGGCAACTCCATCGCCCATTGCATCGGTTCGAACACGTAGACGCCGCCGGTCTGCACGCCGAAGTGGGCCATGATGAAATTGACGTTGGGGAATTCCTTGATCATCGGCACCCATTCCGACGGGATGCTGTACGGCCCGTCGCCGGTGTGCAGCTTGACCGGGATGCCCAGTTCGGCGCATTTCTCGAAGCATGGACGCACCCAGTCGAGCGCACGATCAGGCCGGTAGGCGTGCATGTTGGCCTGCATCTGGACCATGCCGAAGCCGTGCTCCTTGACGTAGCGCTCGATTGCTTCGACGCCGTTCTGCACACCGCAACGCGGGTTGTAGACGAAGCAGCCGATGAAACGGTCCGGGTAGGTCTGGACCATTTTCAGGGTGTAGGCCATGTAGGCGTCGATGGATTCGCGGCCCGAGAGTTCGCCGTCGGTCCAGGTGTAAATCGTGTTGCCTTGCGGCGGCTGGATGAAGGCTTTGTCGATGCGGCGAGGCTTGCCGTTGACCATGTACGGGCCATCCATCATCTCCAGCAGACGCTCGCCGGTGAACGGGTCACCGTCATGCCTCCAGGCGAGGTCCACCAGATCGGTGGGATAGCAGCTGATATCGATGATCATTGAAGTCGATCTCCTGATAGCGGGGAAGGGAGCTTTGCGGCTCTCGGCATCCACGTCCCGGGCAATCGGCCATTTCTATGCGCTGGACACGCGCATTCCCTCGCCTGTTTGCATCCGGCCCGGGTGGGTGGCTGCTGGGGGCGAGTATTGGAAAGGGGGAGCGGTTCGTACAATATTAATTGGGCGTGGTGGTGATATGCGTTCGATATGGTTTTGCGGTGATGGGGCTGACCTCATCGCTGGCAAGCCAGCTCCCACAATGATCGAGGTGTTAATCCGATCTGCGGCGCAACACAGCAACTGTGGGAGCTGGCTTGCCAGCGATGGCGTCAGGATTGTGTACGCTGGGCCAATTGTTTGATCACTTCAACCACCGGCGCCACCCGCTCAGCCTGCCCATGCGGCCACACCGCATACAGGTTGTAATGCGCCGCAATCTGCGCCTCGTTCAACGCTACCAGCCGCCCATTGCGCAACGCATCGGCGGCCAGTAATCCCCGCACCAGTCCAGCGCCGACACCCGCCTCGGCAGCCGCAATCAAATTCGCCGCATTATCAAAAACCACCCGCGCCGGCGGCTCCACGGGCGGCATGCCCGCCGCATCCAGCCACGGAATCCACGACCGCCGCGTATACCCCAACAACGGCAATTGGAGGATCTGCGCCGGGCTCAACGGCACCTGCAACCCATGCCGTTCCAGCAAAGCAGGCGAAGCCACTGCCAACACCCGATCCCCGCAAATCTGCGTCATCTCGCAGTCGTCCCAATCGCCATAGCCATAACGCAACGCCAGATCGACCCGCTCGAATGTGCTGCGATCACTGCGCGGCATCGACAGCAGCGTCACCTCGTAATCCGGCAACCCATCGAGCAACTGCGGCAAACGCGGATTGAGCCAGCTCTGCGCCAGTTCGCTATCGACATCCAGCGTCAGGCGTTGCGCCACGCTGCGGTTTTTCACCGAGGACAAGGCCCGATCAATCTGCGCCAGGCCGTCGGACAACACGCTGGCAAAGAGCTGCCCGGCGTCAGTCAGATTGCTGCCGCCACCTTCACGCACGAACAGCGGCTGACCAATGAAGTCTTCCAGTGCGCGGATCTGCTGGCTGATCGCGCTGTGGGTCAGATCGAGCTTGCGGGCGGCACTGGAAAAACTGCCGCTGCGCGCAGCGTGAATGAACGCACTCATGGACTGCACCGACGGGTATCGCTTGTACATGTTGTTAGTCCTGCTTACACCGGTTGGCAGAAATCGTCGCTGGCCGCGTGTTGTCAAGGCTCCCACTATTCGGTCACCAGGCCCGCACAAAGACGGGCCGCTCTTTTGGAGCCTGACAATGATTGCATTCACGGTTAACGGCGAACGACGCGAGCTGGATGAGGCGTCCCCCTCCATGCCCTTGTTATGGGTCCTGCGTGATCAACTGAAACTTACCGGCACCAAATTCGGCTGCGGCATGGGCCTGTGCGGTGCCTGCACCGTGCACCTGAACGGTGTCGCGGTGCGTTCCTGCCAGGTGCCGCTGGCCGCCGTCGCGGGCCACAGCATTACCACCATCGAAGGCCTTTCGCCGACAGAAACTCATCCGCTGCAACTGGCCTGGGTCGCCGAAGATGTGCCGCAATGCGGCTACTGTCAATCCGGTCAGATCATGTCCGCGGCTGCGTTGCTCAACACTGGGGCGGCGGTGACTGACGACTCGATCCGCAACGCGATGTCCGGCAATATCTGCCGCTGCGGCACTTACGGGCGGATCAACAAGGCGATCAAACGCGCGGCGAATACGCCGAAGGAGGCGTGATGCGCCTGCTCGACGACACTTTGATCGAACCGTCACGCCGAGTGTTTCTCAAACAAGCGGCGACGGTGGCTTCGGGGCTGGCGATTGCCCTGTATTTACCGTCCGGCGCAGCCGCCACTGACCCGAAGGCTCCAGCGCCGGCCAGCGAATTCGAACCCAACGCCTGGGTGCGGATCTTCCCCGACGGCACGGTGAAACTGGTGGTGCACAAGCACGATTCCGGCACGGGCACGCAAACGGCGCTGGCCGCGTGTGTCGCTGAGGAGCTGGGCGTCAACCCGATGACCGTGCAGGTGATCACCCCGGAAGATCCGTTCTTCGACACCTACATTCACCCGATCTGGAAAGTCTTCTCCACCGGCGGCAGCACCAGCGTCTCGCTGGAATACGACCGTTTGCGCATGGCTGGGGCCACGGCGCGAGCGCTGTTGATCACGGCGGCGGCCAAGCAGTGGAAAGTCAGCACTGACAGTTGCACCACCGAAGAAGGCCGAGTCGTCCATCCATCGAGCAAACGCAGCCTCGGCTACGGCGAACTGGTCGGCGTGGCGGCGCATTTGCCGGCGCCTGAGCAGGTCACGCTGAAGGATCCGGCGCACTTCAAGTACATCGGCAAGCTGCGTCACAAGCGCGATGCAGCAGCCAAGGTCTGTGGGCGTTTCAAGTACAGCATTGACGTGCAATTGCCGGGGATGCTGGTGGCGGTGATTCAGCGTGCGCCGGTGGTTGGTGCGAAGGTGATCAGCGTGGATTCGGCGGCAGCGTTGCAGGTGCCGGGTGTGCGCAAGGTGATCGCGATACCGGGGCGGCCGGATGTGCTTGGCGGCAATCTGGACGGCGTCGCGGTGCTGGCGGACACGTTCTGGGCCGCGCAACAGGGGCGCAACGTGCTGGCGATTCAGTGGAGCGATTCAGCGCTGGCCGGGTTCGACAGCGAACAGTTGGCCAGCGCTCAAGCCAAAGCCATCGGTGATCCGAAAATACAAACCGTCAAAGCCATGACCCACGGCGATGTCTCCGGGCAATGGCCGAGGGCTGCAAAGCTGATCGAAGCCGATTACACCATGCCTTACAAGGTGCAAAACCCGCTGGAGCCGATCTGTATCACCGCGCAGGTCAAGGATCAGGCGATCACCTACTGGGGCGGCGTGCAGGTGCCGTCGTCAGCACTGGAAGCGGCGCAAACCGTGTGCGGCATCGACAAGGCCGGGGTCACCATCAACGAGTTGGTGTCCGGCGGCAGTTTCGGTGCGCGAGAGGCCAAGTACTGGTTGTTCGAAGTCGCGTATCTGGCGCAACAGACCGGTGTGCCGGTGAAACTGCTCAACAGCCGCGAAGACGAAATGCATGCGTTATTCAATCACCCGGCCACCCTGCATCGGGTCAAAGGCGCGCTGGATGCACAGGGCAAACTGACCGCGCTGCAATTGCATGCCGTGTCGCCGGCTTCGCCGGAGCAGTGGGAGCCGGGTTATTTCGAACGCCCGGATCGCATGGATTACAGCACCACCGAAGCGATCACCGCGTGGGACTTTGCCTATCGTCCGCCACACCTGGAACTGAACTGGGTCAAGCACGAAAGCAACGTGCCCAGTGGCTGGTATCGTTCGGTGAGCTTTATTCCCAACGTGTTTGCTGTGGAAAGTTTCATGGATGAACTGGCCCATGCGGCGGGCACCGATCCGTTGGCTTTTCGCCTGGCCAACATGCAGGAACGGCCACGGCATGTGGCGGTGCTCAAGCAGGCTGCCAAGCGTGCCGGATGGGGCCAGCCTTTGCCGCCGGGTACGGCGCTGGGCATCGCCACGAATCAGGGTTACACCAGTTTTATCGCGGTGGTGGCGCGGGTTGCGACCGTCGATGGCAAGGCGAAAGTCGAAAAGCTCACCTGCGTGGTCGATTGCGGGTTGGCGGTGTCGCCGGGCGGGGTCGAAGAGCAGATCTATGGCGGCCTGATGTGGGGCCTCGGCCACGCGTTGTTCGATCGGCTCGACATCAAGCAGGGGCGGGTGGTGCAGAGCAACTTTCACGACTACCGCGTCACGCGCATGTCCGATATGCCCGCCACCGACATCTTCGTATTGGATGGTGAGCCGAGCAAACCCGGCGGTGTCGGCGAACTGGGCAGCCCTTCGGTGGCGCCGGCCATTGCCAACGCGTTGTTTGCGCTGACCGGCGTGCGGCAGCGCTCGACCCCTCTGAGTCTGGGGTAAGCCGCCATGGACCTGCGCCTGTTGCGTTACTTCATGGCGCTGGCTGATGAGCTGCACTTCGGTCGTGCCGCCGAACGCCTGCACATTTGCCAGCCGCCGTTGAGTCAGCAGATCCGTTTGCTCGAAGAGGAACTTGGCACGCCGCTGTTCGAACGCAGTCATCATCGGGTCGAGCTGACAGCGGCGGGGCAGATGCTCAAGGAGCAAGCACCGCTGGTGTTTGAGCAGCTTGAACGGGCGCTGGACCTGACCCGGCAAACCGGGCGCGGGCAGCTCGGTGAGCTGGAAATCGGCATGATCAGTTCGGTGATGGTCGGCGTGCTGCCCAAGGCTCTGCACCTGTTTCGTCAGCGCTATCCGCAAGTTAATTGGCGCCTGCACGAGATGACCCCGGCGGCGCAGGTCAAGGCGTTGAAGGAAAAACGCATTGATGCCTGCGTGTTCCGCGTCGGCTATGACGATCCGCAGTTGCGCAATGAATTGCTGATCTACGAGCCGATCCATGTGGTGATGCCGGCGGATCATCCGTTGGCCTGTCGCGCGGTGCTGGCCCCGGCGGATCTGGCGCAGGAGCCGTTCGTGGCGCTGGAGTTGAAGCAGTCGCGGTTTGCCAATTTTCTTTATCAGTGCTGCATTCAGGCCGGGTTCACTCCGCAGATCCGTCAGCAGGTGATCGAGGTGCAGACCTTGCTCAGTCTGGTGCGCGCCGGGTTTGGCGTGGCGCTGTTGCCGGCCTCCATCGAGCAATTGGCGCCGGCGGGGCTGGTGTTCAAGTCGCTGACCCCGGCGCTGCCGGAAGTGCCGCTGTATGCCACTTATCGCGCGGACGATGCTTCCCCAGTCCTCAAACTCTTCCTCGACACGTTGCGTGAGCTGAAGCGGGCGGAGTGACAGTCATACTTCTTTTGGAGGTGCCGGCCTCATCGCGGGCAAGCCCGCTCCCACAGGTTCCGTGGTGTTCTGAAGATTGGTGTCACACCAAAATCCCTGTGGGAGCGGGCTTGCCCGCGATGAGGCCGATAAAGTCAGCATCCATGCTCCTGGCGCACCATTTCAGTCACTTCGCACGATCAGCGGCAGCTGCGGTCGTAACCTTCACATGGGCGTATCACTTGTGGAGATCCAATGAGCCAGGAAGTCCTGACCCGCGAAACCAATCGTCGCCAGTTGCAGCAAATCATTGCCGGGCTGTCCGACGGAGTGATCCTGCTCGAGCTGGATCAAAGCATTCTCTGGGCCAACGAAGCCGCGCTGGCCATGCACGGTGTCAGCCGGATCGGCGAGCTGGGAGCGAACGCCGACGAGTATGCCAAGCGTTTCAGCCTGCGCTATCGCAACAACCACATGGTGCCCGCCGAGAATTACCCGATCAGTCGCGTGGCGCGCTGTGAAGTTTTCAGCGACGTGCTGATCGAGCTGTTCGCTGCGGATGACCCGGAGCGTGTCTGGGTGCACAGCGTGCGCAGCATGGTGCTGACTGACCGTGAAGGCCAGCCGGAGTCGCTGGTGCTGATCATGAGCGACGTCACCGACTGGGCCAACGCCGAGCAGCGCTTCGAGAAAACCTTCAACGCCAACCCGGCGCCGGCGGTGATCTGCCGGCTCAGCGATTTGCGTTATATCAAGGTCAATCCGGGGTTTCTCGAGATGACCGGCTATACCCGCGACCAGGTCATCGGCACCTCGGCCTATGAAATCGATATCCTCGAACAGGCTGAGCACAAGGATCTGGCCATTCAACGCCTGAAAGATGTCGCGACCATTCCGCAGATGCAGGCCGAGCTGCGCTTGTCTGATGGCAGTACCAAGCAGGTGATCGTCGCCGGGCAGCCGCTGCTGCTCAACGATGAGCAGTGCATGCTGTTTTCCTTCGTCGACATGGAGCTGCGGCGCAGGGCTGAAGTGGCGCTGCGCCAGAGCGAAGAGCGCTTCGCCAAGGCCTTCCGTCTGACGCCGGTACCGATCCTGATTTGCAGCGCTGACGAGCAGCAGGTGATTGATGTCAATCAGGCATTCCTCGATACCCTGGCCTATGCCAGCGATGACGTGGTCGGCAAAACCGTGACGCAACTGGACTTTATCGACGACGAGGGCGCCCGCACCCGGTTGCTGACGGCCCTGGCGAAGAACGGACGGATCGACCGGGTCGATGTGCGGCTGCGCAAGAAAGATACGGATCTGCTGGAGTGTGCGGTGTCCGCCGACACGGTCAATATTCAGGACATGTCTTGTTATCTGCTGGTGTTGATGGACATCACCGAGCGCAAGCGTACCGAGCTTGAGCTGGTGGCGGCGATCGAAGAGGTGATGAAGGACGCCTCGTGGTTCAGTCGTACGCTGATCGAAAAACTGGCCAATGTGAAGAAGGTCAATTCGCCGCAACTGCCGAGTGTGTCGTTCACTGATCTGACGGCGCGTGAACGCGATGTACTTGGGCTGATCTGCGAAGGGCTGGCGGACAAGGAGATTGCGGCGCGGTTGAAACTGGCGCCGAATACCGTGCGTAATCATGTGGCGACGGTGTATTCCAAGCTGGATGTGCACAGCCGCAGCGAGGCGATTGTCTGGGCGCGGGAGCGTGGGTTGTTTTCTGGTGAGTGGCGGGCCAAGGGTCAGCGTTAGGGTGCAAATGCACTAGTTCAGCCGGTGCAAATTCGGGTGTTGGCGGACGGGGACTGTTCTTAGTCTGTTGGGGTGCGATACGAGCCTTTTATGGCTTGGGATCGTGTCCCTTCGAGCAGTTAAAGGAACGGCCTCAATGATGAATCTTGCGCAGTTGCGCGCCCGGCTTGAGCACAGTTTTTCGCCGCTGGCTTGCGAGTGTTCGGTAGATGGGGATCATTCGCTGACGGTGAAGCTGTATCACGCGGTGTCCGGGCAGGTGGATCTGGTGATCAGTGGGTTGAAGCTGGATGTGTTGCGTACGCCGGAGTCGGTGGACGCGTTGATTGATGAGTTGCGGTATGAGTTGCAGAGTAATTCTTTGCGTTCGTTCAGTGATATTGACTTGGCTTAGGTCCTTTGTGGGAGCTGGCTTGCCAGCGATAACGGCGGGGTGGGCGTCGATGGTTTGGCTGATGAGTGCATATCCGATGCTGCGGTAACGGCTGCTTAGGGTTCCGCCCTTACGGCGGGTCACTTTTTCCAGACGCCGAAAAAGTAACCAAAAAGGCTTTACCCTGACGTACGGCCCTCGCTGTGGCTCGGGTTCCTTCGCTCCGGGGTTCATCCGGGGCATCGCCTCCGGTTTGCTTCGCTGCACCTCCTCTCGATGTCCTCCCCGGATGAACCCCTCCGCTCAGCCTGCCGACGGGCGCTTTAGATCAAGAGCGGTACTCGAGCTAACGCTCATTGTGTCGAGTGGGGCGGCATGCGCCGCGTTTTGGGTGTATTCATTTCGTTGTGGGAGCTGGCTTGCCAGCGATGGCGGCCTTTAGGCCGACCTGGTTCTGGCGGGTGAGTCTGGTTTCAAACTGTGGGAGGGGGCTTGCTCGCGAAGGCGGCTTTAGAGCCGATCTGTTTCTGTCGGTTGTACTCCCCCCCTGTGAGAGCTGGCTTGCCAGCGATGGCGGCCTTTAGGCCGACCTGTTTCTGGCGGGTGAATCGGGTTTCAAACTGTGGGAGGGGGCTTGCTCCCGAAGGCGGCCTGACAGCCGACCTGTTTCTGCCGGTTGTACTCAACCCTTGTGGGAGCTGGCTTGCCAGCGATGGCGACCTGACAGCCGACCAAGCTCTGGCGGGTGAATCTTGGTTCAAATTGTGGGAGGGGGCTTGCTCCCGAAGGCTGCCTGAGAGCCGACCTGTTTTTGTCGGTTGTACTCCACCCCTGTGGGAGCTGGCTTGCCAGCGATGGCGGTCGGTATGGCGTAGCTGGTCATGAGTCATTTTTCCTTCAAATCCGGCGCAAAATCGACAGCTCTGGCGCTTCGGTGTGGCCGGTTTACTGGCGCTTGCGGGGCTGTCGGCTATAAAGAATGAGTGGTCAGGTCTTCCGTGGTCGGTTCGGTCGCGGGAGTTTGTCTCTCATTTTCGCGGGTCATCCTATGAACAATCTTGGGAAACGCGTGTGTTCGCCATTGTCGTTGGCTTTTTCCGTGGCGCTGTTGGCCGGTTGTGCCAGTCCTCCGCCTCCGCCCCCTGTAATGCCGCCTCCACCGCCGGAACGTACTTGCCAGGTCATCGAAAACACTGAGGTGTCGGGTGACATGTACGTCGACGAACAAGTCACTCGTCACACCACGACCACCCGTTGCGTCACTCAATAACGCCGGCGGGGCGCAGGTCTCGGGTTGAGCGGATTGTGCTGGTGGCCGATCTGCTCGGCACGGCGGTGTTTGCTGTGGAAGGGGCCATTGCGGCGATGCGCAGTCAGCTCGACTTGCTCGGGGTGATGGTGATTGCGTTTATCGTCGCGCTTGGTGGTGGGGTGACGCGTGATTTGCTGATTGGCGCCACGCCGCCGAACGCGGTGGCCGATTGGCGTTATCCGGCGTTGGCATTTTTCATGGGTGGACTGGCATTCGTGTTCCATGAACAGGTGCTGGGCTGGTCCGGGTCCACGCTGATCGTGCTCGATGCGGCGGGGCTGGCGCTGTTTGCCGTGGCGGGGGCGCAGAAGGCGTTGAATTTCGGCATTACGCCATTTGTAGCCATGCTGATGGGAACGATTACCGGCGTCGGCGGTGGGGTGCTTCGCGACATTGTGCTGGCGCGGATACCGGTGGTGTTGCAGGCGGATTTGTATGCCAGTTCGGCGTTTACCGGTGCGGCAGTGTTGATCATCGCGCGGCGCTGCGGTGTGCCGCCGGTCGCAGCGGCGTTGCTGGCAGGCGCAGCGTGTTTGCTGCTGCGCCTGTTGTCCGTGCATTTCGGCTGGCAGTTGCCGAAGGTCATTGACGCCTGAGTGTCAGACTTCCTCGATGCGCACCCAACGCTGCTCGCGCGCGGCGAGGCGAATCGCCGTGGCCAGACGCTCGACGGCCCAGGCCTGTTCGAAATCGGTGCCGCCCTGGTGGCTGCCGGCCAACGCCATCAGCACGTCATGCACCTCTAGCGTCTTCAGTTCGTTGTAGCCCAATTGATGACCCGGGGCAGGACTGAACGCGGCATAACCCGGCAGGTCGGGGCCGGCGAGCAGGCGCTGGAAACCGTCCTGTCCGGCGCGGAACAGACGCAGTTCGTTCAAGCGCTCCTGATCGAAGGTCAGGGTGCCGCGCGTGCCGCTGATTTCAAAGCTCAGGTGATTTTTGTAGCCGTGCTTGAGCCAACTGCTGCTGAACGTACCTCGGGCGCCATTGGCGAAACGCAGCAGCGCGTGGACTTGATCGTCGACGTTGATCGGTTTTTGCGTGGTGCCGTCGCGGCGTTGGGTGTGGACGGTGTGAGTGTCGGCGCAAACCGCTGTGACTTCGCCCACCAGATAACGCGCCATCGACAGCAAGTGACTGCCCAGATCCGCCAATGCACCGCCGGCATGCGCCGGGTCGCAGCGCCATGACCACGGCGAGTCGGGATCGGCCATGAAATCTTCGCTGAACTCATCCTGAAAGCTGATGATCTCGCCGAGTTCGCCGTCGCGAATCAAGTCATGCGCCAGCGTGATCATCGGGTTGTGCTGATAGTTGTAGCCGACCCGCGTCACCACTCCGGCGTCTCTGGCCGCCTGACGCATGGCGCTGGCTTGTTCGAGGTTCACTGCCAGGGGTTTTTCGCAGCACACCGCTTTGCCGGCAGCCAGGGCGGCCATGGCCATCGGGTAGTGCAGGTGATTGGGGGTGGTGATGGCGACCAGATTGACCTTGGGGTCATCGATCAATTGTTGCCAGTCGCTGTGATGGGCGGCAAAGCCCCAGGCGTCGGCACAGTGGCGGGCACGCTGCGGATCGGCGTCGGCGAGGGCGGCGAGGGTGAGTTTGAACGGCAGTTCGAACACTGCACTGACATTGCGAAACGCCAAGGCATGGGCACGGCCCATGAAACCTGTGCCGATGAGACCGATACCGAGTTCGCGCATAGCCGTATTCCTTGGATTTTTATTTTCAGGAAGGCTATTTATGGAATAAAAATTCTCTATATGCAAATTCTAGAATAAATATTCAACCCGTGCAGGCGCTGCCGAGGCTGCTCCTACATGGGTTGGTTGCGATCAGGACAGGAAGCCGCCGTCCACATTCAGCGCCACGCCGGTGGTGTAGCTCGACGCGTCACTGGCCAGATACAACACCGCTCCGGCCATTTCGCTCGGATCGGCCACGCGCTTGAGCGGGATCTGCGTCAGCGCCTGCTTGAGAATTGCATCGTTTTTCACCAGCGCCGAAGCGAATTTGGTGTCGGTCAGGCCCGGCAGCAGGGCGTTGCAGCGGATGCCGAACTGCGCGCATTCCTTGGCGAAGACTTTGGTCATGTTGATCACCGCTGCCTTGGTCACCGAGTAGATGCCCTGGAAGATCCCCGGCGAAATACCGTTGATCGACGCGACGTTGATGATGCTGCCACCGCCGTTCTCGCGCATCAGCTTGCCGGCTTCCACGGACATGAAGAAGTAGCCGCGAATGTTCACGTCTACGGTCTTCTGGAACGCGCCGAGGTCGGTGTCGAGCACGTTGCAGAACTGCGGGTTGGTCGCGGCGTTGTTGACCAGAATGTCGAGGCGGCCGAACTGTTCCTTGATCCCGGCGAACACCTGGCTGATCTGTTCCATTTCGCCGATGTGGCAGGCTACGGCGGTGGCCTTGCCGCCAGCGGCGATGATTGCATCGGCGACGTGCTGGCAGCCTTCGAGTTTGCGGCTCGAAACAATCACATGGGCACCTTGCTGGGCCAGCAGTTTGGCGATGGCTTCACCGATGCCACGGCTGGCGCCGGAGACGAAAGCGATCTTGCCGTCGAGGTCGAACAACTGAGTCTTGGACATAGGGGTTCCTTGGTGTGGGCCGTCAGAGGCTCGATTTTGCAATGACCTGCAAGCTCATCTGCTCCAGCAGTTTGTTCATGTGAATGAACTGCGCGAAGCGTTTGTCCTGGGTCTGGCCGTGATAGAAGCGGTAGTAGATCTGCTGCACGATGCCGGCCAGACGGAACAGGCCGTAGGTGTAGTAGAAGTCGAAATTGTCGATCTGGATGCCGGAGCGCTCGGCGTAGTAATCGACGAACTCGCGGCGCGTCAGCATGCCCGGCGCGTGGCTCGGCTGGCGGCGCATCAGTTGCACGGGCGCCGGGTCGCCGGCCTCGATCCAGTAGGCGAGGGTGTTGCCCAGGTCCATCAGCGGATCGCCGAGGGTGGTCAGTTCCCAGTCGAGCACGCCGATGATCTGCATCGGGTTGTGCGGGTCGAGGATGACGTTGTCGAAGCGGTAGTCGTTGTGGACGATGCTGGAGGTCGGGTGGTCGGCCGGCATCTTGTCGTTGAGCCACGCCTTGACCGCTTCCCAGTGCGGCGCATCCGGGGTCAGGGCTTTTTCGTAGCGCTCGCTCCAGCCTTTGATCTGGCGGGCGACGTAGCCTTCAGGCTTGCCCAGATCACCGAGGCCACAGGCCTTGTAGTCGACCCGGTGCAGTTCGACGAAACGGTCGATGAAGCTTTTGCACAGCACTTCGGTTTTTGCCGAATCCAGGCCCAATTCCGGCGGCAGTTCCGAGCGCAGGATGATGCCGTTGACCCGCTCCATCACATAGAACTCGGCGCCGATCACCGATTCGTCGGTGCAATGCACGTAGGCTTTCGGGCAATACGGAAAGCCATCGCGCAGTTGATTGAGAATGCGGAATTCGCGGCCCATGTCGTGGGCGGATTTGGCTTTGTGGCCGAACGGCGGGCGGCGCAGGACGAATTCCTGCTCCGGGTATTCCAGCAGGTAAGTCAGGTTCGACGCACCGCCGGGAAACTGGCTGATCACAGGTAAGCCGCTCAGGCCCGGAATGTGCGCTTTGAGGTACGGATCGATCAGGCTGGCATCGAGTTCTTCGCCAGAGCGGATACGGGTGGACTGGTCAGTAAGCGCCATGCTTATCCCTTCTGCTTATTTTGGAGGCCAGACATCATTGGCTAATCTAATGGCGCGCTCGGGCAGCCACAAGCGCGGGTCGGTCTTATAGGTTAGCGTGTTGCACGATAATCACCTTTGGGAATGTGCGCGGCGGGCCGTGGGCGACTAAGGTTTAGCGGGTATGCCGTGTCCACGCAGGAGTCGTGAAATGGGCTGTCCGCAAGTTTGTGCCACCGCCACATTGCAATGCAGCTTCGGCGCCGCCCCGGCGATGCTCAACGTGCTGCCGGTCAACCGCACGCTGACCGGCGGGATGCCGGCGGCGAACATCATGGATCACATTCCGCTGGTTAATATCCTGCCGTTCGGCGTGTGCATGAGCATGGCCAACCCGATGGTCGCCGCAGCCACTGCGGCAGCGCTGGGCGTGTTGACGCCGATGCCGTGCATTCCGGCGACGGCCACGCCGTGGATTCCCGGCGGCGCGCCGACGCTGCTGCTTGGCGGGATGCCGGCGATCGACGCCAACAGCACGTTGATGTGTAACTGGGCGGGGGTGATCAAGATTGTGGTGCCGGGGCAGATGCAGATGCTCATTCCCTGAAATCTGTGCTGAATGTGCGGGCCTCATCGCGGGCAAGCCCGCTCCCACAATGGTCGATGGTGTTCACAATATTGCATTCACAACACAAACCCTGTGGGAGCGGGCTTGCCCGCGATGAGGCCAGTCGATACAAAACAAAAACTTCAAGCCTGCTGCGGATCCGCCCACCGGCGGAACCACCAACGCACCCGCGAAATCGGTTTGCCATCCGCGCCCAACGGCCGCCCATCCTCGGCAAAACCTTGCTCTGGCTCCAGCAACTGGCCATTCACATAGCGCGCCTCCACCGCCGTTTTCCCGTTCGGATGAAAGCGCTGATAGCGCCCCTCACGCACGCCATCGCGATAAAACTCCGCCTCCGCCACTTGCCCATCCGCGAAGTAATTGAACGCCTCGCCATGCAACAACCCGCGCCGGTACGTTGCCTTGCGCTGCAAAAAACCTTCAGGCGCAAAAAAACTCGCGACGCCTTGCACCTTGTCGCGCACAAACGGCATCTGCGCCGAGACTTTGCCGTTGGGGTGATAGAGCAGCGACATGCCCTGCAACTCCCCGTGGCTGTAATTCAGATCGGCCTGTTTGCGCCCGTCATCCTTGATCTGCAAGGCACCGTCGAGCTGACCATCCTGCAAACGGCCCTTCATCTGTTTGTCATCTTGCTGCAAATCCAGCGGTGTGATTGCCATGCCTGCTCCTTGTCAGTTGACCTGCACCAGGCCGCCCTTGATGGTCAGCATGCCGCCGCCGTCCACGGTCTGCGAGGCCGCGCCCTTGTTGGTCAGGCTGATACCGGCGTCGTTGGTCAGCGTGGTGCCAGCCTTGTTGTCCAGTGAAGTCCCGGCCTGATTGGTCAAGGCAGTTCCGGCCTTGTGGGTGATCGAAGTGCTGGCCGAGGTCGCCAGATCGGCGCCGCTCTTGATCGTGAAACTGCCGCCGCTTTGCAGGGTGAGGGTGCCGCTGACCTTGATCGTCAGGTTGCCGTCCACCGTCAGGCTGTAATCGCCGGTGACCTTGTCGGTGTAATTGCCGCCGGTGCTGTGGTTCTGATCGGCGCCAACCTTCACCGTGCGGCTGTCCTTCACATCGAGGCTGTCGCTGCCGGTCTGGATGGTGACGCTGCGTTTGCCTTTCTCCAGGGTCACGGTCTCGTCGCCATCCTTGACCGTGCGAGTGCGGGCATTTTGCACGGTGAGGGTTTCGTCATGGCCGACCGTGGCGGTCGTGTCGTTGAGCACGTTGATCTTCAGGTCTTTCTGCGCCTGCAAGAACACCTCTTCAGCGTCCTTCTTGTCCTCGAAACGCAACTCGTTGAAACCACCGCCACCCTTTGACGACTGGGTCTTGATCCCCGACTGCGTCTGATTGGCCGGCAGCGCATAGGGCAGGGCGTTGTCACCGTTATAGACGCAACCGGTCACCAGCGGCCGATCTGGATCTCCGTCGATAAACGTCACGATGACTTCCTGACCGATGCGCGGAATGAACTGCATGCCGAACCCCTTGCCACTCCACGGCAGCACCACGCGCACCCAGCAGGAACTGGTTTCATCGTTCTTGCCGTCGCGATCCCACGGGAACTGCAACTTGATCCGCCCGTATTCGTCGGTCCAGATTTCCTCACCGGACTTGCCCACCACAATCGCGGTTTGCGGATGCATGCGCGGTTTGGGGGTGGTGCGTGGCGGGCGGAACGGAGTGGCTTTGGGGATTGCTTCGAAGCGGTTGCGATAGCTTTCGTGGCTGGCGTCATGGGTCACCCGCGTCACCACCCAATCGATGTTCAGGCTCGCATCGTCATGGCCGGCGAGGGTGAACCAATGCCCGGGAATCAACCAGCGACAGTCACTCTCGCCGACAAAGCGTTTTTCCTCACTGCGCAAACCGTCGACGCGTCGCTTGGTCAACGTATCGCCGCGTGCCTTGGCGTTGTAACCGCCGGGATGCTCATAGATCGAACGCGGCCCGGCCACCGCTTCGGCCTGGCCATACAGCGATGTGGTCGGCGTAGTGAATTCGTAATCCGTCGCCCGATATACCCCGGCGACTGCCTGCAAACAGACTTGTCCGGAGCGGATTCCGTGCAGTTCACGTTCGCCCAATCCTTGCCCCAGATAACTGACTTTCGGCCCGTTGGGGATCGGCACGAAAGCGTCGTTGCTGTCGCCGAGCACTAGCGTGTGTTTGCCGTCCTCGTGGGTGAAGAACCAAAAGATTCCTTCCTCTTCCAGCAGTCGCGAGACGAAGGCGAAATCGCTTTCGCCATACTGCACACAGTATTCACGCGGGGTGTAGCTGCCGGTCAGCGAGAGTTTGAAATCGGTGAAGCCGTGGGCCTTGAAGATCGTCGTGACGATGTCCGAGGTGGCGAGGTTCTGGAATACGCGGTTGTTGCTGGCGAGGGTCAGCCACCAGAGCCAGGGTCTAAGCACAAGCTGATAGCGTTCGGCAGTTGAGTCGGCCGGGAGCTGGCGGATCTCGGCGACCAGCGCGTCGAACGGGCGCAACTGCGCGTCGTTGTGCAGGGTAGTGGTGACGTGAGTGGCGATGGCGCTGCTCAGGGTGAGAGTTGCACCGTCGTTGAGATTGTTAAGAATTTGCGTGCCCAGCATGTTCAGTGCTTCATCGCCGGACAGTGACTCAGGGAATAACGCTGACGGCGAAGTCGCGGTGAGGGAGAGACTGGTGTTGCTGTCGGTGGAACGTGGCATGGGGTGGTCTCAATGGCTAAAACATTGAACTGCCGTCAACGGGGGCGGGGCCGAGCGACGGTGATACCGAGGCACCAGTCGATACCGGAGCCAGTAATGGAGGGGAACCCGAGGATGTCGAGGGAGAAGACGGCACAACACCATAGGTAAAAAATACCGGGAAATGATCACTTCTTACGGACATGCCCAGGCAGATTTTCTGGATGACGGTTGTGCGGTGCCTGACTGACTCTCCCGATACAACGGTGTTAGCACTGCCTTCGCAAACGGCGCTCCATTTCTCCAGTTCATGTACATAGGCATAGTCCAACAAGCTTAACTGTGCTGTTGGATGCCGAGGTTTTGCATCGATGGCATGGTTCCATTTGTATTCTTCTTCAAAATATTTTTTTGGCGTGAGATTAAGGAAGTGGCCAAACTCCTGCATGTCTCTTAATTCTCTGCTGGAGGAACTCACGTCATCACTCAGGATGCTGACATGTGTATACCCCGCACCTGTTGGCGTGAGTTTCTGCATTTTCATTATTGCGTCAGGCTTGCCATCAGTGGGTACGTTCAAATCGCCACCAAAAAAAACCAGTTTGACCCTCATGCCCTGAATGTAATTTATTGCGTTGACGATATTTCCCAGTGCCACGCAGGACGCGTTTGCATGATAGAAGCCATAACATAAATCGGTAGTTTTATGGTGAATAAGTAATGCTCCACGTTGCTCTTTGTCATCCAGTGGAACATGTTCTGAAATGTCGGTAAATTCACTGGCAATCGCGTTCTTTACAAAAACGATTGAACCCAATGTCGTGATTTTGTTTTTTGCGCTCTCGGGCTGAAGGATGCTTACTGGACTGTAATGTGCAGTCAGGTCCCTCACTAATTGGGTGTTGGCTGCGCCCGATTTACCTGTTTCGAACAAGGCGAAGATATCGGGCTTTCTTTGCTCAAGGTAATAAACCAGAAAGGCAAGTTTTTCTCTGTAAGCCTCGGATAGCGTCGAATTCTGTTCGTCGAAGTGTTGCGCGTTCCAAGTCATTATCGTGAGCGGCATTTTGATTTCTCACTTCGTTTTGTCAACTCGACGCACAGGTTGTGTATGCCGGCCTGCTGCGATTCTGAATTCCAATTGGCTCATTTATGGTGTCTCATTTGTAATGGGCAGTGGGTTGGCCACTTCCTGCAGGTTGGCAGCGGCGTTATCGATCAAACTGATAAACTTGGAGTTTTCAGGGTCTGGAAAGTAATAGCGGTGTAAATTGGGCACCGGCTGAGGGGTTGTTATCAACCGTGCCAGAAAACCAAAGCTAGAAGTAGGTCTGGATGAGAAGCCGAACAAATAAGAAGAACAGAAAGCGAAGAACTGGGAGTTGTTTATTTTCAAGAAAAAAATAGTAGCAGCCACAACTGACGGCATCGAGATGTGCACCTCTGCGACGACGACCTCTTCAAATGCGTTTCTTTGGTGGCTGTTACCTTTTTCGCAGTATGAGTTAAAATCGATGCTGGCAATTCTGGTTGTGCCCGGTAAGGGGGCAACGAGGCATTTACCGTTATTGTCATGCGTAAACAGCAAGCCATTATTAGCCTTGTCTACGCGCGCGACACAACCGCAAAAACCTCCTGATATTACGACTGTACCTATCGGCGCATCATAGGGGACCAGGCAGGAACCCGTTCCAAGGGTGCCATTGGTGGACTCGCCATTTGCATAATGAAAAACATACCAAGGACGGGTGCTGACAGCTCCTTTCGCCTTAATCATTATTCCATTACCTTCGGGGACGCTGATTTCTATTCCTCTAGGGACACTGACTTGCCCGTTGAGGCAAGTAGTTGCGTTGGGTGAAACATCGTCGGTGTCTTGGGTCAGTAAAATGGCTTTGCTTTTCAACAGGCTGTGAATGTTGGGGATGTTGAAATTTGTCGACAGCAAGGCATTCAGATGATTGAGCGCATTTGCCAGTTCTGTTTCTTTAGTGTCGGTGTGCGTATTTAACATAGTTCATCCTTGATTTTATTTGCACAGAACTGGAGGTGTCGTTTCTGTTACTCCAGCACCCACTCCGCCAACTTCCCCGTCACCTGCGTCATCAACACATTCTCGACATCCCGCGCACCCGCCGCGCTGCATTTGGCGAGCACCGCTTTCACAATTCCTGAATCAAACTCGAACTGCTTGCCGGTCGCGGCTTTATAGCGACCGCGCAGTTTTTCCAACTTGGCCAGCACAATCCCTTCCAGCGTCGCCTCGTCCAGCGGTCGATAGGCAACCACGGTCATGCGCGCCAGAAACGCCGGGCGGAAGGCTTGCAGGAGGACTTTGTGCAGTGCTTCGTTGAAGGCTTCCGAGCCGAGTTGCGCCACGGGCGTATCCAGTAAAAGCTCCGCGCCGACGTTGCTGGTGGCCAACATCACGGTGTTCTTGAAATCCACCACCAGACCGGTGCCGTCCTCCATCAAGCCTTTGTCGAAGACGTTGTAAAACGCCTCCAATACATCCGGATGCGCCTTCTCGATTTCGTCCAGTAGCACCACCGAGTAGGGCTTGCGGCGGACGGCTTCGGTCAGTACGCCACCGCTGCCGTAACCGACATAACCGGGCGGCGCACCTTTGAGTTGGCTGACGGTATGGGCTTCCTGATATTCCGAGAGGTTGATGCTGATCAGGTTGCGTTCGCCGCCATACAAGGCGTCGGCCAGCGCATACGCGGTTTCGGTTTTGCCGACACCGGTCGGGCCGACCAAGAGAAATACACCGACTGGCTTCTGCGGGTCGGTCAGTCCGGCGCGGTAGGCCTGCAAGCGCTGAGCGATGGTGTTGAGCGCGGTGCTCTGGCCCATCACCCGTTGGCCCATGCGCGCACCGAGGGTGCGCACGGCGTGGGCTTCGTCGGCGAGCATCTTGCCGACGGGGATGCCGGTCCAGCCTGCGATGACAGCGGCGACGGTTTTGCTGTCGACCTGTTCCGGCACCAGCGGATCGTCCTGGCGAATCGCATCCAGTCCAGCCTCAAGGCGCAGTAGTTCGGCGGCGAGATGATCGATGCGACTGTCGGTGGCTTCATCGGGTTTATCGCTGTCGGCGCGCTCGCTCAACGCCAGTAACTCGCGACGGGTTTCGAGCAGCTCGCGCACGGCGACACGCTCTTCACCCCAACGGGTTTCCAATTCGCGAATCGCTTGCACGTTGCTGGTCGATTCGCTTTCCAGCAGGGTAATTCGCTCACGGTGATCAAGCCCTGTGGCCTGTTCACGGCGCAGGCGTTCGACTTCATCCTTGAGGCTGTTCTGCCGGTGGCGCAGGCTTTCCAGCGGAGGCGGTACGTCGTGCTGGCCGAGGGCGACCCGGGCGCACGCGGTGTCGAGGACGCTGATGGCTTTGTCCGGCAACTGGCGGCCGGAAATGTAGCGGTGCGAAAGTTTCACCGCTTCATGGATCGCCGCGTCGAGCACTTGCACGCCGTGGTGCTGTTCGAGTTTGGCAGCCACCCCGCGCAGCATTTCCACCGCGGTGATTTCATCCGGTTCTTCGACCTGGACCAGTTGAAAACGACGGGCGAGGGCCGGATCTTTCTCGAAGTATTTTTTGTATTCCATCCAGGTGGTCGCGGCGAGGGTGCGCAGTTCGCCCCGGGCCAGCGCCGGTTTGAGCAGGTTGGCTGCATCGCTGCCACCTTCGGCGCCACCCGCACCGATCAGGGTGTGGGCTTCGTCGATGAACAGGATGATCGGTTTGTCGGCGCTGCGTACTGCGTCGATTACGCCTTTCAAACGCTGTTCGAATTCACCTTTGACCCCGGCACCGGCCTGCAGCAAGCCGAGGTCAAGCACGCGCAAGCTGACTTCCTGCAACGACGGCGGCACGTCGCCGGCGGCGATGCGCAGGGCCAGACCTTCGACCACGGCGGTTTTGCCGACGCCGGGTGCGCCAACCAGAATCGGGTTGTTCTGGCGGCGGCGAAGCAGGATATCGATGCACTGACGGATTTCGCCATCGCGGCCAACGATCGGATCAATGCGCCCGGCGTGGGCGTCGGCAGTCAGATCCTGGGTGTATTGGTCGAGAACCGAATCCTGTCGCGGTGCCGTACCTTTAGACGTGGCGGTTCGCGCACCGACGTGTTCGCGAGAGTTTTCTGTCCACTCCAGCAGATTCGCGCGCAGGGCCTCTTTGGGAATTCGCAGCAACGACGAAGCGCTGTTGAGCAATAGACTGCGGCGCTCGTCACGGTCGATCAACGCCAGCAACAACAGCCCGGAACGGATGCTGTCGAGCCCCAGCACACTGGCCTGCACCACCGCATCTTCGAGCAAGCCCAACGTGTGCGACGACAGTGCCGGCGTGCGCGTACTGCCTGCCTTGAACAGATCCAGAGCCTTGTTGATCTCCACCGTCAGCGCATCGCGTTCCAGGCCGAAACGCGGCAGCAAAAAGGCAAAATCGCCACCCTCGATGTCGAGCAGTTCCAGCAACAAGTGTTCGATCTCGACAAAGTGATGCCCGCGTTGCAGACAGCGTTGCGCGGCGCGTTCGAGGGCGCGGCGGTTGTCCGGATTGAGGCGTCCGATCAGGCTGGCCAGTTCCATTTCAGGTGATCTCCAGCTGACGAAGACGGGTTTCGATGCGTTGCACAGCGAGGCTGGCCTGACGTTGCAGGCCGCCATTCCAGCTCAGCAGGGCGGGGGCCTGACGGCCGAGTTTCATTGGCCCGGCACCGCGCACCAGCAGCACCAGTTTGACGTCCAGATCCGGACCGAAATACAGCGCTGCAAGGCTCGCCAGTGCCGGGTGCGCTTCGCCGTCCGGCAGAAAACGTCCGGCCTGCGTCGAGGACAGTGGCCCGAGTGTCAGGCGAATACCCGCGTGTTCATCCCAGACGCGCTTGCCGGCAACGGCCGTGCGTCCGAGTTGCAGATTGCGCCCGCCAGCCTTCATCAGGCTGCGGCTGGCCAAGGGGATCTCGCGCCAGGCACCTTCGTAAGCACTGAGTTCGACCGGCACTTCAAACTGCTCACGCACGATCGCTGCGAACCCGGCCAGCGAGCGGCGGCCATCGGCAAACAGCGCCGTACACGCGAGCACCGCGCAGTCAGGAATCGCCTGGCGTTCCTGCAAGGATTTGGGCAACAACCCGGTTAGCGCGCGCAGTTGCGCCTGCACTGGCGAGGCGCCCGGCGTGACAAAACCCAAGGCGATACGGTGCTTGCGCATCACCTTGTAAAGCAGGCTGAGCAGTCGATGCTGGAACAGATCGAGGAACTCGGCCGGCGCATGATCCTTCGCTCGCGCGCGCTGTTGCAGCCATTCCTGATAGGCGTAGGGCAACGGCCCGTCGGGACCGCCGAGGCCGAAGATCGGCGTGTCGAGGGTCAGTGGTTCGCCCGGCGCTTCCTGCAGATTCTCAATCTGGCTGGTCGCAAACACAGGCGTCAGCGGCCCGCGCAGTTTCAACGCTTCCGCTTGTGGCGAGGTGCCGCTGCCGAGGGATTCGGCTTGCGGTTGTTCGCGCTCCAGCAACAGCAACGCCTGCAACAACTCGAACGCCTGCGGATCGCGGCGCAGACGCTGGCTCAGGGTCAGAGCGACAGGGGCATGCCGGCTTGCGGTTGCCATGCCTTGACCTCCTTGTCGGCCTGCATCAATACCGTGCGCACAAAGCGATTGGCCGTGGCGTACACCGAAAAGAATTGCGCCAGCACCGCCGAAAACAGCACCGCGCTGCTGCCGACAAAGTGCTGCGGATCAAGCTGCAGTTGCACCTCCAGCCCATTGCGCCAACCGCGCCAGGCATCGACGCCGACATGGCCGATTACCCGTTCGCAACTGATGCTCAGCAAGCCGTCTATCTGGCGTAAAGCGCTGGCTTCATCGCGCAGGTTGTGCAGATGCAGAATCTCTTTCAGTGCATCGAGCGCCTGCGGGCCTTCGACCAGCGATAGATGATTGAGGGTCAGTTGCGACACCAGTCGCCAGCGCGAATCACCGTCCAGGCGCGGCAAACTTTGTGGGCTCGGTGGATTGCGCAGACGTGCCCAAGCCACCGGGCCGGGACGCTCAAACCCTAGCGGCGTACCGGCGGGCAGACTTTGCGCCAGGTGACGATTGGTGCACAGCAACTCAGCGGTCAGGCTGTAATCGGGCAGATCGGTCTGTGGCTCGAAACGGGTGTCGACCACGCTCACCAACAGATCGCTGCCGAGCCGGTTCGGGGTCATACCGCTGACCCGTCGGGCATGCCAGTAACGCTGTTGATCACCGCCGCTGTGCTGGCTGCCGTAATAGGCCGGCAGCCGTTGCACGCCGGCGCCGGAACTTGCGCGTACGCCGCGAATGCTGTGAATCTCGACGCTGTTTTCGCGGTGGCTGTCGGCGATCAATCGGTACTCGCTGCGGGTGCCGTCAGGGCGCAGCGGTTCGGACGTACGCGGGAACAGATTGATGACGGGCGCGCAGCCGAGAACGATATCGCTAGCCTGCAAATGCAGGCGACTGCTCGGCGCGCGATCAAAAACGATGTACAGATACAACGTCTGACTGTCGCTGGCTGCACCGCCCAGCGGCAGATCGAAGAAGTGGAATTTCTCAGGGCATGCGAAGTATTCGGCGAGCAGGCGCATGCCGGGATGTACACCGTCTTCGTCGGGCAACAGGACCTCGTCTTCGGCAAAACCGACGATGTCAGGCAGTCCCTTCAGTGCCGTGGGAACGCTGCCCGGCGATCCGGCCAGCACCTGCACCGTATGCGCACCGAGCAGGTCATACAGGCTGGCGTTGATCACCGGCGAGGCCGCGAGATGAATGCGCAATCGGTCGATGCCCAGCTCCGACCATTGAGTGTCGCCGAGGCAACGCAAACTCAGGCGCAATGCCGAACGCGCCTGCGCGACAGCGGTCAGTGCCTGTGCTTCATCGCTGCCAAGCAACAGGGCTTCGGTCACTTCGATCGGCCACAAACGTACGGCGGCACTGGTGCGAAAGTGGATGCTTTCGCCTTTGCTGGTGGTGACAAACAACGGAGTGTCGCGGGGCAGGGGATAGCCGCCGTCGAGCTTGCCTTTGCTCGGGTCCGGCTCGAACTGGACGATGGCGCACGACGGCAACGGGCGCATGGCCAAGGGATAAAGCTGTTCGAGCAGCGCATCGCTGAACTCGGCGTAGTCGTCATCCAGGCGCCGTTGCAGACGCGCGGCCAGCAGCGCAAAACCTTCCAGCAAACGTTCGACATGCGGGTCGGGACATTCGCCGGGTGACAGTTCCAGGCGTCTGGCGACTTTCGGATAACGCTCGGCGAACTGACTCCCGGCATGCCTGAGCCACGTCAGCTCACGTTGGTAGTAATCGAGCAGTTGCGGGTCAATCGAGTCGCTCATGACGTACCTCCAGCCCTTCGCCGCCGGGTTCGATGACGAACGCCACTGGCCAACGCTGCAAGCCGCTGCGCAGTTCGCCCAGCAAGCGAATGCTCAACCGTTGCGGGTGGTCGGGCAGGGGATTGACCTCAACCTCGCCTAACAACAGGCGAGGTTCGAAATGGGTGATTGCTTCGCGGATGTCTCGCGCCAGTCGCCGGCGGTCATCGCTGCGCTGCTGTTGCAGGGCGCTCCAGTCGGCGATGCCGTAATCGATCACGCTGGGTGGTGTGGTGAAGGTGCGCGAGCCACGGCGGGTGTTGAACAGGCGCGCCAACTCGGCAAGCACCGAGTCGAGCAGATCCTGCTGGTCGAACGCCTGCACGGCATCGTCCTCGCTCCAGGCAAGGCGTTCGAACAGTGGCGGGAGAATCCCGGTGCCGGCCATGGCTTATGCGCCCGGTCAGCCGGCCTTGTTCGCCGCCAGGTCCCACACGGTGCCCGCCGTGCCTTCCTTGGTGCCGTCGTCCTTTTGCGCGGTGAGTTCCCATTTGATCTTGGTGAAGTTCAGCGACAGGGTTTCCACCGGTTTGCCGCCCGTACCGCCGCTGACGCTGACGTTGGACAGCACCACGTTGTTGAGGGTGTAGATGATGAAGGGCATCAGTTGCCCGCTGCCTTCAGCGGCGTTGCGGCCGATGGTGATTTTGGCTTCAGGGATCGGTTTGCCCGCGCAGCAATAGCTGTTAAGCGTGGGGGTGGAGCTGTCGACAAATTTGGTCAGGGTGAATTCGCCGATATGCGGTTTGCCGGAAGTGCGCTCCGAGTTGCTGACGTCGTTGGTCACCTGCATCGCGACGTTGTGGCTGTAGGACATGACTTCGATCTTGTCCGTATAACCCTCGAGCAGGCTGTCGCCTTTGATGTCGCCGCCGAGGTCGAGAATGATTGCATCCATCGCTTGAAACTCCTGAAGAAAATCACGTTAGGCAAATTGGCCTGAGCACTAATCACTGAGCAGTGAACCTGTGGCGAGGGGATTTATCCCCGATGGGTTGCGAAGCAGCCCCAAAAAATCAAGGGCCGCTGCGCGCCCCATCGGGGATAAATCCCCTCACCACAGGTGTTTCAATGGTCTGGAGAGACTGGCTCCCCCACCACAGAGAGGCATTCACTCAAATATTGCTGCGATCAGGCCGCAACCGGTGGCGGCAACGTCGCCACCAGACGAATCGACGCCGTCAACTCCTCAAGCTGAAAGTGCGGCCGCAGAAACACCGTCGCCCGATACGCACCGGGCTTGCCGGCCACTTCGGTGACATCCACCCGCGCTTCCCGCAACGGGTACTGCGCCTTGATTTCCTGCGGGGCGTTGTCGTTGATCAGCACGTAGTCGGCGATCCAGTTGTTGAGGTAGGTCTGCACGTTGTCGCGGGTCATGAAACTGCCGACCTTGTCGCGCATGATCACCTTCAGGTAATGGGCAAAACGCGAGGCCGCGAGCACGTACGGCAACATCGCCGAGATCCGTGCGTTGGCATTGGCCTCGTTGGTGTTGTAGACCTTGGCCTTGTTGGTGCTCTGGCCGCCGAAGAACACCGCCACGTCGCTGTTTTTCTTGTGGCACAGGGCGATGAAGCCGAGGTCGTTGAGTTCCTTCTCGCGACGGTCGGTGATCGCCACTTCGGTCGGGCATTTCAGCGACAGGTCGCCGGAGCTGGTGCGGAACGTGTGCGCTGGCAAACCTTCGACCGCGCCGCCGCCTTCAGCGCCACGAATCGCCGCGCACCAGCCATATTTGGCAAAGGCTTCGGTGATGCGTTGCGACAAGGCCCACGCGGCGTTGCCCCACAGGTATTTACTGTGGTCGGTGCCGTTGACGTCTTCGACATAGTTGATGCCTTCCACCGGCGCAGTGTCAGGGCCATAAGGCAGACGCAGAAGGAAGTGCGGCAGCACCAAAGACACATAGCGCGAATCTTCGCTTTCGCGGAACGAGCGCCACTTGATCAGCTCCTGGCTCTCGAAGACTTTCGACAGATCACGCGGTACCGCCAGCTCGGTGAAGCTGGTCATGTCGAACAGGCGAGGGCTGGCGGCGGCAATGAACGGCGCGTGCGCTGCGGCGGCTACGTTCGACAGTTTCTCCAGCAGGCCGATGTCCTGCGGATGCCGGCCGAAGGTGTAGTCGCCGACCAGCAAGCTGAACGGGTGGCCACCGAAGGTGCCGTATTCCTCTTCGTAGATTTTCTTGAAC
The DNA here is from genome assembly GCF_018326005.1 of Pseudomonas sp. Seg1. Taxonomy (NCBI): domain Bacteria; kingdom Pseudomonadati; phylum Pseudomonadota; class Gammaproteobacteria; order Pseudomonadales; family Pseudomonadaceae; genus Pseudomonas; species Pseudomonas sp. Seg1. Next base: position 2,572,930 of record NZ_AP021903.1, read on the forward strand.
AGCGCGCTCTGGTCGAATTCGACGGCTTTTTCCAGGTCGTTCTGCAGCTCTTTCTGGGTGACGTTGAGCAGGCGCAGTTTCAGCCGGGTACTGGTTTCGGTGTTCTGCACCAGCATGTGCAGGCCGCGCCACGAGGCTTCGAGTTTTTGCAGGTCGGGGTGATGCAACACCTCGTTGAGCTGGGCGCTGATCAGTTCGTCGATCTGGCTGATGCGGTCGTTGATCATCGCCACGGTGTCCTTGTCGATGGCCATGCCTTCGTCAAGAACCTGGGTGGCGAACTCCGCGAGCATGTCGCGGGCGTAATCCTGCTGACTGTCATCGTGGGCCATGCGGCCCTCGGCGATGATCCGGTCGAGCAGGGATAAAGTTTCGGCTGCAGCATTTTCGCTGGCTTGATTCTGGGCGGCGGCGGGCATGGTGAGTTCTCCCCTCGATTAAGTGGACGATCAGGCTTGCGGTTCGGCCGGCGCCTCGGCATCAGCTGCCGGGGTAGCGGTGTCCGGGCGGGCCGATTTGATTTCCTGCAGGCCTTCGGTGTTGGCGATGACATCGCGCAACAGCTTGTCCAGGTCATCGTTGCCGTCGAGCTTGGTCAGCAGATCGCGCAGACGCTGGCGGGCCTCGAACAAACGGCGCAGCGGCGTGACTTGCTCCACTACCTTGACCGGGTCGAAGTCGTCGATGTGTTTGAAGTTGAGTTCGATATTGAGCTTGCTGTCGTCGCCGCTGAGGGTGTTGTTGACTTGCAGCGTGGCGCGCGGGCCGATCGAGGCGAGTACCTCGTTGAAGTTGTCGCGGTCGATTTCGGTGAAACGTCGTTCAGTCAGTTTTGCCAATGGCTCGAGCGGTTTACCGGAGAGGTCGGCGAGGATCCCGACCACCAGCGGCAATTCCTTTTTCTCGATGGCGTTGCCGATTTCGACGTCGTAGGTGATTTGCACTCGGGGCGGACGCACCCGGTCGAGCTTGTGTTGAGTACTTTCTGCCATGACGGCGGACTCCGATGCGATGAGCGGGCGCAATGCATCGGGGTGGCCCGTTCATCGCTTTCCCTTGCTGGACCGTAGGTTAGAAAGGGAGGCAGATGACCTGTCGTTCCTTTGACAAACCTTCCTCATTCGGCTGTAGGAACCGAACTACCCAAGACGCTAGAACAGGTCTATAAAAATGCAAGGAAAAACATTTTTGGACAGATTCGGGAAAAGGAAAATTCATTTTGTGTAGACGACTTTTTCTAACGTGGGTGTTGGCGCTGCTGGCGGGCTGTTCTTTCTTCGGGCCGAAAGTCGACCTCGACAGCCTGACCCTCGACGTCGCGCCCAAGGCCAATGACGACACACCGATTGCCGTGGATTTCATTGCGGTCAACGACCCCGATCTGCTCAAGCAGTTGTCCGGCATCAGCGCCAGTCAGTGGTTTGCCGAGCGCGAGCAGTACCAGCGCGACTATCGTCAGTTGATGAGTGTATGGGGACTGGAGCTGGTGCCGGGGCAATTCATCGACCGCCAACCCTTCCCGCTGGGGGGCAAGAAGGCCTCTGGACTTTTAGTCTTCGCCAGCTATAACACTCCCGGAGCGCACCGATTGCGCCTCGATGATCAGAGTGAGGCCTGGCTCAAATTCGACAGTCGTGAAATGAGTCTGGTCAGCCAGAAAAACTGAAACACACCGCTCGCCGCCGGCTGGCGGCAGGGTCGAAAGGAGTCGTATGAGTCTGCTACCTGACGCGGTTTGCTGGCACGAAGGCATGCAATTGCTGCCGCAGCATTTTCAGTTGCAAGGGCTGCGAGCCGAAGCGCTCGGTGCGCATCTGGCGCAGGCGTGTAATCCATGGTTCTGGGGCGTCAGCCACATGGAGTTCGACCCGTCGGCGCTGAGCGCCGGCGTGGTGCGGGTGTTGTCGCTGCAAGGGACGATGCCCGACGGTTTGCCGGTGGATTTGCAGGCGGGTGTCGGGCCGACGCTGGAACTGGATGTCAGTGCCGCAATCAACGCCACCGACGATGCCACTGTCACCGTGTATCTGGCGATCAGCCCGATGTGGCGTGCCGGGCAATTGCTGCCGCTCAAGGGCCGCTTGCAGTCGGTGGTCGGCGAGGCGTTGCCGGATCTCACCAGCGGTGAATTCCCCGAATCGATCACCGTGTGGCGACCCAATCCACGCCTGTGTACGCAACTGAACAAAGCCGATTCAATCTGCCTGCCGCTGCTGAAAATCCGCAAGGAGGGCGGCGGCTTTCTGCCGTTGGCGTACACGCCGCCAACGCCGGTCCTGTTGCCGGAATCCGTGCTCGGACGCCGCATCGCCGGGCTCTGCGCGCGGGCGCGGGAAAAATGTCTGTTTCTCGGTGGCCGTTTGCGGCAGGCGCAACAGGCTGGCAACCAGGACGATGCCCTGGAAATCCGCCGCCAGTTGACCGCGTTGTGGGCGCGGCTGCCGGAAGTCGAAGGCACGCTGAACAGTCGCATCGCGCACCCGCAAACCTTGTATGTGCATTTGCTTGGCCTCGCCGGCGCGTGGTCGGCACTCGACCCACTGGCCGGCGTACCGGCGTTCGCACCACTGGATTTTCTTGAGCTGCAGCGCGGTTATGACGCTGTGCTGCAATGGCTGGAAACCACCCTCGAACTGATCCGCGCCGGCTATCGCAGCCTGCCGTTCGAACGCGGTGAGCAGAGCTTTTCCATTCAGTTGCCGGACGAACAACCGAGCCAGCGTCTGGTCGTCGGTCTGCGCATGCCCAACGGTGCCAGCGAGCAAGCGGCGATCGACTGGTTGCGCGGCGCGATCATCGCCTCGGCGCCGCACATTGCGTTGCTCAGTCGCCAGCGCATGAGCGGCCTGGCCCATCAGGCCATGAGCCGCAGCGAGCAGGTGGCCTACAGCGTCGGCGAAGACACGCGACTGTTTGTGATCACGGCCGAGGGCGCCTGGTTCGACGCGCAACTGCCGCTGATGATCGCCGCCCCCGCTGCAAAGCTGACCAGCAGTCCGTGGCAAGTGGTGCTGTTTGTCGCGCAGAACAGTGAAAGTGCCTGATCACACAAGGAACGCCGTATGTCGCAAGGAAGTGCCGCAAGCCTGGGGTTGCAAGACGCACCGTTGAGCAGCGCGTTCCGCCAGACATGGCAGCAATGGCAACAGGACTGGGTGCAATTGCCCAAGGACAGCGAAGACGAAGCGGCGCTGGTCGAGACCGTGGTCGAGTTGTCCACTCAGGCTTCGCAACGCTTGTGGCGCACCGCGTATTCGCGGGTCGGCGACTCTGCGACCGAGCAGGTCAAGGCACTGGTGTATGCCTTCGTCGCCCTGGTCGACGAAACCCTGTTGTTTACGCCATGGCCGGGGCAGGCGGCATGGCAGGACAAACCACTGGAGTCGCGTCTGTATTCCAGCCGGCAGGCCGGCGAGCAAGTGCCGGCGGCGATTCAAACCCTGCTCGATGAACAGCAACCGACCGCCCGCGATCTCGCCAACGTGTATTTGCAGTGCCTGATTCTCGGTTTCCACGGGCGTCTGCGCGGCGAGCACAGTCAGGCGCAACTGGAGAAATGGCGGTTGGCGCTGTTCAACTTTGCCTGGCAGGACGAGGCCTCTTATGAAGGCGTCAGCCAGCGACTGGTGCAGCCCTCGCTGGTCACACCGTTGCAGTTGCCGGTCCGTACAGCGCTGCCGGACGGTTTTCGTCTGGCGTTGGGGATTCTGGCGATGGTGCTGGTGTTGACCGGGCTCGGTCAGTTTCTCTGGCGTGACATTCGTTCCGAGTTGGAACCGGTATTGCAAATGACCGATTCGGTGACGCCCGCGGAGCAAGACTCATGAGCACCCTGACGATTGTCGCGTGGGTCTTCGCGTTACTGTTGTTGCTGGTCATCATCGCCGTGGCAGTGTGGTGGCTGCGCACCCAGAGCGGCGCGGCGATCCGCAGTTTTTATGCCTCGGTGCGGCACATGGAGCAGGAGCAGGGCAGTCGCGACCGCTATCAGATGCCGTGGCTGCTTATGCTCGGCGACGAAACCCAGGGCACGCAACTGGTCAGCGAGTGGCGCTTGCAGCCGACCGACAAACCGGCGTGGTTCGGCCGCTGGTGGTCGGACCCCGAAGGCGCGGTGCTGGTGGTGCCGCAGGCGTTGTTCTTGCCGGACGACGGCATGCATTTGCAGCGCGGCGGCTGGTGGCGGCTGCTCGGTCTGATCTTGCGTTTGCGCAGTAAACGACCGCTGGACGGGGTGATCTGGACAGTGCCGGTGAGTCGCCTGAGCAATCTCGAACAAGCCGCCAGCCTCGGTCTGGCGGCGCGCCGGCGCTTTATCGATCTACTGCAACGCTTCGGTTTGAGCGTGCCGGTATACGTGATCATTACCGGCCTGGAAGAGTTGCCGGGGTTTCAGGAACTGATCAGTGCCTTACCCGACGAGGCCCGCGAACGCACTTTGGGCTGGTCATCGCCCTACGCGCGTGACGCCGTGTGGCAAGGGCAGTGGAGCGATCAGGCGCTGGATCGAATCCACCGCGCCGTGGCCGAAGCGGTGATCGAGGTCGGCACCTTGTCCGGCCATTTGAGCGCGGATCTGTATGCGCTGCCGGAGCGTCTGGAAACCCTGCGCCGTGGTTTGCAGAGCGTGCTGGAGCCGGTGTTTCAGGGTAATGCACAGGGCGAAGCGCCGTGTTTTCGCGGCGTGTATTTCACTGCCAGTCAGGCGTCGAAAGATGCCAGGGATGGTTTTTCCGCCGACGACAGCGGCTTGCAACAAAGCGTGTTCGTGCGCCAGTTGTGGCGCCAGCGGCTGGTCGGCGAGCGCGGTCTGGCCCAAGGTGTGCCGCGCCTGCTGCGTTTGCGTCAGCGCTGGCAGCGGATCACCGCTGGGGTCGCACTGGTAGTGGGCGTGGTCTGGGCGGTGGCGATGCTGTGGGTGTGGAATCAGTCGGTCAAGGATGCCCATGAACTGGCGCGGCTGATGCAGAGTGCGCAGAAGAGCTACGTGGCGGTCACCGATGACGCGCATCGGGTCGAGCCGACTCGGCGCAATGTGCAGAGTTTCTGGCGGGTGCTGGAGCGCGCCCCGCACTGGCACTACATTTCGCTGGCGTTTCCGACCTCATGGTTTTCCTCGGTGGACGTGAAAATCGAACAGGCACTCTTCAAGTCTGCTCAGCGCCAGATGGTCCAGCCGTTGCACCAATTGCTGGTCGCCGAGCTTACGAAAATCAAGGCGATCCGCAGTACCGATCGGCGCACCAGTGTGGAAAGTGAGGACCCGGCGCAGTGGCAGAATTATCAAAAGGCTACGGATCTGGTAGATCGGGCGTTGCGTCTGGAACAGCAGAATCAATTGTTTGCCGAGGTGCAGAACAGTCAGCGGGCGCCGCTGGACGATCTCGTGCAACTGAGCAATAGCGCGCTGTCACTGAATCTCAATGCGGCGACCGTGCCGCATTCGGCGTACTACAACCGTTTGCTGGCGGCGGGGGATGGCGGTGATGTGCAAGCGCTGGATCTGAGCGTCGAGCGCCCGTTGGTCACCAGTAACTTCAACGGGCTGATGCAGCGCTGGCTTGATCAGTATTTTCTTGCCGAGAACTTCGTCAGCAAGGCCGGCTACCTCAAATTGCATCTGGAACGACTCGAGGCTGGCAGCGGCAACAGCCTCACTGAGCTGGAAGACTTGCGTGCGTTGATCGATGACCTGCAAGCGGCGGTTGCCCTGACCAACTCGACGTGGAGTCGCGGCAAGGGCCAGGAACTGGTGCCGGGTTATCGTGAGTTTCTCGACAAGGTGCGCAAAAGCACCTTGCTCGGTCCGGTCGTTGAGCAGCAACTCGATCAGCAGGCTGGCAAGTTGCAGCAGAGTTTCCGTGATCAGTGGATCGCCCAGGTTGGTTCACGCGGCAATCTGTTGATCCAGCAAGGCAGCGGGCAACTGGCGTTGCAGGAACATGTGGTCAAGCTCAACAACGCCGTGCAGGCGCTGTTCAAGCGCGACTTTGTGTCGGTGGCCATGCGCGCCAATCAAAACAACGTCAACCTGCAAGGCCAGACCGTGGATGGCGATGATCTCAATACCTCGCTGAATTACTTCACCGGTTATAAAAGCTATGTCGCCGAAGAGTTGCCACGCATCCCGCCGGCCTATCGCGAGGCATTGCTGCAAACGGCTGAAGCCGCCGCCGCTCAGGCAATGTGGTTAAGCCTCAAGGATCACAACGATCAGACTCATCCGTACGCGGTGTTCAATGTTCAGGCCGAGCAGGCCATGGCCTTGCAAAAGGCCTTCGTCGAGGTGCATCGCAATGATCTGGCCGCGCGTCTGCAAGGTGCGTTGAACCGTCGGGCAATGGCGCAGGTTGTCAGTGGCCTCGATGAAATCACCGCGCAACCGCTGTTCGCGGGGCGTACTGAAATCAGCCAGTGGGACGGCTCGAAAAACCTCGGCCTGCAACTGTACGGTGCCACTGATGTGCAGGACTTGAAACTGAGCCTCAAGCAGCAGTTCAACACCATGCTCGGCATCACCGAGCGACGCCAGTCGGCGTTGCAGTGGCTGATGACCCAACAAGGCAGTCTGTCGGCGCTGGATTACGAACGTGTGACGCAGTTCAGCGCGCTCAATGACGAACTGCTCAAGTACAAGGATGCCAACCCGGCCAGTTCGCCGGCACAGATCGAGCAACTGGTCAGCCGCGATTTTATCGACATGGACACCGCGTCCTGCGTGCAGGTCTTGCAAACCGCCAATCTGGTGGGCGGGCGCGGAACGCTGGCGATGCGCGCGGTGGAACTGCAACAGGCGGCGATGCAGCGCTGCCAGTTCTTGCAACAGCAACAGGCGGCAGCGGCGTGGAATGAACTGGCCAACTATTTCAATCAATACCTGGCCGATCGTTTTCCGTTTGCCAACGGCGTGCAGGCGCAAGATGCCGACCCGGCGCGGGTTCAGCATTTCCTCGAAATCATCGATAAACGACTGCCTGTGGCGCAAGCCGGACTGGTGCTCAGCCAGACCCCGGAACGCCTGGCGGCGGAAGATTTTCTCAATCGCTTGAAGCAGGCCAGCATTTGGCTGACGCCGCTGTTCGTGCGCGATAAGAGCGGCATCCTCGGCGTCGAACTGGACGTGCGCTGGCGTACCGATCGTGACGATGAGAAGGGCGCCGATCAGGTGATCGCCTGGGGCTTGCTCGCCGGCAGTCAGCAGATCAACTATCCGGTCCCGGCCGAGCAACCGAATCTGCGCTGGATGGTCGGCCAGCCCATCCGCCTGACTCTGCGCTGGGCGCGCAACGGCAAGGAGCGGCCGGTCAACGACCCGTTGCAACCGAACCTGGTGGTGCGTGATCTGGAGGCCGGTTGGGAATACGGCGGGCCGTGGTCGTTGCTGCGTCTGATGCGTGCGCATTTCTCGGTACAGCGCCAGCCGAGCATGGATTACACCGAGTTTCCGCTGACCTTGCGTTTGCCCGTGACGGCGTCCAGCGACAGTGTCACCAGTGACTTCACGCGGATGTTCGTGCGCCTCTCGCTGATGAGCCAAGGCTCGAAACTACCGTTGTCGATTGCACCATTGCCGACCCGTGCGCCGCGCTCGCCGTTTCAGGTGACCGGCACCACGGCTGCGCTTGAAGCCCAAAAGGAAAATCTGTGAGCCTGCCATCGACCACGTTGCCGGATCTGATTGATCAGTTGCTCGCGCCGATCAGCGCGGACGCGCCGTGCGGCGTCGACTTGCGCTATGAACGTGAGTTCGACCAGTTGCGCGACCTGCGCCGCGAGGACGACGCCAGCCTGCCGACCGGAGTCTGGCAGTCGACACTCAAGCGGGCGAACTGGCCGGACGTCGAGAAACTCGCCATCACGCTATTGCTGGAACGCAGCAAGGACCTGATGCTCAGCGCCTGGCTCGGCGAGGCGTGGCTGCATCTGCAAGCGCTGGACGGCTTGCCCGGCAGCCTGGCGCTGATCGCCGGTTTGTGTGAGCGTTTTCCCGAGCAACTGCATCCGCAGGCAGAAGACGGCGACCAATCGTGGCGGGTGATTCCGCTGGAATGGCTGGTGCGTCGCTACAGTGAAGTGCTGCTCACGCGGGTGCCGCTGTTCGGCAGCCGCAACAGCGATTTTGAGGCTTACACCCTGGAAGTCTGGCGGCGCTTGCAGGTTCACCAGGTGCAGACCAACGACAGCAAAAACGCCAAGACCCTGGCGGAAACCGCGCGCAACGAACAGAAGAAACTCAACGAGCAGATCCGCGCCACGCCGCTGGCGTTCTGGCTGCGTACTCAGGGCAATCTGCTGCTGAGCCTGCAACACCTGCAACGGCTCGATAGCTGGAGCGATGCCTATCTGGGCGATCAGGCCCCGGGGCTGCACCCTTTGCAGGACACCATTGAAGCGCTGCTGACCCTGGTTCAGGAGTTTATCGCCATGCACCCACAACAACCGGCGCCGCCACCGCCGTTGGTCGAAGCGCCCGTGGTGGTCGCGCAATCAGACGAATCCGCGCCGCTCGCGCAGGCCTTTCGTGAGCCGGCCAGTCGCGAAGAGGCATACCGGCAATTGCTGCTGATCGCCGAATACCTCGCGCGCACCGAACCTCACAGTCCGGTGCCCTATCTGATCCGGCGCGGGGTCGAGTGGGGCAATAAACCGCTGAGCGAATTGCTCGGCGAGTTGATCAGCGCCGACGCTGAATCGCGGCGCCTGTGGACGTTGCTAGGGGTGCTTTAGTGCACGCGCTGGTTGTTGACCCTCGGCGGCAATTGAATCGGCGTGAGCACCGGTTGCCCGGAAAAGAACGCCACGAGGTTTTTTCCCACCAGTTCCACGGTGCCTTGGGTGGCTTCCGGTGACAGGCCGGCGACGTGGGGCGTGAGCAGCACGTTGGCCAAGGTTTTTAGCGCGTCCGGCACTTGCGGCTCATGATCGAAGACATCCAGCGCCGCGCCGGCAATGCGCCGTTGTTCGAGTGCGGTGATCAAGTCCGCCGTGGCGATCACACTGGCCCGGGCGATATTGACGATGAACCCTTTCGGACCCAGCGCATCGAGCACTGCACGCGTCACCAGATGCTGCGTGCCGATCCCGCCCGGCGTGGCGACAATGAGAAAGTCCGACGCCCGCGCCAGTTCGGTCGGGGTTGAGCAGAACGCGTAAGGCACCTCACTGCGCACCTGACGGCTGTGATAGCTGATGTCCATGTCGAAGCCGAGGTTTGCGCGCTTGGCAATCGCCAGGCCCACCGCACCGAGGCCGAGAATACCCAGGCGCTTGCCGGCGAGTGACGGACGCATGATTTTCGGCCATTCGCCACGGCGCACGGCGGCGTCACAGCGCGGAATATCACGCACCAGCGCCAGCAGCATGGCCATCGCATGGTCGGCCACCGACGAGGCGTTGACCCCGGCGCCGTTGGTCACGGTGATCCCGCGATCACTGGCGGCTTGCAGATCGACCTGCTCGTAACCGGCACCGATCACCGTAATGATTTTCAGCGCGGGCAGGGCGGCGATTTCGTCGGAGGTCAGGCCCAGCGGGCCCCGGGTCAGCACCGCGTCGATGCGCGGGCCGTGGGTGGCGATGGCTTGCGCACGTTCGGCAGGCGTGGGGGCGAGGATCAGATGAAAGCCCTGATGCTCGAGAATCGGCAAGTAATCATTGATGGTTTCAACCAGTACCAGAACGGTTGCGGGCATTGCGCGGCTCCTTTGATCGTCGGCGGTTCGGTCGCGAAAGTCGTTGCAGAGTGCTGATTCCAGAGCGGTTTGGCAATGGCCGAGCGCTGCCCCGTTCCAGCCAGTGTAGGAGCTGAAACGGGGAGCGCGCGGGCGCTTCGTCAGAAGGTCACGTCGGCGCTGTTGATCAACCGGGCGAACGCGCCGCCGAGGGTTGCGTTGTGGTGGTCAATGATGGCTTTGGCGGTCAACGCCGGAGTGTCCATGCAGGTGTGGGCGTCAGCCACCAGCAGCGGTTTGAAGCCCAGATCGGCAGCGGCACGGCAGGTGCTGTCGATGCAGAACTGAGTCTTCATGCCAACGAGGTACAGGTCTTTTATGTCTCCATTGCTGAGCTGCTGCGCAAGGTCAGTGTCGTGGAAGGCGTTGGGTCGGGACTTGTCGAACAGGTGATCGACTTCTGCGTCCAGTTCAAGCGTTGGCAACAATTGCCAGAAGGGGCTGCCCGCAGCAATCGGCGAGCCTTCGGGGCCGGTGTGTCGTACGGCGAAGACGGGCACGTGGTGTTGGCGCGCCTTTGCAACCAACTGCCGGATGTTGGCGAGAATGCGTTCGCCGTCGTAGGGTTTTTCCGGGCCGTGGAACAGACCGACCTGCATATCGATGATCAACAGTGCTGCAGACATGTGTTTCTCCTTGAGTGACAAAAGCAGCCGCACGGACGGGAGAAACAACAAGGCCCCGTCCATTGCTGGCGGGGCCCTGGGTTTGCTGCGCTGGTTTTACCCCAGGCACAAACACCACGACCCGCCGGTGGCGGTCGTGGTGGTGCGGGTGAGGTGCAGCGCGCGAAGGTTCATGGGGCTGATCATGCTGGCGGCGTCCACGGGCTGTCAACTGGCGTATTGGGCGATGCCGTTGCCAAACGACCAGTTCTCCTTTTTCACTTCCACCAGATTGATGAACACGTCTTCGAGGCGAACGCCCAGTTGCGTGTTCAGGCTTTGTGCGATGGTCTGGTACAGGGCTTTTTTCTGCTCCAGCGTTCGACCTTCGTTGAGGGTGATCTGGATGATCACCAGTTGGTCGCTGCGCTGGATGCCCAGATATTGCGGGTCGAAGATGAAATGTTCGCCGTCGTGTTCGTTGAGGATCTGGAAGTTATCGTGCTCCGGCACATTGATTGTGCTGCGCATGGCAGCGTAGATCTGCTCGCCGACGCGCTTGGCGAAGGTGGGATCGGTGCGTTTTTTGAGTTCGACGCGAACGAGCGGCATGAATGGGAACTCCGGGGAGGCAGGGGATTCATTCACGCTAGACCATTTGGGCCGGATTGGAAGACTCGGGTGTTCGATCGGACGCCTTCGCTGGCAAGCCAGCTCCCACAGGTCCTGCGCTGCTCAAATAATCGTGACCAGGTCCCAAATCCCTGTGGGAATTGGCTTGCCAGCGATGGGGTAGGCAGCCTTCACACAGCACACTTGCTTGCCTGCAATCTGTCAGAAGACTCGTTGATTTTGTGACGGATAAAAGCGAAACGGCGCTGGTGATTGCGCAGCACGTGGTGCTGGCGGAGCTGACGGTGAATCAGTGCTCGATAAATGGGGCCGACGGAATAAGCCTGGCTTGCGCCGGGGCGATTAGCCCTCCGCAATCTCTATGGCGATGTTGTATGAGTCGGCCTACCTGACTCCCGGATATTGCCTACAAAACCGCCGGATTCATCCGCTATCTGGCACGGGATGAATAGGAAATCATGAGGGTACAAAGTAGCCCCGGCAGCCACTGCCAACAGCCAAGGAAGGCGCATGCTTCAGAACGATCGGGAACAGCTGGAACTCGAAAGGCTAATGAATGAAACACGGAAACTTGTGGCAGAAAGGCAAAAGCTTCTGGCGGAGGCAAAAAAGCTAACGAGGGAGACAAGCTTATATCCGCTTGCAGTGTTAGGTGGAGTGGTGACCGCTGTCACGGCAGTAGCGGGTGTTTTTTTCAAATTTTGAGCAGGCGCCTCACAACAATCAGATCCATGACTCAAACAGGAATCAGCATGAACACATTTGACCGTAAGGCCATGATGGAGCGATCAGACCGAGAGCACGATGAATGGGCTGAAAAAGTGCGTCTCAAGAACAAGGGCGATATGTATCCAATCTGGGGCATGCTGGCTTTCGGAATCTTTTGCATGTCAATGGGATTCATCCTGGCTCGATCGATCTGATCAAAATTTTTTATCCCGCTCGGCATTGGAGCTTGCCGGAAAACGACATGAAGCGTATCTGATGCCGACAGCCATTTTCCCAAAAACGACACCCCACTGATCTGCTCCGCACAACCATTCCTCAGCTAAGTCTTTGCTTCTGCTCATTTATCGCGGAGAATCGCGCCCCTGTTTCGGCCGGAGCATGTCTGTCGGTTTTTTCCGACGCGTCCTGACCGAGTGGCAAGTGACCGGAATGCGGAGATCCGACCGGATGAATGATCAGGCCAAAAGCGTTGACCAACGCTTTGATGCAGCAGCACCCGCTGAACTTTCGAGCTGGAATCGCCAGGACACCACCTGGATGTTGGGACTGTTCGGGACGGCCATCGGCGCCGGTACCCTGTTTTTGCCGATCAACGCAGGGCTGGGTGGCTTTTGGCCGCTGGTGATCCTCGCGCTGCTGGCCTTCCCTATGACGTTCTTCGCACACCGTGGCCTGACCCGTTTTGTGCTCTCCGGTCGCGAAGGCGCTGACATCACCGACGTGGTCGAGGAGCATTTCGGCATCAAGGCCGGTGCGCTGATCACCTTGCTGTACTTCTTCGCGATCTTCCCGATCCTGCTGATCTACAGCGTCGGCCTGACCAACACGGTCGCCAGTTTCCTCGAACATCAATTGCATATCATGCCGCCACCGCGCATCTGGCTGTCGTTGGTGCTGATCCTCGGCCTGCTGGCCGTGGTGCGTTGCGGCGAGCAGGCGATCGTCAAGGCGATGAGCCTGATGGTGTACCCGTTCATCGTTGCGCTGTTGTTCCTCGCCGTGTACCTGATTCCGCACTGGAACGGCGGCATCCTCGCCACCGCTTCGCAAGTGCCGGCGCCATCGGCGTTGCTGCACACGATGTGGCTGGCGATTCCGGTGATGGTGTTCTCGTTCAACCACTCGCCAATCATCTCGGCGTTTGCGGTGGATCAGAAGCGTCGTTACGGCGTTAACGCCGACCAGCGCAGCTCGCAGATCCTCTGCCGTGCCCACCTGTTGATGGTGGTGATGGTGCTGTTCTTCGTCTTCAGTTGCGTGCTGACCCTGTCGCCGGAACAACTGGCTGAAGCCAAGGCGCAGAACCTGTCGATCCTGTCGTACCTGGCCAACCACTTCAACAATCCGACTATTGAGTTCGCGGCGCCGTTGATTGCGTTCGTGGCGATCTCCAAGTCGTTCCTCGGTCACTACATCGGTGCCAGCGAAGGCCTGAAGGGCTTGATCATCAAAAGCGGCAAGCGTCCGGGCGCAAAGGCTCTGGATCGCATTGTGGCGGCGTTCATGCTGGTGATCTGCTGGATCGTCGCAACCTGGAACCCGAGCATTCTTGGCATGATCGAGGCCGTTGGTGGTCCGGTGATCGCGGCGATCCTGTTCCTGATGCCGATGTACGCGATTCGTAAAGTGCCAGCGATGGCGCGCTATCGCGGCAAGGCGTCGAACGTGTTCGTGACCGCAGTAGGTCTGGTGGCAATTTCGGCGGTGATTTATTCGCTGACGGCGTAAGCCAAAGCCTCGAAGACTCAGCTACAGTGGCCGCTGTGCGTGATGCGCACAGCGGTTTTTTTTCGTCTGGAGACAGTGGATTGTCGAGCGCCCCACAACCTGTTGAATCACCCAATCGCTGGCAGGATGTACTCGCCGGTCTGTCGATTGCCGGGCTGTTGCTGCCCGAAGCCGTAGCCTACTCGACCATCGCCGCGCTGGCGCCGCAGGCCGGGGTGATCGCCCTGTTTGCCGGGTTGCTCTGTTACGGGCTGTTCGGTACCAGTCGTTTTGCCATTGTTTCGGCGACGTCATCCTCCGCGGCCGTACTGGCGGCGGCCACGGCAACGCTGGCCAATGGTGATCCGCAATTGCGCGCGACGCTGGCGGTCGGTCTGGTATTGGTCACGGGCGCGCTGTTTGTGCTGGCCGGGATCTTTCGTCTGGGCAGCGTCACGGCGTTCATTGCCAAACCGGTGTTGCGCGGGTTTGCCTTCGGCCTGGCGCTGACGATCATTCTCAAGCAGGTCGCCAGTGTGGTCGGCGTGCACCTGACCGACGCCAATCTGGTGCGCTTCGCTCCACAACTGCTGGAGCAATTGCCGCAGTGGAACTGGCCGGCGGCGGCTGTGGCGGCAGTGGCGTTGATTCTGTTGGCGGCGTTTTCGCGGTTGCCACGATTGCCCGGTGGTTTGCTGGTAGTGGTGATCGGCATCGCCGCCGGCCAATGGCTGAACTTGCCGGCGTACGGTGTGAAGATGATCGGCATGATCGACCTCAGCCTGGAAGTCCCCAACCTGCCGGTGCTGCCGTTCGCCGACTGGCTGCGGTTGGGGGAGGTGGGCTTTGCGCTGGTGATGATTCTGTACGCGGAGTCTTACGGCTCGATCAGTTCGTACGCGCTCAAACATGGTGACCGCGTGACGTCCAATCGCGATTTGCTGGCGCTGGGCGCGTCAAACCTGTTGTCCGGGTTGTTCCATGGCATGCCGGCGGGAGCGGGTTATTCGGCGACGTCGGCAAATGAAGCGGCGGGCGCCACTTCACGTTGGGCCGGCGGGGTGGCGGCGTTGGTGGTGCTGATCATCGTGCTGACCGTGTTGCCGTGGATCGCGTTGACCCCTGAACCGGTTTTGGCGGCGATTGTCTTGCACGCGTTGGGGCGCGGTTTGAGTCTGCAGCCATTGGGGCGTTACTTCGTATGGCGTCGCGACCGTGTGCTGGTGTTGTGCGCAGTGGCGGCGGTGCTGGTGCTCGGTGTACTCGACGGTTTGCTGGTGGCGGTGGCGATCAGTGTCTTGCTGATGCTCAAGCAAATGTCGTCGGCGGATATTCAGGTGCTGGGGCGAATTGATGGCGGGCATGACTTTGTCGATCAACAGCGCCATCCGACGGCAACCAGCGAGCCGGGGGTGTTGATCGTCCGGCCGGGCGAGGCGTTGTTCTTCGCCAATGTCGAGCGGATCCTCGGCGCGGCGTTACGCTTGACTCGGCATTCGGATGCGCCTGTGCACACAGTGATTTTGAGTCTGGAGGAAACTCCGGATCTGGATGGCACCAGCATCGAGGCGATGCAGGAATTCTTTTTGCGGGTGCGTCAGGAAGGCAAGCGATTGATTCTGGCGCGACTCAAGCATGGGGCGTTGGTGGTGCTGGAGGCGTTGCCGGAGGTGCAGGCCAACGGCGTGATCCTCAGTGGCTTGAGCGTTGATGGCGCTGTGCAGAAAGCCCTCAAGCTCAACACTTGAACAGGTTGAATGGACTGGCCCCATCGCTGGCAAGCCAGCTCCCACAGGGATTGGGGTGAACCTCAGCACAGCTCACCTGTGGGAGCTGGCTTGCCAGCGATGAGGCCGGGACAGGCACTGACTATTCAGCAGGCATAAAAAAACGCCGCTCATCTCACGATGGGCGGCGTTTTTCAGTGCGTTGCAGCGTTAGGCTTGAACGACCGGGATGTTGGCGTTCGCAGCAGCTTCACGGAACTCGGCGATCTGGTCGAAGGACAGGTAGCGGTAGATATCGGCCGCCATGCTGTCGATCTTGCCAGCGTATTCCATGTACTCCTCGACGGTCGGCAGGCGACCCAGGATCGAAGCCACGGACGCCAGCTCGGCCGAAGCCAGGTAGACGTTCGCGCCGTCGCCCAGACGGTTCGGGAAGTTACGGGTCGACGTCGACACCACGGTGCTGTTTGGCTCAACGCGTGCCTGGTTACCCATGCACAGCGAGCAGCCTGGCATTTCCATGCGTGCGCCAGCCTTGCCGTAGATGCCGTAGTAGCCTTCTTCCGTCAGTTGGTGAGCGTCCATTTTGGTCGGCGGCGACAGCCACAGACGGGTTGGCAGCTGACCCTTGACCTGATCCAGCAGTTTACCGGCAGCGCGGAAGTGACCGATGTTGGTCATGCACGAACCGATGAACACTTCGTCGATCTTCTCGCCAGCAACGCTGGACAGCAGACGGGCGTCGTCCGGATCGTTCGGCGCGCACAGTACAGGCTCGCTGATGTCGGCCAGATCGATTTCGATGACTTCGGCGTATTCGGCGTCGGCATCGGCTTCCATCAGTTCCGGGTTGGCTACCCAGGCTTCCATCGCTTGCGCACGACGTTCCAGGGTACGGGCATCGCCGTAGCCTTCGCCGATCATCCAGCGCAGCAGGGTGATGTTGGAGTTCAGGTACTCGGTGATCGACTCTTTCGACAGCTTGATGGTGCAACCGGCAGCCGAACGTTCGGCCGAGGCGTCGGACAGTTCGAACGCCTGTTCCAGGGTCAGACCTTCCAGACCTTCGATTTCCAGGATGCGGCCGGAGAAGGCGTTTTTCTTGCCTTTCTTCTCGACGGTCAGCAGACCGTTCTGGATGGCGAAGTAAGGAATGGCATGAACCAGGTCACGCAGGGTGATGCCAGGTTTCATTTTGCCTTTGAAGCGCACCAGGATCGATTCCGGCATGTCCAGCGGCATAACGCCGGTGGCCGCAGCAAACGCAACCAGACCGGAACCGGCCGGGAACGAAATGCCCATCGGGAAACGGGTGTGCGAGTCACCACCGGTACCGACGGTGTCCGGCAGCAGCATGCGGTTCAGCCACGAGTGGATGATACCGTCGCCCGGACGCAGGGAAACGCCGCCGCGGGTCATGATGAAGTCAGGCAGGGTGTGGTGGGTGGTCACGTCGATCGGCTTTGGATAGGCCGCGGTGTGGCAGAACGACTGCATCACCAGATCAGCGGAGAAGCCCAGGCACGCCAGGTCTTTCAGTTCGTCACGGGTCATTGGACCGGTGGTGTCCTGAGAACCTACGGTGGTCATCTTCGGTTCGCAGTAGGTGCCAGGACGAACGCCCTGGCCTTCTGCCAGACCGCAAGCCTTGCCGACCATTTTCTGCGCCAGGGTGAAACCCTTGGTGCTTTCAGCCGGAGCTTCAGGCTTCTTGAACAGATCGAATGCTGGCAGACCCAGTTCGGCGCGAGCCTTCTCGGTCAGGCCACGGCCGATGATCAGCGGGATACGGCCGCCGGCACGGACTTCGTCCAACAGCACAGGGGTCTTCATTTCGAAGGTGGTGATGACTTCGTCGGTACCGTGCTTGCAGACTTTGCCAGCGTGCGGGTACAGGTCGATTACATCGCCCATGTTCATGTTGGTAACGTCGAACTCGATTGGCAGTGCGCCGGCATCTTCCATGGTGTTGTAGAAGATCGGAGCGATTTTGCTGCCGAAGCAGAAACCGCCAGCGCGCTTGTTCGGCACGTAAGGAATGTCGTCGCCGAAGAACCACAGTACCGAGTTGGTCGCGGATTTACGCGAGGAACCGGTACCGACGACGTCACCGACGTAGGCGATCGGGAAGCCCTGACCGCGCATTTCTTCGATCTGCTTCATCGGGCCGGTCTTGCCTTGCTCGTCCGGAACGATGCCGTCACGGGCCATTTTCAGCATGGCCAGGGCGTGCAGCGGGATGTCGGGACGCGACCAGGCATCCGGGGCAGGGGACAGGTCGTCGGTGTTGGTTTCGCCGGTTACCTTGAATACGCGCAGGCTGATTTTGTCTTCCAGCACCGGGCGCTTCTTGAACCACTCGCCGTCAGCCCAGGATTGCAGCACGGCCTTGGCGTGAACGTTGCCGTTCTTGGCTTTTTCAGCGACGTCGTGGAAGGCGTCGAACATCAGCAGGGTGTGCTTGAGTTCTTCGGCGGCCACTGGCGCCAGTTCGGCGTCGTCCAGCAGCTCGACCAGGGTCACGATGTTGTAGCCGCCCTGCATGGTGCCGAGCAGTTCTACAGCGCGCTTTTTGTCCAGCAGAGGGGAGGAAACTTCGCCTTTGGCCAGAGCCGACAGGAAACCGGCTTTGACGTAAGCGGCTTCGTCCACTCCTGGTGGTACGCGGTTGGTGATCAGGTCAACGAGGAAAGCTTCTTCGCCAGCCGGAGGATTCTTCAGCAGCTCGACCAGGCCTGCAGTTTGTTCGGCGTTAAGCGGCTGGGGAACGATACCCAGTGCTGCGCGCTCTTCGATATGTTTGCGGTAGGCTTCAAGCACAGTTATTACCCTCATCAGTGGTCCCAAATGGCTGTCCGGGACGCTCGTCGCGAAATGCTCGTACTCATGCGCTGCACGGCGTTGTGGGCCGTTTAGCCAGAATTACCGAACATTCCTTACAGAAGCTGCTTTCAAAGTTTTACGCCTGCAGAACGGGGAGCTGATGAGGGTTGGCGTTGGGCTTTTCCCCGCTGGAAAAACCCCTCGCCAACACCGCTCTGAAGGAACGACTGTGCTCGTGACGCTTTGAAAACAGCTTCTAACGGACATTGGCGCCTTAAAAGGCTGGCTGATTCTACGGCAAAAAAAATTTAAAGGTAAGTCGCGCTCTATTGGACTTTGGTGGCGTTGTGCGGGGCCTGCTAAAAGTCTGCCCGAGCGCTTGCCCCTGACGTTTGAGGGGTGATCAATGCCCGACAAAGGGCTAACATGCCGGCCTGTTCCGCGTTTCAGTGTTTTGCCAATTTATGCCCAATCAGACCATCAAGACCCCCTGCGTCGGCCTCTGCTCCACTGTTTACGGAGATCTGGTGTGCCGTGGCTGCAAGCGTTTCCATCACGAAGTGATCAATTGGAATGGTTACAACGAGGAGGAAAAGCGTGCGGTCTGGTTGCGGCTGGAGCAATTGCTGTCACAAGTGATGGCAAGCAAGGTCGAGATCTTTGATTCGGCGCGCCTGCGCCAACAGCTTGAACAGCGCAAGATCCGCTTTGTGCCGCATCAGTCGGAATATTGCTGGGCCTATCAACTGATCGCCCGGGGGGCGCGGGTGATCATTAATCTCGAAGCCTACGGGATGGTCTTGCTGCCGGAATTTCGCGACTGGAACCTGCCGGAATTGCGCGATGCCATTGATCGGGAATTCTTCCTGCTGTCGGAAGCGCACTATCAGCGCTACATCGCCCCCGGCTTCCTGAAAGACGCCTTCGGCGCCTAGAAGCTTCGCAAGCAGGGCGCCCACAGTGATCGGAATTGAATGCGCAAACAGATCCTGTGGGAGCTGGCTTGCCAGCGATGAGGTCGGTACATCCAATATCAATGTTGACTGACCCACCGCTATCGCTGGCAAGCCAGCTCCCACAGTGATTGCGGTGCATTTGGAATCACACAAGAACTGTGGGAGTCTGGCTTGCCAGCGATGACGGCCGCATCAGCGCCGTAATTCTCAGTGTTTCACCGCCAGCTCTACCAGATGATCCTCAACCTCCTGCGGCTTGAGCACCAGCACATCACTTTCCAACGCATCCAGCACCACTTCAGCGGTGTTGCCGATCAACGCCCCTGACAACCCCGAGCGCGCCACCGTGCCGATCACGGTCACCGCAGCCTGCAGCTTGTGCGCCATGAACGGAATCAATACATCCGCCGGACCTTCCTCGATGTGCAGGTGCGCGTCATCCACGTCGAATTCGGCCTGAAATGCCCGGCATTGCTCGCGATAACGTGCTTCGATGGTTTCACTCAACTGCAACGTAGGGTCGGCGGCGGAGAGCATCGGTGACGGATGGGCGCTGATCACATGCAAATGCCCTTTGGCCAGACTGGCAATGTCATAGCCGTGATCGATGATCGTCGTGTGCAAATGCCGGTGCTCACCGTCGACATTGCCGACGTCGACCGCCGCCAGAATCACCTTGTCCTTCCACGAGCCAGCGGTTTTCACCAAAAGTACCGGAGTAGGGCAGTGGCGCAGCAATTTCCAGTCCGCCGGGGTCAGCAGGGCTTTTTTCAGCGAACTGTCGGGGAAGTGCTGCTTGATCACCAACCCGCAACCCTCGGCCTGCTGCACGTCGATGATGGTTTCGTGCAGGCTCTCGTTCCACGCCTGTTCGGTGGTCGCGCTGTAGCCGTCGGCCAGCAGCGCGGCCTTGAGCACGCTGAGCATGGCGGCGTGGTCGTGCTTCTTGTCGCACACCAGCAGGTGCAGATGGGCCTGGGTCACGCCAGCGATCAGCTTGGCGCGCTTGAGCGCCAGGCTTTCCGAATGTTCGGGTTCGATGACCACCAGAATGCTGCGAATGGCTTGCATGAGCGGAGTCTCCAGCAAAGAAAAGGCACGGCGTTGCACAACTATAGTTGCTGCTCGAACAGCTGCGACTTGATGCATATCAACGCCAGCCGCTGGTGGTCTGTGGGCAGGCCGGTATAATCGGCGCCCTTCGCTCGAACACCTTTACCGTGAGCCCCATGATCCTTCCCGAAATCCACGAATTCCTTGGCTGCCGCACACCCGACGCCTGGGTCCAGGCGGCACTGGCCGATCAGGAAACCCTGCTGATCGACCACAAGAACTGCGAGTTCAAGGCTGCCAGCACCGCCCTGAGCCTGATAGCCAAGTACCACTCCCACGTTGACCTGATCAATATGATGTCGCGTCTGGCCCGGGAAGAACTGGTGCACCACGAACAAGTCATGCGCATCATGAAACGCCGCAAGATCGAGCTGCGTCAGTTACATGCCGGGCGCTACGCGTCAGGCCTGCGCAAAGTGGTGCGCAGCCACGAGCCGGTGAAACTGGTGGACACGCTAGTGGTGGGGGCGTTTATCGAGGCGCGCAGTTGCGAGCGGTTCGAAGCACTGGTGCCGCATCTGGACGAAGATCTCGGCAAGTTCTACTTCGGTTTGCTGAAAAGCGAGGCGCGGCACTTTCAGGGCTATCTGAAACTGGCCTACCAATACGGGGACGCCAAAGACATCGCCCAGGTGATCGACAGAGTTCGCACCACCGAGCAGGACTTGATCGAGTCCCCGGACGAGGAGTTCCGCTTCCACAGCGGCGTGCCTGCCTGAGATTGTTAAAAACTCTTAAGAGTATGAAACATCACCGAAAACCGGCCCCCGTGGCCGGTTTTTGCTGCCTGCGATAAACGCCTCGCCCGCGAATGCCGCCATAATGTCGCCCACTTCACAGATGGTTGGCAGATGGTCGTTATGGATAACCTGGGTTTTGGCAAAGTCCTGCTGGTGGAAGACGATGAACGCCTTGCCGCGTTGATCGCGCACTTCCTCGAACAACACGGCTACGAGGTGCGCACGGTGCATCGCGGGGATCTGGCGGTGGCCGCTTTTCTGGAGTTCAAACCCAAAGTCGTGGTGCTCGACCTGATGTTGCCGGGGCAGAGTGGCCTGCACGTGTGTCGGGAGATTCGTAGCGTGTCAGACACGCCGATCGTGATTCTCACGGCCAAGGAAGACGACCTCGACCATATTCTCGGCTTGGAGTCCGGTGCCGATGACTACGTGATCAAACCGATCAAACCGCCGGTGTTGCTGGCCCGGTTGCGCGCCTTGCAGCGGCGGCAGGTGCCGGACAGTGGCGTGGTCAGTTTTCTCGAGTTCGGTCAGTTGAGCATCGACCGCAGTTGCCGTGAAGTGCGCCTGGCGGGCGAGATCATCGAAATGACCACCATGGAATTCGAGTTGCTGTGGCTGCTGGCCAGTGCCGCCGGCAATACGCTGTCGCGCGATGACATCCTCAACCGCATGCGCGGCATCGCCTTCGATGGCCTGAACCGCAGCGTCGACGTGTACATCAGCAAGTTGCGCAACAAACTCAAGGACAATCCTCGCGAGCCGGTGTGCATCAAGACCGTGTGGGGCAAGGGTTATCTGTTCAATCCGTTTGCGTGGGAGTTGTAGATGCTGCGGTTATTCCTCGGGCTGTTTCTGGTGATGACGGTGGGGCTGGTGTTGGCCCTGCAAACCGTCGAACACACCTTCAACGCGTTGCTCGACAATCAGATGCAGGCCTACAACCGTGAAGCGGTGCGCGGTCAGGCGTGGTCGCTGGTGGATCATTTGCGCGGGCGTCAGGGCACGGATCGCGAGCAGCAACTGGAAACCTTGCGCCCGCATTACGGGCTGACACTGAAACTGGTCGAGGCCGATCAACTGGCCCTGAATGCCGAGGAAAAAGCCCAGCTGATGCAGAATCTTCTGGTGATCCGCGACAACTACACGCAGTTCATCAGCAACATCGACGGCGGTCCGCAGGTGCTCAGCATCAAGCTGCCGCCGGAACCGAGCCTGATGCCGTTCTATATCTCGGCGGCTTACGGGATGCTCGCGGTACTGATCGGTATCGTCCTGTTTTTCTGGGTGCGCCCGCACTGGCGTGATCTGGAAAAACTGCGCCTGGCCGCCGAGCGTTTTGGCGATAACGATCTGTCGGCGCGTATCCAGTTGTCGAAACGTTCGAACATCCGCGACCTGGCCGAGCACTTCAACCTGATGGCGGCGCGCATCGAGAGTCTGATCGCCAATCAGCGCGAACTGACCAATGCGGTCTCTCATGAACTGCGTACGCCGATTGCGCGGCTGTCGTTCGAACTTGATCAGCTCAAACAACAATCTGACCCGAGTCAGAATCGCGAATTGATCGCCGACATGTACGCCGACCTTGGCGAACTGGAAGAAATGGTCTCGGAGTTGCTGACTTACGCCAGTCTTGAGCGCGGTGCGACGGTGATCAAACGTGAAAATATTCAGGCGGGCAATTGGCTCGATAGCGTGGTTGGTAGTGTGGCGCTGGAGGCGGAGGCGGCGGGGGTACAGTTGTCGATCGGCGATTGCCGGCTCGAAACGGTACGCATCGAACCAAGGTTCATGGCCCGTGCGGTGATCAATTTGCTGCGCAATGCGATTCGTTATGCCGAGCAACGAGTGGAAGTCACGCTGGTGCGCAATGGCGATTACTACGAGGTGCAGGTCAATGACGATGGGCCGGGCGTGCCGGTGCACGGGCGGGAGAAGATTTTCGAACCGTTCTCGCGCCTGGATGCGAGCCGCGACCGGCGCACTGGTGGGTTCGGATTGGGGCTGGCCTTGGTGCGACGGGTGTCGCAGTCCCATGGCGGGCAAGTGGAGGTCGGTGATTCGCCTTGGGGTGGGGCGTCGTTTCGGATGACCTGGGCGCATCTGGATTGACTTGTGTTGGCATGGCCGACGCCATCGCTGGCAAGCCAGCTCCCACAGGTTTTGTGGTGTAACTACTTCCCCGACAACCCCGCAAAACCCTGTGGGAGCTGGCTTGCCAGCGATGAGGCCATCAGTCCCACCGCACACTCAGAAGGTGTACTCAACCTGCCCAGCCAATACCCACAGGTGTAACTACTTCCCCGACAACCCCGCAAAACCCTGTGGGAGCTGGCTTGCCAGCGATGGGGCCATCAGTCCCACCGCACACTCAGAAGGTGTACTCAACCTGCCCAGCCAATGAAGTCTGCAACCGCCGTTCGACAATCGGGCTGTCTGCCGCTTCATGGCTCAGGTACTGCACCGCCAGCACTGACGACACGCTCCAGCGCTCATCAATCGGCAACGTCCAGGTCAGGTCCGCGCCGCGACTGATCAATCCGGCTTTCGGTTCATAAGCCCGGTACTGACTGCGCGAAGCCTGTGCCGTACTCACGCCATACCAGGTGCGCAGGTAATCGCTGTCGCCGAACTGGCTGTTCAATCCGCCGGTCACCTTGCCGAAACGGCCCTCATACAGTGGCAGGTTGATGCTCAGTTTCAGGCGATTCCACGATGAGCCGGTGTCGTGGTCATCGTCGTCCTTTTCCAGCGCATGCTCGAAACTCGCGCCGAGAATGATAGGCCCCATGTGATAGCGGCCGTCCACGCCCAGCACTGGGCGCGACTTGATCGAGCCCATGCCGTTCAGTTCGTCGGAACCCTTGAACCCGGTCTTGCGATCCTTGCGCACATCGCTGGCGCCGACGTAAACGCTGAGACCGAAATCCTCTTCGTCAAAGCCCCAGCCCAGCCCTCGGTTGCTGTCGAGAAAGAAACCCTGCGGACTGACCACTTCGACAGCCACCAGCGGCGCCGTCACCCGCTCATCGCTGCCGCTGTAGCGCGGAGCATTAACCGCGCCGGCGCGCAGGGTGGTGTGCCAGTCTTCGGCGCGTAGCGCAGCGTCGGGCACCAGTAGACAAAGGGAAGTCAGAGACAACGAAAACGTGCGAAACGACATCAGCATGGGGCACCCGAGGAGAATGTGGATGCGCCCATGCTAGGCGGGTGGCGAGCGGCAATCTTTGGCAGCTTTGTCGGGAAACTGTCAAAGACTGTTAAGCCGCGATCAGAAGTCCCATTTGGTGGTGAGCATCAGGTTGCGCGGCTCGCCGTAGAACGTTGTGTCGAAGTTGCCCAGCCCGGTCAGGTAGCGTTTGTCGAAGACGTTATTGGCATTGACGGTGAAGCTCAAGTGCTCGTCGTACTGATAACGCGTCATCAGGTCGACGAGGGTGTAGCCGCCTTGTTTGATGCTTGTGTAATCGCCGGCCGGCGCGCTGTAGATCTTGCCGTAAAACGCGCTCTGCCAGCTCACGCCGCCGCCGACGGTGACTTTGTCGAGCATGCCCGGCAGGCGATAGGTGGTGAAGGTGCGCACGGTATGTTCAGGCTTGGTGGTCGACAGCGGATAACCGTAGATGCGCTGTTCATCGGCGTCACGGGTGCGCGCATAGGTATAGCCGGCGGAGACATTCCAGCCGTCGGCCAGCTCACCGGCCAGTTCCAGTTCAACACCTTTGGTGGTGGCGCCGTCGATGGCTTTGTAGATGCCTTCGTTGGTCACCGCGTTGGTGCCGATCGATTCGGCGACGCCATCCTGCTCGATGCGGAAGAACGCCAGGCTGGCATTCAGGCGACCGTCGAAGTACGCCGCTTTCAGGCCCGCTTCGTAGCTGTCGCCCTCGACCGGCGCGAGGGTCGAACCGTTGCTGTCCTTGTAGGTCTGCGGCTGGTAGATGCTGGTGTAACTGGCGTACAGCGAGTAGGTGTCGTCGAGGTCATAAATCACCCCGGCGTAAGGCGTGACAACGCCGTGTTCCTTGTAACTGGCGTGAGTGTCGTCGAGGCCGGCGCCCGGGTTGTAGCGGTAGTCTTCGTTGTACTTGAAGGTGCTCAAGCGGCTGCCGAGGATCACCGAAAGATCGTCGGTCGGGTGCAGGCGCGTGGCCAGGTACACGCCGTTCTGGCTCTGGGTGCGCTCGTATTTGCCGTTCTTCGGGAAGTCCTGTTTCGGCAGATTACCGTCCCAGTCGTAGATGCTGCCCGGCACTTGCGAGAAGGCGCTGGTGTCGTAGGTCGCACCGGTCTGGCGCGAGTGCGAGGTCATCACGCCGGCAATCAGCTCATGCTCGCGACCGCCCAAGGTGAACGGGCCGGAGACATTGACGTCAGCGGTGTTCTGCACGCGATGGCCTTCCCAGCGTCCCCAGTACAGGAACATGCCTTCGCCGCTGGCACGATTCGGGTTGCCGCCGCTGGCCGAGGCCAGGCGCGTGTCGTGATCGGTGGTTTTCTGATCGAGCGTGACCTTGAACTTCCAGTCATTGGCCAGCGCCTGTTCGAGCGAGGCGAAGTAGGTGATGTTGTCGAAGTCGCGACGGCTCCAGTCCGCGGCGGAGTTGAAGTGACGCGGGAAATCGGTGCGCCCGCCATCGGCGAAGTACACCGGGTTACCGGTCCACGAACTGCCGCGTGGGGTGGTGCTGGACTTGTCGACGCCGAAGGTCAGCAGGGTGTCGTCGCTGAGGTCGGCTTCGAGGATGCCGTAGAACAGGTCTTTGCGCTGGCTGTAGTGATCGAGGTAGGAATTCTTGTCCGAATACGCACCGATAAAGCGCCCGCGCACATTGCCGGAATCGGTCAGCGAACCGGAGATATCACCGACGGTGCGGTAGGCGTCCCACGAGCCGATGGTGCCGCTGATCGAGGCTTTGAATTCCTTGGTGGGTTTCTTGCGGATCAGGTTGACCGTGGCCGATGGGTCGCCGGAGCCGGTCATCAGGCCGGTCGCGCCTTTGATGATTTCGATACGATCGATGCTTGCTGCGTCGTCGCCGTTGTTGGGGTTTTCACCGTAGACGCCGTCGTAGGGAATGTTGATGCCGTCGTACTGGAAGTTGGTTATGGCCAGACCGCGTGCGGAGAACTCGGTGCGGTCGCTGTCGTATTTTTGCGTCGAAATGCCGGGGGTGTTGCGCAGTGCATCGCCGACGCTCTGCACGCCGCGATCATCCATTTGCTGGCGGGTGATCACCGTCACCGATTGCGGGGTTTCGCGGATCGACAGCGGCAGGCCGGTGGCCGAAGACATCGCGCCGGTGGTGTAGGAGCGGGTATCTTCGGTGGTGGCGCCGAGGCCCTGGGCGGAAATATTGGTCGCGCCCAACTGCAAAACCTGGTCGTTTTTTGCCGGCGTTTCAGCCGCGTGGGAAGAAAGGCTCAGCAGAGCGGCCGCAAGCGGGCACAAGGCAAAACGAAAACGGACGTGCGACATGGAGATCCCTTTGCATCGAATCGATCGGTAGTTGAAGTGCTTCTGAGGGGTTAACCGAACGAGTGAGGAAAAAGGGAACTGCAAAGCGCTAAAAGCTGGCAAAAATCTTGTGGGAGCTGGCTTGCCAGCGATGACGGCCACCTATTCAAAATCAATGTTGACTGTTCCACCGCTATCGCTGGCAAGCCAGCTCCCACAGGGGGCGAGGAATGCTGAAGATTATCTATCGGGTCAAACCGAGGCGTTCGTGCCATTGCGCGATGGATTCTTCTGGATAGACCTCGAACTGTTGATCCCCGGGCTTGGCCTCGACTTCGACCCATGGTGCTTTTGAACCGAGCATCAAATGGGTGTATTCCGGTGGCACCGGCAACGGCGTGTCGATGGCCGAGGCGAACGGGTGGATCAGTTCCGGCCACTCCGGGCTGAACAGCCATAGAGCACTGCCGCACAACGAGCAGAAATGCCGCTCGGCGGTGCTGCGATGAGCGCGTTTTTCGCCTTCGTACTTCATGCGCGCGTGGTAGATGCTGATGTGTTTGCGTCCGCGCACCTTGAGGCTGCTCGCGTCGCCGCCGAGGTTGATCGCATAGCCGCCACCGCCCTGAGTCTTGCGGCAGATCGAGCAGTAGCAGCGTTGATAAGGGTAGGGGTGGGCGCTGGTGAGGCTGAACGAAACCGCGCCGCAATGGCAGGAGCCTTCGAGGTGCATGGGTGCTCTCCGTTAGCAGGGGGGTGCGTTTGAGCCTAGAGCATTTTGCGCGACGCCTGCCGGTGTGATGCGACAGGCGCCGGCAGCGTCTAGCCCCAGTGTCCCCGCAATCCCATGGGGCGAGACTTCGGAACCCGGCATGCAAGCGCTGTTGAACGAGATCCTTGACGCTGTCCGGCCCCTGATCGGGCAGGGCAAAGTGGCTGACTACATTCCCGCCCTCGGCACCGTGCCGGCCAATCAGCTGGGCATCGCCGTGTACGGCAACGACGGTGAGATGTACTGCGCGGGCGACGCCGAGACACCGTTCTCGGTGCAGAGTATTTCCAAGGTGTTCAGCCTGGTGCAGGCCATCGAGCATTCCGGCGAGGCGATCTGGGAACGCCTCGGTCATGAACCGTCCGGTCAGCCGTTCAACTCGCTGGTGCAACTGGAATTCGAGCGCGGACGCCCGCGTAATCCCTTTATCAATGCCGGCGCGCTGGTGATCTGCGACATCAACCAGTCGCGCTTTGCCGCGCCAACCCTGTCGATGCGCGATTTCGTCCGGCGCCTGTCGGGTAACCCGCAGATCATGATCGACGGCAAAGTCGCCGATTCCGAATACCAGCACCGCGCGCGCAACGCGGCGATGGCTTACCTGATGCAATCCTTCGGTAACTTTCACAACGATGTCGAATCGGTGCTGCGCAGTTATTTCAGCCACTGCGCGCTGCGCATGAACTGCATCGATCTGGCCCGGGCGTTCTGTTTCCTGGCCAATGACGGTTACTGCAAACACAGCGGCGAGCAGATCCTCACGCGCCGCCAGACCCAGCAAGTCAACTCGATCATGGCCACCAGTGGCCTGTACGACGAGGCGGGCAACTTCGCTTATCGCGTCGGTCTGCCGGGCAAGAGTGGCGTCGGCGGCGGCATCGTCGCAGTGGTGCCGGGGCAGTTCACGGTGTGCGTGTGGTCGCCGGAGTTGAACGCTGCGGGGAACTCACTGGCGGGGATGGCGGCGCTGGAGATGCTCAGTTCGCGGATTGGCTGGTCAGTGTTCTGATCCGATCATCCATACACTGCAAAACCCTGTGGGAGCTGGCTTGCCAGCGATGGCGGTGGGGCTGGCTATATTAATGCTGGATGTGCCGGCCTCATCGCTGGCAAGCCAGCTCCCACAGGGGGCGAGGTGTTTGCGGAAGGTGTTTTTCAGCGAAAATTCCTATACATTTTCCGGCCGCCCTCTGCATGGTGAATCCGTTTCATGTCTCTTGCGCTCGAACGTCTAGTCGCTGGCACGCCGATCCCTTTCGCTGGTAACCGCGTGACCGTGGTCAGCCCCGAACTGGCGGCGCGCTTTCAGCCCGGTGACCACCTGTTGGTGGAGCAGGTGAGTGGCGAGCTGTTGCTGATTCCGGTGGCGGATCAACAAGCGGCGTCAGTGGCCATCGAGCGCGCCGCTGCGGCGTTTGCTGCGTTGTCGGCGGTGTCCGACGAGGCGATCAGTCAGTTCTTCGATCTGTTTGCGCAGCGTCTGGAAACGCCCGATTGCTGGGCGCAGATCGCCGCCGCCAACCTCGCCGATATCGAGCGGGCCAAGGCGCGCGGACGCTCCACCACGCGTCTGCTCGCCGATGAGCGCATGCGCGGCGACATGATCGCCGGCCTGCGGGCGTGGCGCGATGCCCCGGCAACGCGCGGCAAAGTCATCAGCAGCGTTGAACACGAGGGCTGGAAGGTCGAGCAAGTGGTGTCGCCGCTGGGCATCGTCGCGTTTGTCTTCGAAGGTCGCCCGAACGTGTTTGCCGACGCGGCCGGCGTTTTGCGCACTGGTAACACGGCGGTGCTACGGATTGGCAGCGATGCACTGGGCACCGCGCAAGCCATCGTCAAGCATGCGCTGAACCCGGCGCTGGCAGCGGCCGGTTTGCCGGCGGGTGCGGTGTCGCTGGTCGAAAGCGTCAATCACGCGGCCGGTTGGGCGATGTTCGCTGATCGGCGTCTGTCGTTGGCGGTGGCCCGTGGATCGGGGCGCGCGGTCAGTCAGTTGGGCAGCATCGCTCAGCAGGCAGGGACGGCGGTCAGCCTGCACGGCACCGGTGGGGCGTGGTTGATTGCTGATCGTGATGCCGACGCCAAACGCTTTGCCGCGGTGGTGCGCAACTCATTGGATCGCAAGGTCTGCAACACGTTGAACGTCTGCCTGATTCAGCGCGACCGCGCTGCAGAATTGCTGCCGCTGTTCCTCGATGCGCTGAAGCAAGCGGGTAGCGCACGCGGGCAGGGCTGTAAATTGCACATCGTTGAAGGCAGTCAAAGTTACCTGCCGAGCGAGTGGCAGAACGCAACAGTCGAGGTCTACCGCGCCGAGGGTTATCAGACCGAAGCACTGGCCGAGCCACTGGCGGAATCTGACCTTGGCCGTGAGTGGGAATGGGAAGAGACCCCGGAGGTCAGTCTGATGATCGTCGACGATCTGGATCAGGCGATTGCGCTGTTCAACCGCTACAGCCCGCAATTCACCGTGTCGCTGATCAGCGAAGATGCGCAGGTTCAGGAACGCTTCTACAACGCGGTCAACGCGCCGTTCGTGGGCAATGGCATTACCCGCTGGGTCGACGGACAGTACGCGCTGAACAAGCCGGAGCTGGGGCTTTCGAACTGGGAGAGCGGGCGGTTGTTTGCGCGCAGTGCGATTCTGTCTGGCGATGGCGTGTTCACGGTACGCAGCCGCATGAGCCAGATCGACCTCACCGTAAAACGCTGAAAATGCCTCATCCTGGTTGATCCACACCGGTCCTGTGGCGAGGGGATTTATCCCCGATGGCGCGCGCAGCGGCCCCAAGAGATTGGGCCTGCTGCGCAGTCCATCGGGGATAAATCCCCTCGCCACAAGTTCTTTTTCACCTCAGCGGATTTGTATCAGGCGGCTGCGCTGGTGTTTGCCTGAATGGCGCACGTCGTCGGTTGCTCGGCCAGCGACACAAAAGTGCGGCGATCCGAAGACAGTGCATCGATCGAGCCAGTCTCGATGTCGTACACCCAGCCATGCAGATTCAGCAGGCCTTTTTCCTGGGCCAGGCGCACGCTCGGGTGGGTCTGGATGTTCGCCAGTTGCGCGATCACGTTTTCACGCACCATCGAACTCAACTTCGCCGCGTCATTGGCATGCGGCCGTGCTTCATTCACCACTTTTGCCGATTCGGCATGCTGCAGCCAGCCGCTGACGGCCGGCAGGTGATCCATGCATTTGCACTGGGCAATCGCGGTCATTGCGCCACAGTCCGAATGGCCGCAGATCACGATGTCGGTCACGCCCAGTACCGCCACAGCATATTCCACCGTCGCCGAAACACCGCCCGGATGCGGGCTGTAGGACGGCACGATATTGCCGGCGTTGCGGATCACGAACAGCTCACCGGGTTCTTGCTGGGTCAGCAGTTCCGGCACCACACGGCTGTCGGAACAGGTAATGAACAAGGTGCCAGGCTGCTGGGTGGTCGCCAGATGCTTGAACAGTTCGGTGCGTTGCGGGAACGCTTCGTTCTGGAATTTCAGGAAGCCATCAATCAGGTTTTTCATGGTGTTGTCCTCTCAGTTCGAGCAACCGCTGCCGAATTCGCTGAATTGCAGAATGTGTTTGCCGCCCTGGCTGTCCAGGTAAGTCATTTCCACCGGAACCACGCCACAGACGTCGGCAACCGGGGTAATGCTCAGCACTTGCGCAACGTCCAGTTGCATGCCGTAGCGGTAGGCGACGGCCTCATCAGCGGCAAATGCGTGGGCGCAAAAGCCGCCTAGCAGGGCCAGGGTCAACAGAATTTTATGCATGGAGCAGCCTCCAGACGCAGGTGGTGACGATGTGCAATTGGGGGTTGGATGGCCCGCACGCGAGGTGCGGGCCGGGATGGATCAGAACGGACGCAGTGGCAGGAACTTGCCGTCGAGGGTGACCACGGCGCGGGAGCCGCCTTCCGGGTCTTCGACTTTCTTGATGTCCAGTTTGAAGTTGATCGCGCTGATGATGCCGTCGCCGAATTGCTCGTGAACCAGCGCCTTGAGGGTGGTGCCGTAGATCTGGATCATCTCGTGGAAACGGTAGATGGTCGGGTCGGTCGGCACACCGCTGAGGCTGCCACGCAGCGGGATGATTTGCAGGGCGGCGACGTCGGCGGCGTCCAGCTCAAGCTTGTCGCCGACCACTTCGGCGGCGTTTGCCGGCAGCGGATGTTGGCCGAGCAGGGCGGCGGTGACGAAGGCCAGGCTGAGGCCGGTGTCGTCAGCGAGAGCCTGCCACGACAGATCTTTGCGTGCCTTGGCATCGAGAATGCGGGTGGTCAGGGCCAGGCTGGTGTCGTTGTAGGCGTGGGACTGTTGCATGGTGTCACTCCTTTCAGGGGTTGGCTTGCTGTGTGGGATTCATCTTCTGCCGATTGATCCATAGCGTCCAAGACCCATATACAATGCTGCGCATAAGTCCTGCCTATAGATGGTGATCCCCATGCTGTTGCGACATTTGCGTTATCTGCTGGCCGTGGCCGATCACGGCGGCTTCACCCGTGCGGCCGAGGCGTTGCATGTGTCTCAGCCGACCTTGTCGCAACAGATTCGCCAATTGGAGGAAACCCTGGGAGTAAACCTGTTTGATCGCACCTCGCGCACGGTCAAGCCGACCGATGCCGGCGAGGCTTATATCGAATGCGCGCGGCGGGTGCTGGTGGAGCTGGAGGCGGGCAAGCGGGCGTTGCATGACGTGAAGGATTTGTCCCGGGGCACCTTGCGTCTGGCGATGACGCCAACGTTTATGGCGTATCTGGTCGGGCCGCTGGTGCGCGATTATGTTGCGCGCTTTCCGGGGATTCACCTGGAGATCTTCGAGTTGTCGATGGACGACATCGAGGCGGGACTGGCGGATGACTCGCTGGACATTGCGATCGCCTTCACACCGGTGCGCAATCCGGACATCGAGTGCATTCCGGCGTTTGTCGAGACATTGGCGGTAATGGTCGGGCGCGAGCATCCGTTGTACGACAGCACGTCAGTGTTGATGCCGGAAGACCTGGCGCAGTTGGATTTCGCTTTGCTGGCACCGGACTTCATTACGCGGTTATCGGTGGATGAGTATTTCCGTCAGCACGGGATTACGCCGCAGGTGCGGATCGAAGTGAACTCGGTGAGTACGTTGCTGGAGGTGGTGCGGTGTTCGCCGATGGCGACGATGTTGCCGGAAGCGATCGCGACAGAGGATCGGGCGTTGCGCCGGTTGCGGGTCGAGAGTGAGGCGCCGCAGCGTGGGGCGGCGTTGTTGCGGCGGCGCAATAATTACCACAGTGCGGCGGCGGTGGCATTTGTGGATTTGGTGTTGGGCATTGAGAGCCCCTCACCCTGACCCTCTCCCAGAGGGAGAGGGGACTGACCGAGGTGTTTGTGCGATTTACGACGACCTGAAAGTTTTGAGCCGAACTAAAATTTGAACGCAGCGCAAATCGGCTCCCTCTCCCTCGGGAGAGGGCTGGGGTGAGGGGCTACAATTCCACTCACGCCAAACAATGCAAGCGAACAAAAAAAGGCCTGCTTCCTTTAAGGAAGCAGGCCTTTCAATTATTTAATTACTAACTCAGCAGAACCGATCAATCACCCGTACTTCGTTTTTATTCTGCATCGAGTCCCACGCCTGTTTCAGCGTCTGCAGCACATTACCGATGAAGTCTTTATCGGCTGCGGCTTTCTTGCCGACATAACCGTGGCCGCGACGGTACATTTTCAGGCGGGCCAGCAGGTTCTGGTTGTTGCGGTCGAATTCTTCTTCACCCGCATGAGGCGCCAGGCAGTCGATATGCACCTGACCCGACTTGCTGATCCACAGAATATGGCTGTCGTGGCTGTCTTTTTGCGCAGCGAACATACGAGCCAGTTCTTCGATAGTAGGTTGATTGTTCAGATTCATGATGTTGCCCCTTGACCAGTCTGGTGATCTTTCAAAGTTGATTCGCTAATACAGGTAGCCCATCGGTTAGTTGATCCCTGGCACCGAAACCAGGACGTCAGCGGTCGCCCGTGATAAGTACGGGGTCATGCGTCTGTTGCATGTAGTCGTGTTGAATAACTGCTACGCAATAGCGTCACAACGAGGAGAAGCAGCGAAAACCGGGAGGCTCCTTGACGACATTTTCAGTGTCGACCACAAGCGTCTTGAGAATTTTCGCCAGCGCTTCTCGTCCTTGTACTGGACGTTCGGGCCAGGTCAGCTTCTTCAATCTGCCTTGTGGGCAGCGTGTATCCGGAAAAAACAACTCGGCGGTCAGACGAGTTTGCTCAAGCGTGTTACCAAATGTTCCCGATCGGGGAACGTCTTCATCATGCAAAAGCAAAACGACGCCGTCAACGGTTTTGTAGTGATTATTTTTGAGCACTACATATTGTCGGACAAAGCAGTTCTGGAATGAGAAAGGATCCGTTCAGGCAACGGAAAAGGGCGCACACAGAACGTAGAACGTGCACGGATAACCGTCCACTTCACACTGCTGCTGAGTGAATTCGCCGCCGCTCAATGCAGGGATCAGCCCGGCCCAGAAGCGCTGTGCAGGCCGGTTGGCGTCGATATGGAAAATTTGCCACTGACCGGGGATTTTGCTCAAGAGGGCAGAGACGACAAACTGCGCGACGCCTTGGCCACGAAAGCGCCGCGTGAGGAAGAAGTACCCAATGTTGTGCTCGGCGCCGGCGATGTGGGTTGTGTCGTCTACGGTGACGAAACCGGCGAGTTCGCCGTCGACGCGAATCAGGAAGGGTCTGGTTGCCGGATGGCGCCAGTAATCGTCCTTGGGCTGGATGCTGAAGAAACCATGCTCGGCCAGCTTCAGGGGCAGCCATTGGCTGAAGTCGTACATGTAGAACTGCATCAGGTTTTCAATGGTTTGCAGTTCATCGCGTTGGGCGGGGTGTAGTTCGATGGTGGGCATTTGGATTAACTCCCGGCGGTGATGAACCCGTTACAACACCTGTGGCGAGGGGATTTAGCGAAACGTCGCACAGCCCCGATGGGGCACGAAGCGGCCCCGTAGGTGGAGGAAAGCTGGGGCCGCTTCGCAGCCCATCGGGGATAAATCCCCTCGCCACAGAATCCCCTTTGCCACAGAATTCCATTTGTCACAGGATACGTCGTCGCTACCTGGCGGTGCGTTTGGTTGTGCCGGTAGTTTTGCTACGGGTCGATTTGCGTTTCTTCTTCCACGGTGCAGCCGCTTTGCCGGCAGGCGGTGGGCCGCTGATGGTCAGGCTCAGGCCGGAGCAGCGGGTGACTTGCTTGCTCATCCACGCTGCCTGTTTGGTAACGAACTCTTCCAGGCTCATCTCGCCGCTCTGCACCATGTCCAGTGCCTGTTCCCAGATCGCCGTGGTGCCCGGGTCGGCAATCGCACGGGGCACGGCGTCGATCAGGCTGAAAGCAGCAGGCGTTGCCGCCAAGGCCTTGCCGTTTTTCACCAGATAGCCGCGATCCAGCAAACCCTGAATGATCGACGCACGGGTGGCTTCGGTGCCGATGCCGGTGGTGTCCTTGAGTTTCTGTTTGAGCAGTGGATCCTCGACCAGTTTGGCGACGTTCTTCATCGCCTTGATCAGATCACCCTCGGTGTAGGGCTTGGGCGGTTGCGTCCACAAATCCTTGAGCTTCACCCCGGCGACGGCGCACTCGATGCCCTGGCTCAGTGTCGGCAATGTTTGTGGCGCTGGAGACTCACGCCCCTTGGCGGGGGCGAGAGCCTCGGGCAAGGCGCGTTTCCAGCCCGGTTCAATGATCTGCTTGCCGACTGCGCGCAGGGCTTCACCGGCGCAATCGAAATCGGCCTGGGTGCGATCGTATTCGTGGTTGGGCAGAAACTGCGCCAGATAACGCGCGCGGATCAATGTGTAAACCGCACGGTGCTTGCCGCTCAGGCGCTCAAGATTTTTCGCGGCGGCGGTGGGGATGATGCCGTGGTGCGCGCTGACCTTGGCGTCGTTCCATGCCCGGGAACGGCGCTGCGGGTCAAGAAAACCGTTCAACGCCTCAAGGCTTGGGTCGGCCTGCCGCAGCGCCGCGAGAATCCCCGGTGCCTCGCTGTGCTGACTCAGGGGCAGAAAACCGCAATCGCTGCGCGGATAGGTGACAACTTTGTAGGTTTCATAAAGCGCCTGGGCGATGTCGAGGGTCTCCTGCGCGCCAAGGCCGAGTTTCTTCGAGCAGACTTCCTGCAAGGTGCCGAGATCGAAGGGCAGGGGCGCCACTTCGCGCATCCGCTCGGTTCGCAGTTTCACTACTCGCGCACTGGCGGCACTGCTGATGGCCGCTGCCGCTTGTTGCGCCAGTGCCTGATTCAGGCAGCGCTCCTGATCGTCACAAGCATCCGAAGGCGCCCGCCACTGCGCGGTAAACGGCGTCCCTTCATGCAGCAATTCCACATCGATCGCCCAAAATGGCACCGGCACGAAATCGGCGATGCTGCGATCACGATCCACCACCAGCCGCAATGTCGGCGTCTGTACCCGACCGACCGGCAACACACCTTGATAACCCGACTGCCGGCCGAGAAGGGTGAACAGGCGACTCATGTTCATGCCGATCAGCCAGTCCGCCCTGGAGCGGCCGAGTGCCGAGTGATACAGGCTGAAGGTCTCTGCGCCCGGTTTCAGTGCAGCGAGCGCTTTGCGGATCGACGCCTCGTCGAGCGCCGATAACCACAACCGGCGGATCGGCCCGCGATAGCGGCAGTGCTCGACCAGTTCCCGGGCGATCATTTCGCCCTCACGGTCGGCGTCGGTGGCGATGATCAGTTCGCTGGCCTCGCCGAGCAGGCGTTTCACCGCTTTGTACTGGATGGCAGTGCGCGGCTTGACGGTCATTTTCCATTTGTCCGGAATGATCGGCAGATCCGCCAGCACCCAGCGCTTGTAGCGGGCGTCGTAGGCATCCGGCGGTGCAGTTTCCAGCAGGTGGCCGATGCACCAGGTCACCGTGACGTCCGTTCCCAGCCAGCAGCCGTCGCCGCGACGTCTGGCGCCGAGCACGGCCGCAATGTCTTTGGCCTGGGAAGGTTTTTCACAGAGGTACAGCCGCATAACCACCATCGTCGATCAATGTCCGCAGAGGTGCACAGAATGGCCGGAGTTGGCGCCACGGGCAACTTTTATCTGTATGGATATACAGATAAAAAGAGTTGCGGGAAATGACGGGTAATTCGGGGGCACCGCACAGCACTATTGAGAAATTGATTAGTACCCGGTTTGCAGCTGTGTCAGGTTTTTTGGCGATTCACAAACGCGAGTGACAGGACGATCTCGCCAGGAGATCGCCGTGGTCTGTCGACACTGACTACTCAGAAACAAGGAAGTCCACCATGGCTCAAGCCAAAGCGAAAACCAGCAGCGCCTACGATGAAATCAACACCTTCAGCCACTTGTATGACCGTGGTGTCGGGCTGGTCAATGGCAAACCGTCGTTCACCGCCGATCAGGCCGCTGACGAAATCCTGCGCAAGAACCTGGCGTGGGGCGACAAGAATGCTGACGGCAAAATCGACCTCAGCTACACCTTCCTGACCGAGAAACCCGCGAACTACAACCCGAAACTCGGCAACTTCAGCGAGTTCAGCGCCCTGCAAAAGGCGCAAGCCGTGTTGGCCATGCAATCCTGGGCCGATGTGGCCAAGGTCACGTTCACTGAAGGCAAGGGCGGCGACGGCCACATGACCTTCGGCAACTACGACGTGAGCACCGGTGGTGCCGCGTTTGCTTACCTGCCGAGTGGCGGCAGCTACGACGGTCAGTCGTGGTATCTGATCAACGATCAATATCAGGTCAACAAAACCCCTGGCACCAACAACTACGGGCGCCAGACCCTGACCCACGAAATCGGTCACACCCTCGGCCTGTCACACCCGGGCGCCTACAACGCCGGCAATGGCAGCCCGACCTACAACGACGCCAAATACGCTGA
The DNA here is from genome assembly GCF_018326005.1 of Pseudomonas sp. Seg1. Taxonomy (NCBI): domain Bacteria; kingdom Pseudomonadati; phylum Pseudomonadota; class Gammaproteobacteria; order Pseudomonadales; family Pseudomonadaceae; genus Pseudomonas; species Pseudomonas sp. Seg1. The sequence continues at coordinate 2,609,849 of NZ_AP021903.1, forward strand.
AGATACCCGTGGCTACAGCCTGATGAGCTACTGGAGCGAAGCCAACACCGACCAGAACTTCAGCAAGGATGGCAGCGGTGCGTACGCGTCGGCGCCGTTGCTGGACGATATTGTTGCGGTGCAGAAACTCTACGACGCCAACTATGAGACTCGCGCCGATAACACCACCTACGGTTTCGGTTCCAACGCCGGGCGCGATTTCTACAGCGCCACGTCGGCGTCGTCGAAACTGGTGTTCTCGGTGTGGGACGGTGGCGGTGATGACACCCTGAATTTCTCCGGTTTCACCCAGAACCAGAAGATCAACCTCAATGAAGGCTCGTTCTCCGATGTCGGCGGCCTGGTGGGCAACGTTTCGATTGCTTACGGTGTGACCGTGGAGAATGCGGTGGGCGGTTCGGGCAATGACCTGCTGATCGGCAATTCGGCGATCAACCATCTGTTCGGCGGTGCCGGCAACGACATCCTTTACGGCGGTGGCGGCGCGGATGTGCTGTGGGGCGGCGAGGGTGCAGACACTTTCGTGTTCGGCGCGGCCAGCGACTCGACCAACAACCAGCCGGACTGGATCATGGATTTCAAAAGCGGCCTGGACAAGATCGACCTGTCGGGCATTGCCGAGTTTGCAACGGGTGCGGCTACGCTGAACTTCGTCAGTAATTTCACCGGCCATGCTGGCGATGCGATCCTGACGTACTACGCGCAGCACGGTCAGACCGGGCTGCTGGTCGACCTGACGGGGCAGGGGCAGGTTGATTTTGCCGTGGGTGTGGTGGGGCAGGCGGTGGCGACAGACATTGTTGCGTGATTTGCTGACTCTGTAGATTCAGGGCATGCATGCCTCCTGTGGCGAGGGAGCTTGCTCCCGCTCGGCGGCGAAGCCGTCGCAAAATCGAAATTCGCGTTATACCTGACACACCGCGATTGTTGATTTTGGGGCCGCTTCGCAGCCCAGCGGGAGCAAGCTCCCTCGCCACAGTTCGTTCATGTCCTTGGAGAAACCCATGAAAAGCTCCGGCCCCAGCCCCGTCATCTCCCTCGAAGAACTCCCAGGTTGTCTGTTGGTGAAGTTCCACGGCATTCAGGTTGCCGCCTCTTCCCACGTACTGGTGCTCAACGAGGCCAACTACCCGCCGGTGTACTACGTCCCTCGCGAAGACATCGACGAAAAATATTTCGCCCGTACCGACCACACCAGTTATTGCCCATACAAGGGCGATGCCAACTACTTCAGTCTGCAGATACCGGGGCATGAGGGTGCGAATGCGGTGTGGACTTACGAGAATCCGAAAGTGTCGGTGACAGCGATCCGTGATTACGTGGCGTTTTATCCGGATCAGGTGAAGTTTGAGGTGATCAAGGCTGAAACTTGAAGGGAACAGCCCGCCACTGCGTGAGCGGTGGCGGGCCTGGGGTTATTTGCCTTTACGCTTGGCGGCGGGTTTGGCTTTGGTCGTTGTCGCTTTGCGGGTGCGATTGGTGTGCTTGACCACAGGCGGCGGTGGCGCGGCAACCCATTGTGCCTGAGCAGGGGCCGGCAGGGTTGATTGCGAGGCCGCCAGCGATTGATCGAGCTGCTGGAATGACGCCAGTGCATTGGCTTTGGCTTCGCTCAGGACGGCCGCGAGTTTTGGCGTAAGCAGCGAATCCATCTTCTTCTCGAAGACAGCGGCCATGCGTTTGTAGGCAAGGGCATTGAGGTGCAGTTCGTTGATCCAGTCTTCGTCTTTGATCAGGTCGCGCAAATCCAGGTAGTGGACATCTGTATTGCTATCGGCGACGGATTTGAGCATGTCATTGAACTGGTCGATGAAGTCCGCGACGATCTTGCGTTGTATCTGCGGGTCCATGATGTTCTTGCGCGTCAGAGACGGGCGAATCCACGGCCCGATGAATCGATAGTTACCGAAATTGACCACGCCTTTTCCCGTGGGAATGGCGCGGCCGTAACCGTGGAAAATGATTTTGGTTTTGGGGCTGACGGCTTTGACACGCTTGATCATGTCTTCGTAACTGCCGCGAAACACCCGGTCGATGGTGTCGTTGACGTAATTGGTGCGCAGCAAGGACGGGGGCGAGGAATCAGCGTGGTTCAGGAAAGACGCAAACTCATCGCCGGCGATGTCATTGCCACCGGCGGAGAACAGAAAAAACGCCGGTTTGGTGCTTTTGATTTCAGCCAGCACATCGGCCAACTCCACCGGTTTGCGTGTCCACGAGCCTTCCTTGATCTCTGTGCCGTACACCATGTTTTCCAAGGTGTCGCCGCCTGTGGCGAAGCTCTTGATCTTGTAACCGGACGTCAATTTCAGCCACTTGATGATGTCCACGCCGGGCAAATAGTCGAACCAGGAGTCACCCTGTGCCACGACGTCCACGCCATTGGAACCGAAGAAAAATCCTGCAGCGGCACCCGGTGCCACTTTTTGTGCCGGCTGATCGTGTTGCCAGATCGCCAGATTGATTTTCGCTAATGCATCTTCACTTTCGTAGTTCATGTCGGCAGTCCTTTTTTATCGGATAAAACGCACGGGAACCGACAGTTCGCGGGTTCCTGTCATTGAGTCCGAACGACGTCTTGAAGGTGCTGCTACGTCCAGACTTTTCAGCACTTCGGCGGCGCGACAGGTGCCGTGGGGTCAACGCCAGATTTGCAGGCTGATCGCGCCATGGTTGTTGAAATACATTGGCCTTACATCGTTGGCGAAACACCTGAGTTGACCGGATGTCGTTGCCACCCAGCCGACCGGCCAGCGCAGGCCATCACCGATGGCGAAGAGGCTCTGTGGATTCTTATCGATCGAGCCGATCAGTGTGAACCACGTGGCGTCTTGCGCCTTGCAACGCAGTAAACGCTCGAACGGCTTGAGATGTGCCACCGCTGCACCATTGGGATCGTGTATCTGTCGCCAGTCGAGCCAGACTCCACTGGCGCGGAAAAAATAGCGTTCGCCGGCGATCAACATGACCGGTGTCGGGCACCAGGGATCGTTCGCCTGGATGTCGACGGTATGCAACAGTTCTTGAGCGCCCAGAGGCGCGATCCGGGTGGCTGGCACGTGATTCTCCAGACTCAGTAATTGAGGTCGATCAGCGGCTGATGCAGAGCCTCATCGGGGCCGAGCTTGAGGATCGTCTTCAAGGTTCTCGTCATGGCGGTCAAGTCATTGTCAAAGCCACCGTGGGACGTATCGGCCTTGATGTTCGGCCCGTAGGTCATTTTCGCATCGTTATAGATGTGCAGAGTCTTTGCGAAGCTGGCGGCGAGGCCGTTGCCCGTGGCGGCGAAGCCTGAAGGAATATTGTTGTTCCAGTAGAAGTTGTTCCATTGCAGCGTCATGTCCTGAGCGGCAATGTTCCATTCGCAAGCATCGGGCTTGCTGAAGTCCAGGTACGCGCCGTCGAGACTTTTGGCCATGCCCAGCAGCGGCATGCGCTGCAACTCTTCATAGGAACGGGAGACGAGATAAAGCAATGACTTGTTGTAAACACGAATGACGTTATCGGCCTGTTCGCGTTTGTCGGACATGATGTGCAAATGGAAGTTTTCGCGCTCAAGGCCGCCGTTTTCGATGACTTTGCGATAAGTGCGATTGGCGAAGTCGAGCGTGCAGGCCGGTGCCAGCAGCGTCGAAGTGGCAATGGGCAAGCCCCGTGCCCAGAGCAATTGAATCAGATGACCATTGATCAGCGAGCCTGCCGAGTGGCCAATCAAGTGCAATTCGACGCGAGTGGCGCCCAGATCCCCTACCAGTTTTTTCAGATTGTCGGCCATTTCCAGCAAGCCGCGTGGGGTGAAGCTCGCGATTGAGGCGGCTTCCGCGTTTTGTTTCATCTGGCTCCATTGGTCGCCGCCGAGTTTTTTCGTGACCATTTCCACTGTGCGGTCGAGTCCCTCAACGGCTTTGTCCTTGATCACTTTCAAGATGTCGCCAAACCCCCCGGACTCTGGAAACAAGCCGGGGAAGGTGTCTTTGACGATATCTGCCAGGGTTTCCAGAATCCCGGTGCGCCAAGTGACAAAGAGCGGATAAATCCCGTTCTCGAGGAAATAGGGCGCCATCGCACAAATGCGGCTGATGGAGTCCTTTTCCGAATTGATTCCCCCGTGGGAAAACACAGCGATGCGCAGCACCTTCGGCTTTTGCGCGGCTGGCAGGTTGTCATACCAGGCCTTGGGCGCCTGGCGAACAATCCGTGCCACGCCCGCACGAACGTTTTCAACATCGGTCAGGCGCGGGCCGATGCTGCCATTGTTTTCCATGACCACGGTCAGCCCGTAAGCCTGATCCGTGGTCAATGCCGGTGGACCCTTGCGATCCGGTTGGCGCGAGTCGGCGGACAGCAGAGAGACCCCATCGCGTTTGGCGCTCGATTGCGGCAAGGCATTGCGAAATACTGATTGCTCATCACTTTGGTTTTTGGAAGGTTTTGCATTACGTGAAGCCGCACCGTGCTTGATCGGCACCCCCAGTGCGACGGCCCAGGCGTCAGTGCCGTTGGCCAGCCAGTCTTCGTACGTCAGGATCGCGAAACCCGAGAATCCCCATTGAGTGGACCAGGAGTTCTGTACGATGAAACCTTCATGGGTGTAGCCGATCAAGGCAAATGCATGTCCACCTTTGGCTTTTGGCTTCCATCTGATGACAGGCAATTGCGCGGTACTTTGAAAGGCCTTGGCTTCACCCTTGGAGCTGATCGCCCAGCCTTCATGCACCGTGGCTGAAACGTAAAGTGCGCCGGTTTCATACAGCGCTGCCATCATGGCGGTGATGTCGTCCTTTTCGACCCGGTAATAGACGCCCAAGGGGCGCGTCACCGCATCTTCAGCCCAATTGGCGGCAGGGGCCTCGAATGCCGGCACGCTGCCGTCGGGGGCAACGGAGTAAGGCCACAGGCTTTTTTCGCAGACGCCGTGTTTGTGCCAGCCCTTCAAGGCTCCGCGACAACTGGAACCCGAATAGTCTTCGCCAGGCCATTCGTCATACAGTTTGGCCAGGTGGTAGAGCTGACGTGGGCTGGTTTGCACCGATTCAGCGTCCCGCCGCCACAACAGATAGTTGATGACCGCTGAGAGACCGAACCCGGTGCAGGCGCCTTCTTTTCCCTGAAAGAGCACCATTTGCCTATTCAGGTAATCGGCCAGTTTTTCGGTGACGTCCTTGTCCGATGGGAAAGATGCCGGCAGTGATTGCACACGGGCGGTGAAGATCCGGTCACGGAGGTCGAGGCGGTCCGGCCGGGCGTCGAGCGTAATGGTGGAATCGGGCAAGGAAAAACGTGTAGCAGGCATGGGAGTGTCCTCAATCCAAGAGGCATGATCCCCCACGTCACGAACGCTTTTCTGCGTCGCAGGGCTTTTGTGTGTGGTTTATCGTAGACGAGATTTTGCCAATGCAAAGGGCATAGCGAGAGAAGTTTTTGCCGGCATTGGGGACGCTGGCGGTGTCGGCGGCATCTGACTGTTTCAGTGGTGAGAGAGCCAGCCTCTCACCACTGAATTCAATGTCCGATCAGGGGTTCAGTTCTTGTCCAGATCGATATTCTTCGTCTCACGCAGACAGATCATTCCCACCACCAGGCTCACCCCGGTAATCAACACCGGGTACCACAGCCCATAAAAAATATCCCCGGTGTACACCACCAGCGCAAACGACACGGTCGGCAGAAAACCGCCAAACCAGCCGTTGCCAATGTGGTACGGCAGGGACATCGAGGTGTAGCGAATACGCGTCGGGAACAGCTCGACCATCAGCGCGGCCAGCGGGCCGTAGCACATGGCGGAGATGATGATCAGCGCCACAATCAGCGCGACGATCATCGGTTTGTTGATCTGCTGCAAATCGGCCTGTTGCGGGTAGCCGGCGAGGGTGATCGCGCCGCGCAAGGCCGCTTCGTCGAAGCCGTCGAGTTTCACATCGCCCACGCTGACTTGCACAGCGCTGCCGGCCGGCGCGGCGGCGCTGGAGTAGGGCAGGCCTTGCTTGACCAAGAAGGTTTTGACCTTGTCGCATGGGCTGTCGAATTTGGCTTTGCCCACCGGGTCGAACTGGAACGTGCAGGTGGCCGGGTCCGCCAGCACGGTGATCGGTGCCTGACGGCTGGCCTGATCGATCGCCGGGTTGGCGTAATGCGCCAGGGATTTGAAGATCGGGAAGTACAGCGCCGTCGCCAGCAACAGGCCAAGCATCAGCACCGGTTTGCGTCCGACCTTGTCCGACAGCCAGCCGAAGAAAATGAAGAACGGCGCACCGATCACCACACTGATGATCAACAACGTGTTGGCCACCGCCGGGTCCATTTTCAGGAACTGGGTGAGGAAGAACAGCACATAGAACTGCGCTGCGTAGAAGGTCACCGCTTGCCCGGCGTTGATGCTGAACAGGGCGATCAGCACCACTTTGAGGTTTTCCCATTTGCCGAAGGATTCGCGGATCGGCGCCTTCGAGGTTTTGCCTTCCTCTTTCATCTTCAGATACGCCGGCGATTCGTGCAGGCTCAGGCGAATCCAGGTGGAAATGCCCAGCAGCACAATCGACAGCAGGAACGGAATCCGCCAACCCCACACTTCAAATTGGTCGCCAGTAAAGTAACGGCAACCGAGCACCACCAGCAGCGACAGCAGCAGGCCGAGGGTCGCGGTGGACTGAATCCAGCTGGTGTGGAAGCCGCGCTTGCCGATCGGCGCGTGTTCCGCCACATAAGTCGCGGCACCGCCGTATTCACCGCCGAGGGCCAGGCCCTGAAGCATGCGCAACACCACCAAAATGATTGGTGCGGCGATGCCGATGCTGGCGTAGGTCGGCAACAGGCCGACGCAGAACGTCGCTACCCCCATCAGGATTATCGTTGCGAGAAAGGTGTATTTACGCCCGATCATGTCCCCCAACCGACCGAACACCAGTGCCCCGAACGGCCGCACGATAAAGCCTGCGGCGAACGCCATCAGCGCAAAGATGAACGCCGTGGTGTCGTTGACCCCGGCGAAAAACTGCTTGCTGATCACCGCCGCAAGGGCGCCGTAGAGGAAGAAGTCATACCACTCGAACACTGTGCCCAGTGATGAAGCGAAGATGACTTTGCGTGTATCCGGGCTGGTATCCGTGCTGTGCACGGCGTCCAGCGGTTGAGCGTGTTCTGACATATCGGTATCCCTCACAGTGATTGTTTTTGTTGTTCCACTGGTGTTGCGTGTCCGGGTGATGCGCGATGCCTTTGGTCTGTCGTAAAAACCTGTGGGAGCGGGCTTGCCCGCGATTGCGGTGGGTCAGCCAACTTCGATGTTGAATGTCATACCGTCATCGCGGGCAAGCCCGCTCCCACATTGGGACTGTGTACAGGTCCAGCCAGGATCAGTTGCGCCGCTTTTTCGGCAATCATCAGCGTAGGCGAGCAGGTGTTGCCCGAGGTGATGCGCGGCATGATCGAGGCGTCGGCGATGCGCAGCCCGGGAACCCCGTGCACACGCAACTGCGCATCGACCACCGCGTCGCCGTCATTGCCCATGCGACAGGTGCCGACCGGGTGAAAAATCGTCGTGCCGATTCTGGCCGCTGCTTCATGCAGTTGCGCTTCGCTTTGCAGGCTGTCCCCGGGTAAATACTCGACCGGTTTGAACGCGTGCAGGGCCGGCGCGCTGACGATGCGCCGGGTCAGACGAATCGCATCGGCGGCCACGCGCAGGTCTTCGGGATGGCTTAAATAGTTGGGCTGAATCAGCGGCGCTGCTTGCGGATCCGCCGAGCGGATTTCTATGCGCCCCCGGCTCTGCGGACGCAGATCGCACACCGAAGCAGTGAACGCCGGGAAGCTGTGCAACGGCTCGCCAAAACGCTCCAGCGACAACGGCTGCACGTGGTATTCCAGATTGGCGGAAGTCTGCTCCGGCCCGGAGCGGGCAAACGCACCCAACTGACTCGGCGCCATCGACAACGGCCCGCTGCGGTCGTACAGATAACGCAGGCCCATGCCCATCTTGCCCCACACGCTGCCGGCGATCTGGTTGAGGGTGCGGGCGTTTTCCAGTTTGTAGATCAGTCGCAGTTGCAGGTGATCCTGCAGATTGCCGCCGACCCCCGGCAGTTCATGAATCACGCCGATACCGAGGCGTTCCAGCAGTGGCCGCGGGCCGATCCCCGAGCGCTGCAAAATGCTCGGCGAGCCGACAGAACCGGCGCACAACACAATCTCCTTGCGCGCCTTGAAGCGTTTCACCTGGCCTTCGTGGCGGGCGCTGACTTTCGATGCGCGACCGTCCTCCAGCAGCACGCGATCCACCTCAACCCCGGTCAACACCGTCAGATTGGCGCGATTGCGCACGGGTTTGAGAAACGCCTTCGCCGCGTTCCAGCGCACGCCGGCCTTCTGGTTGACCTGAAAGTAGCCGCAACCTTCGTTGTCGCCCTGATTGAAGTCGTCGATGCTGGCGATGCCGCTCTGTTCGGCCGCACTGCGAAACGCGTCCAGAATCGGCCACGACAAACGCTGTTGCTCGACCCGCCACTCGCCCTTGGCGCCGTGAAATTCGGCGGCGCCGGCAAAGTGGTTTTCGCTTTGTTTGAACAAGGGCAGAACATCGTTCCAGGTCCAGCCCGGATTGCCCTCGGCTGCCCAGCCGTCGTAGTCGCCAGCCTGGCCGCGCATGTAGATCATGCCGTTGATGGAGGAACAGCCACCGAGCACTTTGCCGCGCGGATAGCTCAGGGCGCGACCTTGCAGGCCGGATTGCGCTTCGGTCTTGAAGCACCAGTCGGTGCGCGGGTTGCCGATGCAGAACAGATAGCCGACGGGGATGTGAATCCACGCATAGTTGTCGCGTCCGCCGGCTTCGAGCAGCAACACGCGCTGCTGCGGATCGGCCGACAATCGATTGGCCAGCAGGCACCCGGCAGGGCCGGCGCCGACCACGATGTAATCGTATTCATCAAGGGAAGTCTGCATTCCCTGACCTCGCTTTTTGTTTTTATTGTCGGACACTCTAGTTGTTAGATTTCGTCAAAAGAATGTTAGTTTTTGCGCAGCCGCTGTGCGTTTTTAAACAGCCTTGACTGACCATAGCTGACAAGGACACCCCATGTTCGACTGGAACGACCTGCGGTTTTTTCTCGAACTGCAACGCAGCGGTCGCCTGCTCACCGCCGCCCGCCGCCTGAACACCACTCACGCCACCGTCGCCCGCCACATCGAGGCCATCGAAAAAAGCCTCGGCACCGCGCTGTTCGTCCAGCACGCCCAAGGCTACGAAATGACCCCGGCGGGGGAGGCGCTGCTCAAACACGCCGAAGCCATGGAAAACGTCGCGCTGCTGGCCCAGGAAGAAATCACTCAATCCACCGCCCCACTGGGCAAGATCCGCGTCGGCGTGACTGAAGGGCTCGGCGTCAAATTTCTCGCCAGCCGCATGATCGGCCTGTTTGAACGCTATCCGGGGCTGGAAGTGGAACTGGTCGCGGTGCCGCGTTTTGTCAGCATTCTCAACCGCGAGGCGGAGATCAGCATTCATCTGGAACGTCCGGCGGCGGACATGCTGGTCACACGCAAACTCACCGACTACCGCTTGGCGCTCTACGCCAGCCAAAGGTATCTCGACAACGCACCACCGCTGCGCAGCCGCGAAGACCTCGGGCGGCATGCGTGGATCGGCTATGTCGATGATCTGCTGTTCAGCCAGGAACTGATGTTCCTCAACAGCTTCTGCCGCAGCCCTCGCGTTGTGTTTCACAGCACCAGCGTCATCGCCCAGCAGGAAGCAGCGCGCTCGGGATTGGGCATTGCGGTGTTGCCGTGCTACATGGCGGCTGCCGATCCGGATCTGGTCGCGCTGCTGCCGGATGAAAGCATCGAGCGCAGTTACTGGATCAGCACGCGGCGCGAGTTGCACAAGTCGGTGCGGCTGCGGGTGGTCTGGGATTATGTCGTTGGCCTGTGCGAAGCAGAGCAGGGCCTGTTACGCGGATAGTGCTAGCTGCATCAAAACCTGTGGGAGCGGGCTTGCCCGCGATGACGGACTGACATCCAACATCTGCATCGACTGATCCTCCGCTATCGCTGGCAAGCCAGCTCCCACAGGATGCTTCGGTGTCGGGCAAATCCGGGCTTGAATAATATATGGATATCCGTATATTCGGCGGTCCATATGTACGGCGCACCCCTGATGATCACGCCCCCCGAAGTCTTCAAAAGCCTGGCCGACGAAACCCGCGTCCGCGCCACCCTGCTGATCGCCGATCAAGGCGAACTCTGTGTCTGCGAGCTGATGTGCGCTCTCGACGACAGCCAACCGAAAATCAGCCGCCACCTCGCGCAACTGCGCAGCAATGGCTTGCTGCTGGATCGTCGTCAGGGTCAGTGGGTTTATTACCGGCTCAATCCAGATCTGCCGGACTGGGTTCACCAGATCCTGCAGGTGACGTCGAAGGCCAACGCCGACTGGCTCAAGGACAACGCTTCGCGCCTGCGGCACATGGATAGCCGTCCCGTCCGCGAAGCTGCGTGCTGCTGAACCCCAATTGCCAGGAATTTTCCAATGCGAGTCTTGTTCATGTGCACGGCCAACAGTTGCCGCAGCATTCTTTCCGAAGCCATGTTCAATCACTTGGCGCGCCCGGGATTCGAGGCGGTGAGCTCCGGAAGTTTCCCCAAAGGCCAGGTGCTGCCGCGCAGTCTTGCCACGCTGCAACAGGCCGGCATCTCTACCGATGGCTTGTACAGCAAAGGCAATGACGCCTTTGAAAACAACCCGCCCGACATTGTCATTACCGTGTGCGACAAGGCCGCCGGTGAAAGCTGTCCCGTGTACTTCGGCCCGGCCCTCAAATCCCATTGGGGGCTGGAAGATCCGTCCGCTGTGATCGGCGACGATGTCACGGTGGATGCGGCGTTCCGTGCCACGCTGGCGAACATCGAGCGCCGCTGTGCAACCTTTCTCGGCCTTCCTTTCAAAACGCTCAGTCGTGCTGAGCTCCAGCGTGAGCTGGATCGTATCGGCTCACTCTAAGCCGGAGGACATATGTCAGAACATCTGCCCAATCTTGACCCCAGCCTGTTCGAAGGCTTGAAAACCTCAACTTCGGGTGAGCACAAACCGCGCATTCTGTTGCTCTACGGATCAACTCGCGAACGCTCATTCAGCCGCTTGTTGGTGGAAGAGGCCGCACGGCTGCTGGAGCATTTCGGCGCCGAGACGCGCATCTTCAATCCGTCCGGTCTGCCATTGCCTGACGATGTCCCCGTCGACCACCCGAAAGTGCAGGAGCTGCGCGATCTGGTGCTGTGGTCGGAAGGCCAGGTCTGGTGTTCGCCGGAGCGTCACGGTGCTATGTCGGCGGTGTTCAAGGCGCAGATCGACTGGATTCCGCTGGAGCTTGGCGCGGTTCGCCCGACCCAGGGCAAAACCCTGGCGGTGATGCAGGTCTGTGGCGGCTCGCAGTCCTTCAACGTGGTCAATCAACTGCGCGTACTGGGCCGCTGGATGCGCATGTTCACCATCCCCAACCAGTCTTCGGTACCGAAGGCCTACATGGAATTCGACGATGCCGGGCGGATGAAACCGTCGCCGTTCTACGACCGTGTCGTCGATGTGATGGAAGAACTGGTGAAGTTCACCGTGCTGCTGCGCGACCGTCAGGAGTTTCTGGTCGATCGCTATTCGGAGCGCAAGGAAAGCGCCGAGCAACTGATGGCGCGGGTCAATCAGCGGTCGATTTGAAGCTACAGTTACGCGTTTCAGCTAGGGCGGTGGCTCGCGGGTGCTGCGCTGCGCCGAAGGGCGCGGCCCTCCGTCAGGGATCGACAACGTCGCCCGCAATCCGCCCTCGGCGCGATTGATCAGCGTAATCCGCCCACCCAAGCGCGTTGCGATGGTGTTGACGATGGTCAGCCCCAATCCCGCCCCCTGCACGTTGCCACGGCTGTAGAACCGTTCAAACAACCGTGCCCGATCCGCCTCATCAATGCCCGGCCCCTGGTCTTCGACGCTCAAATGGCAGAAGCCATCGGCTTGCCTCAGTGTCACGGTGATCACACCGTGCTCCGGGGAAAAGTTCGCAGCGTTGGTTATCAGGTTGTTCAGGGCAATGTCGATGGCGGCAACACTGGCCATGACGTGGAACGGTTTGGCACTGTCTTCGAAGGCCAGTTCCAGACGCTTGCTCAGCAGCCACGGCGTCAGTTGCACGAGGCTGTTGCGCACGGTGTCGCTGAGATCGATACGTTGCAGCGGCGGCGGATCAGGTTTGGGTTCCAGGCGCGCCATGGTCAGTAACTGGTTGACGAGGCGGCTGGTACGGTCGACGCCAGCGATCAGAAAAGCCAGCGAGTCGCGGCGTTCCTGTTCGGTACCGGCTTCCAGCAGGTTTTGCGCATGCACCCGCAGCACCGCCAGCGGGGTGCGCATTTCGTGGGCCGCGTCGGCGATGAAGCGGCGTTCGCGACCGAGCACTTCCTGGATCTGCGCGAGCATTCGGTTGAGCGCGGCCTGCATCGGTTCAAGTTCGCTGGGTAACGGTGTCAGTTGTAACGGCTCCAGTGATCCACTGTGACGTGCGCGCAGGGTTGCGGCCATGTTCGCCAGTGGCTTGAGCCCCCAGCCAATGGCGAGCCAGACCATCGCCGCCAGCATCAGACTGCCCAACACGTTCGGCCACAGCGTGTGGCGAACGATGCGGTCAACCAGATCGGCGCGCACATCGTCACGCTCGCCGACCCAGATGCGCAGGCCGTTCTGTTTGTCTTCCAGCAGAAATGCGCGCCATTGCCGACCTTTCAAATCCACCACGTCACTGAAGCCGGGCAGGGTGGGCGGGGCGGTGAAGGAGGGCGCACTGGCGGTGTGTACCAACACTTCGCCTTTGGGATTCCACACCTGAAAGGCGATTTTGCTTTCGTAAGGATGGCCATCCACCCGTGGCTTGGCTTCGCCGAGGGCCTGATTGAACGCCTGATACAACTGCGTGTGCTCGGTACTCGCCATCGGCATGCGCATCACGCCTTGCAGCAGTCGGGCGTTCTGCGCCAGTTGCGCATCGTAGACTTCGGCGATTTCGTGGTTGCTGTCATGCAGATTGAACGTACTGAGCACTGCCAGGCCGGCCAGCAACAGGCCGATGATCAGCGTCAGCGTGCGACGGCGGATCGAGGTCATCGGCGCTCCTCCACCAGATAACCCACGCCACGGATGGTACGGATCAGGTCAGTGCTGAACTTCTTGCGCAGGTGATGGATGTGCACTTCCAGGGTGTTGCTTTCCGCTTCTTCATTCCAGCCGTAGAGCAACTGAATCAGTTGATCGCGGGTCATCACCCGGCCCGGCGGCGAGAGCAGTTCATGCAACAGCTGATATTCCTTGGGCGTCAGCGCCACGGGCTGGCCTTGATAACTGACCTGCTGGGTGCCGGGGTTGAGACTGATTCCGGCGTGCTCGATCAGCGCCTGAGCGCGTCCGGCACTGCGCCGCAACAGCGCGCGCAAACGCGCTTTGAGTTCGGCCAGATCGAAGGGTTTGACCAGATAGTCGTCGGCGCCGGCATCCAGCCCGGCGATGCGGTCTTCGGTAGCATCGCGGGCGGTGAGGATCAGCACCGGCAGATTCGAACCGCTGTCGCGCAGACGCCGCAGCACGTCGAGGCCATCCATGCGCGGCAGACCGAGATCGAGCACCGCTACGTCGAAGGTTTCACTGAGCAGCGCATGTAGCGCGCTGCTGCCGTCCCTGAGCCAATCGACGGTGTAGCCTTCGCGGCCCAATGCCTGATGAATGCCTTCACCGAGCGCCACATCATCCTCAATCAGTAGTAAACGCACACGGACTCCTGTCAGTCGAGGTTCTTGTTGACGTCCACCAGCAGGGCGGCGATTTCTTTGCGGCGCCCGGCGTCGGCACTCTCGCGGCCAGGGCGCGGTGCCGCTTGCAGGGCTTTTTGCAGCGCCTGTTTGGCTTCAGCGTAGCGTTTTTCACGGTAGAGGTGATCGCCCCAGAAGTACAGGCTGTCGATGCCGTCGGGATTGAGTTGCAATGCCTGTTTGAGCAGTTGCTCGGCCTTGTCGCTGTCACCGAAACCGATTGGCCAGCCCGGTACCCGGTCATACAGCGCGGCGAGGCTGGTGTAGGCCGAGCCTTGCAGGGCTTTGGGATCGAGGGTCAGGGATTTTTCCAGATCAGCCTTGGCTTCCTTGGCTTTGCCCAAGGCACCGAGCCCGCCCTCGGCACCTGCCCAACTGCTGGTGACAATGCCTTTCCAGATCCAGGCTTCAGCCACGTTCGGGCGTTGCGTGGTGAAGGCGTTGGTATCGGCAGACAGTTGTTCAAACGCGGCGGCGCGCTGTTTTTCCGCCACTTCATATTGGATGTGCGCCCAGTTCTGCTGGATGCCGCTCAGGCGCTGTTGATCAGCCGCATCCAGCGCCCAGACGCTTTGACTGAGGGCACCGAGCAGCAGGCATGCGAAGACTTTTTTCATGGCTTGGGGGTCTCGTTGTCGGTTTTTTCGCTGAGGCGGCGGATCAGCGGCAACTGCTTGCGCAGACCACGATCAACCAGGTGTGGAAGCAGATTGTTGAGGCGCACGAAGAAACGTTCTGGCCAGCCCAGATACAGATCGCGACGGTCGCCGGCAATTGCGTGAATCACCGCCGAGGCCACGGTTTGCGGGTCATCGACGTTGGATTTCAAGGCATCGTTCAAGGCTTGCGCAGCGGCGCTGTTCATCGACGTGCGGGTGGCCCGGGGCGCGACATAGAGGACGCTGACACGGGTATCGGCCAACTCTCGACGCAGCGCTTCGGAAAACCCGCGCAGGGCAAATTTGGTCGCGCAGTAGCTGGCGTAACCGGGGTAGCCGATCGAGCCATAGGTCGAGCCGACGTTGACCACCATGGCGCTGTCGGCCTGCTTGAGCAGTGGCAACAGCAGTTTGGTCAGGCAGATCGGCGCACTGATGTTCACCGCGAGCATCGCGTTGATGTCGCTGTCATCGAGCTGTTCGAGCATGGCGAAGTGATTGACCCCGGCCGCGTTGATCAGCAGGTTGATGCCGCCGATGGCTTCGGCGGCGGCCAGCACTTTGCGCCGGTCGCTGAGGAAGGTCAGGTCGGCGCCGACCCAGCACAGATTTTGCGGATAACGCTCCAGCAGCGGCAGCAGCGCCTCCTGATGCCGGGCCACGGCCAATACCTGGGCGCCGGCAACGCACAAGGCACTGGCGATGGCCATGCCGATGCCGCCACTGGCGCCGGTCAACACCACACGCGCGTCACGCAGCTGCATGTTGAGCCTCCGCGTCACGCGGCAAGCCACGGAACATGTCGGTGTACAGGCGATAGACGACTTTCGAGGCATGAATGACCGCCGCCTGATCTTGCGGGTCTTCCAGCCTGTTCATCAGGCGGCGGTAGGTCTGCATGTGCTCGATGTCCAGCGAGCCATGGGAACTCAAATAGCTGAACGCCGTTTCCGGCAGCGCCAGACGCTCACGAATGCTGCCCGCTGCATGGGTGGCCAAGGCAATGCTGGTGCCTTCAAGCACGTTGACCATACCGAACAGGCCTACCGGATTGCCCCGGGCGATCAGGTCGTAGAGGAAGCTGACCATCAACTCGATCGACAGCGACGGCTGACCATCGCGCACGGCGTCGCGGTCACCACCGCACGCGGCGATATCGTTTAACACCCACTGCTCATGGCCGTATTCGTCTTCGATGTACTCGCACACCGCTTTGCGCAACCACTCCAGACGTGTCGGCAAGCGCGCGCCGCAAGCCATCATCAACGGCACCGTGTGGCGCACGTGGTAATAGGCCTGGGCGAGAAATGCCCGATAGCTTGCAAGACTGACCTTGCCTTGCAGGGCATCCAGAATAATCGGCAGGTTGAACAACTCGTGGCGTTCCTGCTGTGTGGCTTCTTGCAGGGTGTCGAAAAAATTCATGATGCGGATTCCTCGGAGACGGCGGATTCGGTCAGTTGGGCGTGGTAGTGCGCGACGATGGCTTCGCGGCGCGGGCGGCCATTGGCGGTGAGCAGGCCATTGGCGGCGCTGAAGGGGTGGGGTAGACGTGTCCAGCGATGCACCTGGGCGTAATCGGGCAGCGCCTCATTGGCTTCGGCGACGGCGGCGGCCAGTTCCGCGTCGCTGCAATCGGCGCGATGCGGCCAGAGCAGGGCGTGGTTGTGTGGCATCGCCTCGCCATAGACGAACGCCTGGGCAATGTGGCGGCGCTGGGTCAGCTCGGACTCGACCCATTCCGGGTTGACGTTGCGCCCGAAACTGGTGACGAACTGATGCTTTTTGCGGCCCTTGAGGTAGAGAAAACCTTCCGGATCGAACTCGCCCAGATCGCCGCTCGGCCACCACTCTTCGGCATACGGCGCATCGCCCAGATAACCCAGCAGCGGCGAGCCCTTGATCAGCACTTCGCCGTCCTCGGCCAGCCTTACTTCAACATGCGGCAACGGCCGGCCAACACTGCCCGGACGCCGTGCGCCGGGGCGATTGAGGCATACCACCGATGAGCATTCGGACAAGCCATAACCTTCATAAACCGGCAGGCCGACACGTTGCGCGCGGTGCAGCAGATCTTCGGACACCCGTGCGCCACCGACCGCGGCGAAGCGCAGATTTTGTGGGTCGAAGGCTTTCTGCTCAGCAGCGCTGACCAGCATCAGTAACAGCTGCGGCACCAGAATCAGACTCTCCGGCGCGCGGATGGCCAGATAGCCGAGCAGGCGTGGAATGTCGACACCGCTGGCGCCCTGAATGCCGAGGGTTCTCTGGCTCGGCAGACTCAGCTTCGCACCGGCATACAGCGCCGCATAACAACCGAGGTTCTCCAGCAGAATCGCCAGCGGCAACAACGCCAGATGATGCTGCGGGCCGGTCGGTTCGCTGGCCTGATCCAGCTCACGCGCCACCCGCAACAAACTGTCGGCACTCAGGCAAACGCCTTTCGGTGTGCCGGTGGTGCCGGAGGTAAACGTCAGTTTGGCGGTGCCAGCGGGCAGGCGGCTCGGGCCGCTGAAGATTCGGCACCAGAACTCGCCATTCTTCACGTAACCGGCACCGAGCAATTCAGCTTCCAGCTCCGGCTCGGCAATCACCCGTTCAGCCTGGCTCAGCTCCAGACAATGGGCGCGTTGCGCCGGGCTGAAAAACGGCGGCAGCGTCACACAGGTCAGGCCTTCGAACAGCACGGCGAGATCCCAGAGCATCGCGTCGACCCCGTTATCCAGCGCCAGTGCGACCACTTGCACGTGCTCGTCGCGCAAACGCTCCTGGCGATACAGCACCTCGGCGTACAAGGTCGTGTAATCCAGCTTTAGGGTGTCGTCCCACAGGGCGGTGGCGTTGTCATTGCGCCCGGCATGGCTGCGCAAGGTTTCCTGAAAGCGTTGCAGTTCAAGCGACATGGAAAGCTCCTTCAATCGAAGTCGGCAATCCCAGCCGGTTAAACAGTCCGATATTGCGCAAATGGATAAACCCGGCGCGAATGTTGCCGACGTGAACCCAAGGTTTGCTTTCGTAATAACTGCCCCAATGTTGACGCTCGTCACCCAGTCGCTCCGGGTCGGCGGCGCACAATGTCACCGGTTTCAGACCTAAACGATGGAAGCTGTTGACCAACCCGATATTGCCGGTAAACGTCACCCACTCCAGACCACCCATGGCCAGCAAATAGGTGATAGCGATGATGCTCAGGCGCGCACTGCCGGTGTCGCTGGCCGCAAGGTTGCCGACCTCGACAATCGCTGCGCGATCCACCGCGCGATCTGCTGCCGCGCTGATCAGCGGCTCGATCGGCTCATCCAGATAGCGCTCCAGAAACAACGGCTCCAGATGCGCGCGGCGTACACCGGCCACCGCACACAGTTCACCGTCGCTGTTGTGCATGCCGAACAGTTCGGGCATGAAGTGGCGGATGTCGGCGCCGTGAGCTTTACGAAAGCGTTGCTGGATAAACGCCTCAAATGACGTTCGATGGGCGTCGTCCGGCAAGGCATGGGTCAGTGTCATCTGCGGCGTTTCGGTCTGGCCGAAATGCAGGGGCAGGGGGATGTTCCAGTCGAAATCGGGCATGGGCAGAACGCCTCCCTCATGGATTTGAGCGAAGTATCCGAGCCATTTCTTAACGAAGTCTGAAGGTGAAAAAAGGTTAATCTGCCGGCCAATCTTCAGACTGTCTTAAGACTCGCCGGGCAGGGTGACACCGTCGGTCAGCCCGGCCAAAGGAACGTGACCGTCGACGCCATCGACCGTCACTCACGACAATCACGAGGCGCTACTTATGACCCGCGACAATGCCGCAAGCCGTTATGGAAAACTCTCGATCACGATGCACTGGCTGATGCTGGTGCTGTTCGTAGGTGTTTACGCCTGCGTTGAAATCAAAGGCTACATGCCCAAGGGCAGCGAAGCGCGAGGCCTGCTGATGGGCTTCCACGGCCTGTTCGGTGCGAGCATCTTCGCCCTGGTGTGGGTCCGCCTGCTCGGTCGCCTGACTCCGCGCCCACCGATCTCCCCCAAGCCTCCCGCCTGGCAGACCGGCATCGCGCACCTGACGCATCTGGCCCTCTATGGCTTGATGATCGCTACGCCGGTCCTCGCCTGGCTGATGCTCGCCGCCGGCGACAAGCCGTTCCCGTACTTTGGCTTTCATGTGCCTGCGCCTGTCGCCATCGATGCGGATTTCGCCAAACGCCTCAAGTACTGGCATGAATTGATCGGCAGCACCGGCTACTGGCTGATCGGCCTGCATGCGGCGGCAGGCTTGTTCCACCACTATTGGGTGCGCGACAACACCCTCGTGCGCATGTTGCCCGGCCGCACGGACATCCGCTGAACCGCCGAAAGTGCAGGCAAGAGAGGCGGTTGGCCTGACGAACGTTGCACAAACCTTCTAGCCGCACGAGGCCAACTGTGGGTTACTAGCCCCAGCCCACCACTCTGTAGCAAGCCATGAGCAACTGGATCAACCTCACCCACGACCGGGAAACCGGCATTGAAACCCTGCATGCGCATTTCGCCGGGCACGCGCACGCGTACGATCCGCACTGGCACGAAACCTACCTGATCGGTTTCACCGAGCAAGGCGTGCAGCGCTTCAACAGCCGCCGGGCGCGGCATGACAGCACGCCGGGCAAGGTCTTCATGCTCGAACCCGGCGACATCCACGACGGTGATGCGCCGAGTCCCGACGGTTTCACCTATCGCATGCTCTACCTGCAACCCACGTGGCTGGAACAGGCGCTGGACGGTTTGCACCTGGGCCGTTTCGGCAGCGGTTTGCCGGGTATCGGCAGCGTGCTCAACGACGATCCAGAACTGGCCCGCGCAACCCTGTTTGCCTTCAATGCGCTGCATCAGCAGGATGTGCGCATGGTGCGGGACGTCGCGCTGGATTCTTTCCTGGAACGCCTCGCCAGCCATTTGTACCGACGGCCGCAACCCACAACGGCAACCCGCGCACCCTTGATCGCCCGACAAGCCCGGGATTACCTGATGGCCTATCACGAACAGGACATCAGTCTGCAAACCCTGGCAGAGGTCTGCGGCACCGACCGCTTCCGCCTGACCCGTGCGTTCAAGGCTGCCTATGGTTTGGCGCCGCATGCCTGGCTGATCCAGTTGCGCCTCAGTCGTGGCCGACAGATGCTCGCTGCCGGTGTGCAACCGGTGGACGTCGCCAGCAGACTCGGTTTCTCTGACCAAAGCCATTTGGGCCGCTGGTTTGTGCGCGCCTATGGCATCACCCCGGGCGCCTATCAACAGCGCGCCACAGGCATCATCCGCCGCTGAACAAACGTTCAAGACCGCCGCACACCGCAACCGCCACAGTACGCCCTGACTTCCTAAAGGGCCGTGCCATGCTTGCATTCATTCTCTTCGCCTTCGTCGCCTCCATCACCCCGGGCCCGACCAACCTGATCGTCCTCAGCACCAGCGCCCGACGCGGCTGGCGGCCATGTCTGCCGATTATTCTGGGCGCGGGCGTGGGTGCCGCTTCGCTTGTATGGGTCGCCGGAGCGGGGGCCAGCACGTTGATGCTGCCCGGTGTGCGTCCGATCATCAGCGGGCTCGGACTGTGCTGGATGCTGTGGTTGGCATGGCAGATCTTCACGGCCCCGGTCACCGACATCGATGCCGCCGCCGGGGAAGAAAAGGCTGAGATGGGCTTGATCGGCGCTGCACTGCTGCAATGGGTCAACCCCAAATCATGGTTCATGGCGATTGCCGTGATCAGCGTGTTCACCGCGCAAGGGCAGGGGTTGAATGCGCTGTGTCTGGTGTTCTTCGTGGTATCGCTGCCCTGCCTCGCGATCTGGGCGCTGCTCGGCCGAGGGGCGGCGAGATGGCTGAGTAACCCGGCGCAGCTGCGCTGGCTGAACCGGACCCTCGCCGTGCTATTGGTGGTCTCATCCGCGACTGCGATCCTGCACAGCTGATCTTTGATCGCACGCAAAACCCCTGTAGGCCTTCGCCTGCTCGCGATAGCGGTGGTTCAGTCAATATTGATACCAACTGAACAGACGCCATCGCGAGCAGGCTCACTCCTACAGGGTTTTGTGCAAAGTTTGAGTAATCGAAGCTTCAGCTTTTGAGCAAGCCTGCCGATGCAGTCAGCACGATTTCAATGGAAGCAGTCATGAACAAGGTTGTCACGTTACTCGCGCTTACGGCACTCATCTCCGGGTGCAAAACCCTTGGCGAACCCCAGCTCCAATCCTCAAAGAATCAGCTCCCCGACGCTCGTTGTGTGTCCATCTACAAACAACCATCGATCAGCGCCAGAGAAGTCGAGGAAATTCGTTATCTCAGCACCCAGTACGTCAACTGCGCAGTGGTGCTCGGCTTGATGTACGAGCATGGTCACGGCGTGGCGCAGGACTTTCCCAAGGCCAGAGGTCTTTACGAGTCGATGGTCGGCAGAGACCCCAGCGTCTATAGCCGACTGGGCGCCATGGCCGAAAACGGCGTGGGCGGGCCCGTCGATCTGGTGGCTGCCCGGGACTTCTATCAGCGCTCGGTGGTCAATCCCGGCCATGCCGACGCGGAGTTCAAAGTGGCCGAGTTCTTCGAGTTCGGCAAAGGTGGCCCGCAGGATCTGCAAGGCGCGCTGAAGTATTACCTCAGCAGTGCCAATGGCGTCGACAGCGCCTTGAGTAGCCTGCAACGCCTGCGCTCCCGAGGCGTAACGATGACCACCGCGCAACAAGCGCGCTACAACGAAATCTTTGAAAGCGACGTGCGCTATCGTTTGAGAAACAGGGCACTGGCCATCGAAGAAACCTTGAAGAAAGAGCGAATGACCACACGCGACAGCCAACCGGTGACGGTGCAACTGGAAGGCATCCCCGGTGTGCCGGTGCCGACGATCTCACTGGTGCAAAGCTCCGGGAATAGCGCTGTCGACCAAAAGGTATTGCAGGGCTACGCTGATTACCGATTCCCTGCCGAGCCAATCCTGCCGCCGGAGCAGAAAACCTACTGGATCAGGTCGACCGTCATGACCGACGGCAAGACGGATCTGCAGAGAATGGCAGAACTCATTTCGAAGTAAGCGAACAACCCGGGCCACTTGCCGGATTTGCCTCTCGCGTCCACTCTATGGCTTGCCGACAAGGAGCGTCCGCCGACCCTCCGTCGCGATCCCAGGGAGCTTGCAGCATGAGCGAAGACAACAAAGTAAAAGGCCCGGCGTCGTACTTCCCCTCCATCGAAAAGAAGTACGGCCAGCCCATCGACCACTGGCTGAACCTGCTCGCCAGCATCACCGACAAGAAACACATGGAACTGGTGGCGTGGCTCAAGGACGAACACGGCATGGGCCACGGCCATGCCAACGCACTGGTCGCGCATCATCTGGCAGCCAGCAAAAAGTGAGGGCAGGGCAGCGATGAACTTCACCCACCGACCCGTGCTCGCCGAAGACGTCAAAACCGTCTGCAGCTTTCCCCAAGGCGAACAAGAGCTGTTTTTCATGTTCCCGAAAGCGCACTTCCCGCTGACGGAAGAGCAACTGCACACAGCGATCAGCCAACGTTTCGACTCGAGCATTTTCGAGGCGGATGGATCAGTCGTCGGCTTCGCCAATTTCTACCGCGCCGAACACAACGGCATCTGCTGCATCGGCAATGTCATCGTCGCGCCAAGTGCCCGTGGCAAAGGCGTGGCCCGATACATCATCGAAACCATGACCGCAGTGGGCTTTGAAAAGTATCAGGCCAACGAAATGCAACTCTCCTGCTTCAACGAAAACACCGCAGGATTGTTGCTCTACCCGAAACTCGGCTTCGTCCCGTTCGCCATCGAAGAACGCCCCGCGCCGGGTGGCAGGCGATCAGCGCTGATTCACATGACACGCCACAAAACCTGAGCAACCCACGAAACCTGTGGGAGCCAGGCTTGCCCGCGATGGCGTCCGTCCAGCCCGGCACTTGTAGGAGTGAGCCTGCTCGCGATGGCGCCCGCCGAGCCAACCTGTGTTTCCGAGAATCTTCCAACAAGGTTTTTGATCATGTCTGCCACCAAATCCCGCCTGATATACCGGCAACCGCAACTCGCCGACCTACCCGCCGTTTTCGCCATTTTCGGCGACCCGCAGACCAACCTGTTCAACCCTGCCGGGCCCATGACCGACCTCGCCCAGGCTGAGGCGTTGCTTGAGCGCTGGATCAAGCACTGGGCTACCCACGGCTATGGCTGGTGGACAATCACCAGCGCCCAATCCCCTGACCAAATCCTCGGATTCGCCGGCATCGCGACGCATGACTATTTGGGGAAATCGGTGATCAACCTCGGCTATCGCTTCGCCGTCGAAGCGTGGGGCCACGGCTATGCGACCGAAGCGGGGCAAGCAGCGTTGACCCATGCCTTCGATCACCTCGGATTACTCGAAGTGTTCGGCCTGGTCAGGCCTGATCACGCCGCGTCGATAAAGGTGCTGGAGAAAATCGGCCTGCGCCGCTTCGGACTGCTCGACGACGTGCCGGGCAAAGCCCCCAGTCTGGTGTTTCGAATCCAACGAAATACACCCTGAAAATTCTGCCGGCATAAAAGCAGTGCACCTGCGCGCAACGACGCCCGCCCAATCACCCACAATCCAAAATCAGCCCCCAATCCCTGTGGGAGCGGGCTTGCCCGCGATGGCGTCCGCCCAATCACTCCCGGAACGAACCATCCGGGAACGCTCAGTGATCAAACTTCTTATTCATCGCATCCAGCTTTTTAACGATTGCAGGATCACGTTCCTTGAATTCGTTTTGGAACGCTTGCTGGGCAGCTTCATCCGCGTCGAAGATTTTGTCCGAAAAGCCGCGGCCTTCGGGCGTGTCGGCAAAAGTGCTCTGGGCTTGTTCGGGATGGTCATGGGCACGAATCGCCGCATCGAGTTCATCCGCCTGCAAGTGAGCCGCATAGGCCTCGATCCGCAGGTCTTTGATTTTTTCGAACGGGATGTAGTCTTCCACGACCTTGCGAATTTCTTCGTCCATCACCATCGAGTAACGTGGCGAGTAAGCTTGCATCGCGTTCTGGACGAGCGTGTCGTAGTCCTCCCTGAAGGTCCCCAACTCGGTCAACTCCCTGGCCTTTTCCTTGCTCCCTCCGCAGGCGCTCATTGACGTTGCAAGCAATGAAACCAGAGCTGCCGTTCTCAAACCCATGAGCTTTTGTCCTTGTTCCATTTGAAGAGGCCGATTGCCTGGCGCATGTTCGAATAACTGCGTTCCATCGCAAGGCTGCAGAAGTGCAGGGGGCGTCATTCTATGCGGACTTCAGGCATTTCTGAAGACACCAAAACCCTAGGGAGAAGTGCTTGCTTGCGAAGGGCGCTGACCGGCACGACGTCAAAAAACGAGCGAAATAAACAGCAGAGAGTCAGGTTGTTTAAACGAAACATCAAAACACCACACGCGCCCTACAACGTCTTGCGCCATCGCCTACGACTACGCCAGAATCCGCCGGCTTGTGCGTCTAGGTCGCGGGTTCTATCGTTTGTCGGTCACTGAAAAACAGTGATCGGGTTTGGTAGCCCGCCATAACTAGTCGCATCGCGCACCGTTCGCAGACCCTGTCGGGTTACTGCTCAATGGTGGCCATGCGCAGGACACCTTCGGGTGTGCCGGGTCCTAGTTACCGGTCTACCAACCCGCGTATGGCCGCCACCTTCGTTTGGTAGCGAATGTGAAGGCTCCTTTTATCAACTAGGAGTTTCACCATGTTCAAAGTAACGCCGAACCCGCCACAAACCGACCCCGCATCCCCCTACGAATCCCCCGACTCCAAGAAATTCCACGAAGCCGCCGAACGCGCCCTCGACCACTACCTCAAACCCTCCGACCAAATCATGGCCAGCACCAACGAGCCCGAACCCATGTACCTCGCCAACCCGAAGTACGACACCGAATCGCTCCTGGCCAACGCCAGCGAAACCCTCGGTTCGGCCAGCGAAATGCTCCTCAACTTCGCCGCCACGCTCGACAACTCCCACCGCAAAACCGCACTGGGCATCGCCCAAGTCGTGATGCTCGGCGAACTCGCGGTAAACCGGGCACTCGACAACGTCGAACTACCGAAATAGAAATTAGAGCTCTCTGCAGCGATCGCCTTTGCTCTTCGCTGCAGAGAGCTATCCAGATACGCCGTATTTCAATCAGTGATGTTTCAGATGTTGTTTCAAACAGGCGTGTATTACATGGCTTGTCATGAGCCGATCTGCCGCGCTAGCGTTGGTATCTACTTATAGAGCGAGCTTTTTTCGAATGCCATTACATGAATGCCCGCACACATTTGAAGCGTTAGCCACAACGGTACTGCCCGGCCACATGTGCAGAATGAAAAGCGCTCTGGCTGATCCGCGAGAGATGGAGGCATTTTCGGTTCCGAGAGTTGGCACGAAATCGCTGCTAAAACAGCTCGATCTGGCACATGACTTTTCGGGTTGCTATGTGCTGATCGACAACGGGGTGCCTATCTACGTGGGTATTTCCAGAAGTGTGGTCAGTCGGCTTCGTCAGCACGTCTTCGGTAAAACACATTTCGACGCCAGCCTGGCTTTTCGAATAGCGATGGCTAAGCATCCAGATCGAACGATCTCCAAACTGACGCGCGCGAAGGCAATGGATGACGCCTTATTCGGTACCTCATTCATAGAGGCCCAATCCTATTTAAAGACACTCCAGGTGGCAGCAATTGCCATCGAAAATGCGCTTGAGCTTTACGTTTTTGAACCCTACTGCGCGCTAGCCCTTGATACGCACCAGTGGAATTCTTTTGAGACGCATTGAATCTCAGTGTCTAACACCTCTACTGGCCTATAAACAAGAAACGATGCGTTTGTTTAATGCGCGTCGTACGTTGCTGGTCATGCCCTACAATTCCTTGCGCCATCGCCTACGACTACGCCAGAATCCGCCGGCTTGTGCGTCTAGGTCGCGGGTTCTATCGTTTGTCGGTCACTGAAAAACAGTGATCGGGTTTGGTAGCCCGGTGTTAGATGTACAGCTCCACCATCGCCGAAATTTCTTCGTTTCGGATTTATGGTGGTCATGTACAGGGCGTCCTAGGGCGCGCCGGATCCTAACACCCGGTCTACCAACCTGTGCATGGCCGCCACCCTTCGTTTGGTAGCGAAAGGGTGAAGCCTCCTCAAATGTGTTAGGAGCTTCATCTATGTTCAAAGTAACGCCGAACCCACCAGAAACCGACCCCGCATCCCCGTACGAATCCCCCGACTCCAAGAAATTCCACGAAGCCGCCGAACGCGCCCTCGACCATTACCTCAAACCTTCCGACCAAATCATGGCCAGCACCAACGAGCCGGAACCCATGTACCTCGCCAACCCGAAGTACGACACGGAATCGCTCCTGGCCAACGCCAGCGAAACCCTCGGCTCGGCCAGCGAAATGCTCCTCAACTTCGCCGCCATGCTCGACACCTCCCATCGCAAAACCGCACTGGGCATCGCCCAAGTCGTGATGCTCGGCGAACTCGCGGTAAACCGAGCGCTGGATAACGTCGAAATCCCCAAATAGCCCTCCAACATGACGAGGGGCAACCCTCGTCAAACCCGATTTCCCCCACGCGCTAGCAAAGGGCCACGCCTTGCGCCCCTGATCCTCGACTGGCACCCTTTCGGCCGTTCAAGGATCAGAACAAGGAATCAAGGATTGAGTGGCTACGTTCCCAACCCCCCGAAAAACCATCGTTACGCCGAAGCCGAACCCGTCGACATCCACGCCCAGCGCTGGGCGGAATACGAAAAGCACAGCAAAGAGCCCGCGCCAGAGCCCGAGAAAATCGGCATCGCGTTGAGGATTGGCGTGTTCTTTGATGGCACTGGGAATAATGCGAATAACACGGCGGCTGGATTGTTGTGTGGTGCGCAGCATCCGATTGCGCCGGAGGATATTCCGGCTAGCTGCAAGCCGTATATGCGGGATCCGGACAGCAGTTATGGGGCCGGCCCCACCAACGTTAAAAAATTACATTCTTTGTATAAAAAGACCCAAAAAGCTGAAAGCGATGGCTCTATCAAGTACATCTCGCGCCCAATTTACGTCGAAGGTATAGGCACTGAAAGCAATCAGAAGGACAACTTGCTGGGTTCCGGCATGGGGCGAGGTGATACGGGGGTGGCGGGGCGTGTGCAAGAGTCCTTCACTCAAATACAACGAACCATTGAACAGGTTCTGCAAGATTATCCCGATAGTGAAATCGCCTCTCTGATCTTTGATACGTTTGGTTTTAGTCGTGGAGCTGCGGCAGCACGGCACTTCTCAAATGAAGTGGTGCGGAGTACGCGAGGTCCTTTGGGAAATTTGCTGAACAGAAATGCTCGAGATTTTAGCCGCAGCTTTGATAGCCATTACGGAAGCGGCATCAAAATGGGATTTATCGGCCTTTTCGATACGGTGCCTTCCATTGCCGGCTTCACCAATTTTGGTCGGGTGAAGAGCCCTATCGCTCCTGGTGTGAAGCTCTACCTGGATCGCCAGTTCTTTCCAGATGTTGTTCATCTCGTAGCCAGAGATGAATGTCGTGCAAATTTCGCACTTAGCCGAGTGAAGCCAGCCCATCCGGAGTACACCTTTCCTGGCGTCCATTCAGATATCGGCGGCAGCTACCTCGACGAAGTCGAGGAGTGCGTGCTGGTCAGTCCTATGCAAACACTTGATGTTCCGCGGTATATCGATGTTTCAACCACGTCGATCTATCAAGATGCTGCACGCGTTAAAGCTCAGTGGATCGCAAAAGGATGGCCCGCTCACTTTTTGGAAATTGTCACACCTGCCTCCTTCGAAATCCCGCAGGAGCACCAGGAAAAGCTGTCGCCGGGACAGAAACGCGTATACGCCGCTCTTCAACTAAAACGCCCGGTAAGCGGTAAGCTTTCAAGGATCTATCTTAGAGTCATGCATCAACTGGCCAAGGAAAAAGGCGTCCAATTCTCCGACGTACCTGAAGATGACGAATTCTCAATCCCTGAAGAACTTCAATCCTTGTGTGATCGATTTCTCGCGGGTGATTACAAAACCACTCTCGAGGACGAGTCGCTGCTGAGGCTCAAATACATCCATACCTCCGCTAATTGGAACCATCCCCTCGGAAGAACAGATGGAAGTGGCATTGACGCTGTATACATCAATGCTCCGACAGAAGACGCTGTCCGTGTACAACACCCACACATACCTGATTGGAAGCTTTGGTAATGAAAGCAATGATCGCCTTGCTCGGCGTTTTACTATTGGCGGGATGCCAAACCGGAAGCTCCGACACCGGTGCGAATGACCCTAAATCTCCTTGGTGGGAGTTAGGGTTTGTTGAACCGGATTACATGAAAGTATGGGTAGAAGACAGCTCGGTTCTGGATATCAAGAACATGATGTTTTTCAGAGTAGGCGGGAAGTCAGCCGCCGGAGGTGAGCCCGAAGATGGCACAGAGTCTGCGCGTGGCTGGGGAGCCGTTAGTGGTTCTGGAATGCCAGTGTCTGGCGCCGATCTTCCAAGAATGATCTTCGTACGTTGGCAGTCCATATCAGAGCAAAAAACCTATAAAGGCTTCATAGAAATTCCGGAAGAAGCGAGGCAGTTGATGGTGAAGTCAACACACCAACGCTGCTCGGAAACTCCAGAAAGAACCGCCCGATACATGGCGACACTGTATGTGGGGCTAGCTCCCGGCGGTGTGCTCCAGGCTTGGGTCAGAGACTCGTGCCACCGCCCAATCAAAGTTGCCCATGCCCAAGGCGAGATCGAACCGCTCGGCCCGCAGCAGGGCAAGCACGGTGATCGATACGCCTATCCAGTGAGTGAAAAGGCCAAGCTCTATATCGAGAAATACGGCATTCCGTATGGGAGTTGGTAAACCGTAACCCAATGAAGCAACTCATTACGATGCTGTGCATGTTTCTGGTCTTGGGTTGCCAGGCTACTGATCCACTTTCGGTTAAGAACGATCCGAAATCCGAGTGGTGGGAGTTGGCCTTTGTTGAGCCGGATTACATGAAAGTCTGGGTAGAAAACAGTTCTGTTCAAGACATCACCGGCAAAATTTTCCACAAAACTGGTAGCGGCACCGCTGCGGGTGGAGAACCTGAAGATGGCACAGAGTCAGCCCGTGGGTGGACGGGAGGGGTAGGCGGCAGCGGGAAGAGAGTCGTGGGGGCAGATCTGCCCGTCCGTATTTGGGTTCGTTGGCAATCGATTGTGGAACAGAAGACGTGGCAGGCTTCGGTGGATGTTCCTGAAGAGGCCAGGCAGTTGATGGTGTCTTCCGTCAATCAGCGTTGCCCGCAAACACCGGATCAAGAAGCTAGATTCATGGGTTCGGTCTATCTGGGATTAGCCCCCGGTGGAGTAGTGCAGGTTTGGGTCAGAGATTCGTGTAATCACCCGGTTAAAGTCGCACGCGTCCAAGCCGAGATTGACCCGTTGGGGCCGAGTCAGGGCAAGAACCAAGGGCGTTACGCATATCCCGTGAGTGAAAAGTCTGAGCGCTACATCCAGAAATTCGGCATTCCATATGGAAGTTGGTAGCCGTGACACCTGCCTGAATGGAAGTTTTGGTAATGAAAACTCTTGTAATCTTGCTGGGCGCGCTAATCATGGCGGGCTGCCAACCTGCTGATCCTCTGTCAGCGAAAAACGATCCCAAATCTGACTCGTGGGAGCTCGCGTTCACCGAGCCCTATTACATGAAGGTATGGGTTGAAGACAGCGCCGTCGAAGACATAAACGGCAAGTTGTTCAGACGCACCGGGGGAGGCACAGCCGCAGGTGGGGAACCAGAAAACGGTAAAGAGTCCGCACGAGGCTGGCACGCTGTGGGCGGTGCCTCAAAAGCGGTGATTGGTGCTGATCTACCCAAGCGCATTTATGTACGTTGGCAATCCATTGTTGAACCGCAGACGTATAAGGTTTGGGTCGACGTGCCTGAAGATGCGAGGCAGTTGATGGTGAAATCAGTGAATCAGCGGTGCCCTGAAACGCCGGAAGAGCAAGCCGTTTACAGCGCATCTATTTACTTGGGTTTGGCTCCAGGAGGCGTTGTTCAGATTTTTGTTCGGGACTCGTGCCATCGCCCCATCAAAGTGGGTAAGGCCCAAGCCGAGATCGAACCGTTAGGCCCTAGTCAGGGCAAGAATCAAGGACGTTACGCATACCCGGTTAGTGAAAAATCCAAGCGCTATATCGAGAAGTTCGGCATCCCTTACGGAAGCTGGTAAGCAGTGGACCAATGTAGCTAAGCATCATGCTGCCATGCGTCGAAAGGAGCCTTTCGTGAATGGCGACTATTGGCCGATTGCTGTGGGTCCCGAATAGCCGCTTCTGGCCGATGGCTGCCGCTCAGGAGCAACCGCGTTCGGGCAAAAGCGGACTGATTTATTTCCAAGATCTGTTTTTCAAGACGAATGAAAATAAACCCGTCCCCCCTTTTTTGCGGCGTATGTGAAAACGTCTGCTCAGGCTTGGCTGATATCCAGCAATCGAGGCATGGCAATCGCCAGATAGTCCTTCGTGTCGAGCACCATCGACGCATCCAGCCGGCCCGCGTTGAAGGCTATTTCAGCGTAGCGGGTGGTCAATGCCGGATCGACTATCAATTGAATCCGCTCATCGAAAACAAAAGGAGGGATGGCGCCGATCCTGCACCCGGTCAGTTCCATGGCGGTTTCGGCCTTTACCAGTTCGGCTTTTTTCCCGCCCAGGGCTGCGCCGACTTTCTTCATGTCCAGCTTCTGGTCGCCCGGCAGGATCACCAGTGCATAGGGTTCGGCCTGACCCTTGAGGGAGCAAAGCATGGCCTTCGCGCCTTGGCCGGGCTCGGTGCCACGGATTTCGGCGACGCGCGCCGACTGGCCCTCGGCATCGTGCATCAACACCCGGTAGGAGGCTGAGCGGGCATCGAGTAGTGCCACGAGGCGATCGAACATGGGATGCATGTAGTTTTCCTCTGGTTTACAGGAACAGGTCGTAGGACAGTTTGCTGATCAGAATCACCAGCAACACCAGGAAGAGAGCCCGGACAAAGGGCACGCCTTTATGAACCGCCAGCCAGGTGCCGGTGAGCGCGCCCAGGATGTTGAATGCCGCCATGGGGATTGCGATCAGGTAGAGCACGTTACCCGTCGGAATGAAGAACATCAGTGCCGCTACGTTGGTCGCGATGTTCACCAGCTTGGCCGATGCCGAGGCATGGAGAAAGTCGAAGGCGAAGCAGCGGATAAACAGGAAGATCAGGAAGCTGCCAGTGCCGGGACCGAACAGACCATCGTAGAAACCGATGGCACCGCCGATGACGATCGCCAGCAGTTTTTCCTTGGTACCGATGCGCATGGGTTTGTGCAGGGCGCCGAAATCCTTTTTCCAGAAGGTGTAGATCGCCATCAATACAATCAACACCAGCACCGCCGGCCGGATCATCGACTGGGGTACGAACGACACCGTGGCGGCTCCGAAGAAAGCCATGACAAAAGCCGCGCAGGCAGCGGGGATCACAAGACCCCAGTCGATCACCACCTTGCGCACGAAGGACCGGGCCGCGAATGCGGTGCCGCAGGCGGCCGCGACCTTATTGGTACCCAGCAGCGCCGCCGGTTGAGCGGTAGGTAGCACGTTGAACAGCGCGGGAATCTGGATCAGTCCGCCGCCGCCCACCGCCGCATCAATCAGGCCGGCGGCGAAGGCGAACACGCAAAGGATGACAATATCGACCATGAATCAGGCTCTGACTATATAGGGTTGATGAGGGTCCAGCGGCACCACGCGTGCCGGATCATTGACCCCGAAGACGCGCAACATCCAGCGATCACGGCCGTCGTAGCGGGGTGTAAAACCATCCCGGGCATGCAGGGTTTGCTGGTTCTTGAAGATCAGCATGTCGCCTGGTTGCAGCAGTATGTGGTGCACGACGTCGGAATGATTGGCGGCGGCGGCGAACAGTTGGAGAGCAAACTGCGCATTGGCGCAGGTCGTTTCGACACTCGCTTTGTTGTAGCGGCAATACAGGCCATCGGTTGCGCCTCTGTACAGCAAGGGGACGTTTTCCAGCACATTCCCCTGTTTGCCGAAGGAGGCCGGCCGGCGAACGGTGAATTTCGGCCGTGACAATTCTTCTTCGACCCAGGCCGGCAGAATGGCCAGCACCTCGTCAATGGCGACGATACGCGTCGGTACGTCGAGCTCGCAGCGCAGGCCGGTCAGGGACAGGTACTCCGGACAGGCCGACAACTGCGAGACGGGTTCGCAGGTCAAAGGCAGGTGAGGGTTGTCGACATGCATGTCCAGATCCGCGCGCGAGCCATAGGAGCTCTTTTCGGTCTCTCGCTTTTGCTTGGGCGAAACGTGACGGAACACGGTGTCGCTGCTTTCACCCTCGTACGCCAGTGGACGGGTTTGCAGCGTTTGCAGCACGGACAAAATAGCCCCGGCCAGCGTCGACAGGTTCTCGATACCCGGCTCCAGGTCATAGGGCGTGGCGGGCAATTGCGGGTCCAGCGGCAACCCCCTGACGATCATCGCCACTTCACGGGACTTTGGAAAGTTGCGTAGCTGCTGGATTTTCTCGGTGCACAGGATACTTTCCAGCAACTGCCCCAGGACCGGCATGTGGCGGATACCCGAGGCGCTATCGGTCACGTCCAGCGATGCCAGACCGACCTGAAGTGTGCGTTGTTCTTCGAGCGACAGATGAATTTGCGGTATCTCCCGTCGAATCGACGTCACTGATTTTTTTTCCAGCCATTCATGAATGACTTCATCAACACAAGCTGCGACTTTCCCGATTTCTTTATCCAGCTTCGACACGTCCTTGCGCTCCTGTTTGCCCAATCCTTGTGGGTTAAACGGGAAGGTTAACGGAAGGGACTTTTTTGTGTTGCAATGCCGCGTTGTGAAAAATGCAATGAGGTGGAGAGTGGCATTGAATATGTTGGGGGAACTTGAAGCCTTCGCGACCGTGGCTCGCAAGCGCAGCTTCGTCGCCGCGGCACGGACTCTGGGGCGCTCCCCCAGCGCACTGACCCGCGCCGTTCAAGCCCTGGAGGAAAGTGTGGGGCTCAAGTTGTTCAATCGCTCGTCCAATGCCGTGAGCTTGACCGAAGCGGGTGAATGCTTATTGCACCACGCGTACAAAATGCTCGATCTGCAACGTGAGGTGGATGAAGACCTCTCCGGTCTCAGCGGTCTGGCCTCCGGCTGGATCCGTTTTTCCGCCCCCGAGATTCTCGGAAACGGGGTATTGCCCCGGTTGATCGCGCAGTACTGTGAGCGTTATCCAGACGTCAACATCGATGTGATTTTCACCGATGAGATCATCGATCCGGCCAAGAGCAAGCTGGACTTCTCGATTCGCGGCGCGTTTCCACAATCCAGCGAATTGATCGGCTTTGCGCTCTGGAGTTACTCACGTTATCTGTATGCCAGCCCCGGCTACCTGGCGCGCCACGGCATACCCGACTCCATCGAGGCACTGGACTCGCATTCGCTGATCCTGCATACCGCGCCACGGATTCTCAAGGAGTGGAATTTTCGCAGTGAGCAGCAGGCCATCAGCTTTCGGGTTCATCCAAAATTTCGTTTCAGCTCCGGTCTGGCGGTATTCCAGGCAGCCCTGGCAGGCGTCGGGATCGCCCGCTTGGCGGACTGGATGGCGGAGCCCGAAGTGGAGGCGGGGCGCCTTCTGCGGGTTTGTCCTGAGTACAAACTCACCTCCAGCAGCGGTGAGAGCCCACAGATGCACGCGGTATACCCGGCCGGAAATTTACCGCTGCGGGTGAAGGCATTGATGGAGATGATCCGTGGCTTGGGTGAAAGCCTCGAATGTAAACGCGGGTCAGCACTGATATGAGGTTAGGGGGCGTTCAGCCCTGTCCGCTCACTATCGAGAGCACCCTGGGTTTTGATGTTTACCGGACGACGTCATGAGTGCTTGGCCGATTGTGGCCTTTTACGAATGGCTGTAATCGGCCAGAAGCGGACGCTCCCGAGTATTGACTTTATCAGCGGAGATTCAGGGTAGGAGTTGAGTTGAGTTGAGTTGAGTTGAGGCCAAGCTAATCCCCAAGCTCAAATTGCTGAAACCCTACACGCCTGACGTAAACCCAAAAGTCATGTCTTGGCTCATACTGCTCCATGCAAACCCTGTGAACCTGGCGCAGTTCATCTTCGTCGATCAGGATACGATCCCAATCGAAGTAAGGGTTCGTGGAAATGGCATAACTAGGGTAAGGTTTGTCGAGTTCGAAGTGGATCGAGTAAACGAAAAACGGAGATTCCCCCGGCATGTAGGTTTCGTACAACCGCATCAGTTCGGGCATCTGTGCTTTACAGTGCTGTTCGGCGAACTTCAGTACTTGGGGTAAATCATCCCACGCGGCGTTGACCGCGCGTTGCGCGGCGGCGATCCTGGCGCGAGGTGGCTCGTCATTGCGATGTTGGATGTAAATCAATCGGCTGCCGAATTGGTATTCGCATTGCCAGACACCCGATGGAACACGCCAGTGGCCAAGCATGGATTCGGTCAGTAAATTGATGCCCATATGGGTGCCACACAGATTAAAAGGTGTTCAGGGTACCCTCTCAAATACCGACATGGGAAGGCCGTAGGCGTTTGGGCTATTTGCCCGAAACCCATGGGGATCCAACCGGCAGCATTGGGACGAAAGCAGCTTCTTGTAAAGGGCGGCTATTGGCCGATTGCTGCCTGTCATGACTGACCGAAATCGACTCCTCACGGCAGACAGCCCGGCCACTGGTTTCACGTGTCAGCTTGTTGAGCAGCCCAGTGCTTCATCTCTTCTGCAATGAAGTGATTCACCAGGTCGCTGTACATTTTCTCGATTGCATCCGGATTTAGGCCCTCCGCCTCTGCCCACTCGCGTCGAGTTAATAGCATGGCTTTGAACCGCTCTGGCGCACGAACTGAAGTCGCCGAGGTCTTGAACTTCGAGGCCGCGAGTACGTAGTGAAAGCGCTTGCCCAACAGCCGGATGACAGCCTGATCAAGGGCATCGATCTCGCGCCGGATTTCCTCCATGCCTGCACACGCTTCTGGCTGCAAATGATTGATGACTTCCATGTGGGGGACTCCGTTTGTTGAAAAAATCTTGGGACTTCATCGTCCTGTTCCGACCGTTCGCGGTCCTTGGTGAATAGCTGCCCAATATGGGCTAAAACTGGCCCGACTTCGATTTCGCACCTGTTCAACCCTTTCCAGACCCACTAAATCTCTTTGTGGCGTCATCCCGCAATGATGTTAAACGCGGTAGCTGCCAACACCTCCCCATTAACCATCACTCTCACCCCATGCCCCCAACAAAATGCTTGCGCGTCGTAAAATCCTTAATCACCTGGCGCCGTCCCACCACCACACTCCCAAACCCCGCCACTACCACCGTCTTCAATTTAAATACCTTGGCCGAAACCCCGCCATTCGCCTTCACATAGTCAATCGCATAATCAATCACCAACCGTTGCTCTTCCGCCACCGTCGACTTCACCACAAACGACAACGTAATCGCTTCCCCCAGCCTCACCACCGCCGGCTCAACTTTCACATCAAGCAACTCGACCTCAGGCTTCCGCCCAGCCCCAATCACTGTCAGCGCCCGCAAATCCCCCTGTTTAATCAAACTCCGCAGCGCATGCTTGGCAATCCACGCCGTGTGTTTGTTTTCCAGCGACCAACCTTCAATCGTGTCCAGCACCCACTCCGGATGCACCTTCGTCACGTCATTCAAATGATTCGCCACGGATTTGCGCACGTACAAACTTTCATCCGTCTTCAACCGATCCAGAATCCCTGCGGCCAATTGCGGATCAGCCTGCACCGGTTCCAAGCGGAACGACCACGGCAGGCGAGGGCGGCTGCCTTCGCTGGCGAGTCTTCGGACGTGGTGGTTTTCGTCTTGGGTCCAGTCGTGCATCAGTTCCAGTGAGCGTTCGAGGTCGTTGCGCAGGAAGTGGCGGATGGCGAATTCGGAGGAGCCGAAGGTGGTGAAGTACTTCAGGGCTTGCATTGAGGTATCGAAGGCGTGCGCGCCGTAGCTGGCAACGTAGTGCGGCAGGCACATGCTGACGAATCCGCTGTTGAGCCGTGGTGCGAGTTCGCGCAGCACGTCGAGGGAATCTTCGTAGTCCAGCGGCAGCACGGCGTGCAGGCTTTCGCTGACGCGGGCCATGCGTTGCATCACGGATAAATCAGCGAGGCCTTCATTGGCGTGTTTGAGAAATGCCTTGGCCTTGAACGCCGGGTACACGGCGCTCATTTCTGTGGCGATGTGTTGCAGGCGTTCGGCGTTGAAGATTTCCTTGAGCGCGGGTGCGGCGGTTTCGGTCGCGCTCATGGTCAGGTCATCGGCGTGCTGACGAACGCTTCAAGCGTTTCGGCGTAGGCGGTGTATTGGGCGATACGCGGGTAGCGCGCCACATCGATCTGATCGGGGACGACGAGGTCGGTGAA
Source organism: Pseudomonas sp. Seg1 (assembly GCF_018326005.1). Taxonomy (NCBI): domain Bacteria; kingdom Pseudomonadati; phylum Pseudomonadota; class Gammaproteobacteria; order Pseudomonadales; family Pseudomonadaceae; genus Pseudomonas; species Pseudomonas sp. Seg1. The sequence goes on from NZ_AP021903.1 coordinate 2,645,802, forward strand.
GCTCCAGGCGACGGCGAGGCTGATGCCGGCCTGGGTCAGGGTGCCGTCGGTGGGCAGGCCGGTCTTTTCGAGTTCGTGTTCAAAGGCGGTAAACGCGGCGGCGAGTTGGCCTTCGACGCGTTCGACCCACGGTTGGTATTGGATGTCGGCCGGGCGCAGGTTGCGTTCGTAATACAGCTGCACGGCTTTTTCGCAGGCGGCGAGGCTGAGGCCGATCAGGCGCAGGGCGTGGGCGCGCTGGCTCAGCTCTTTGGGCAAGAGGCTTTTGCCGGAGACGGCTTCGAGGTAATCGAGAATGAGCGTCGAGTCCATGAGGACGACGCCATCGTCGAGGATCAGCGTCGGCGCCTTGACCACCGGGTTGATCTGCTGGAATTGCTCGAAGTGGCGAAACACCGAGACCGACTCGTGTTCGAGGTCGATCCCCAGGCGTTTGGCGGAGATCGCCACGCGGCGCACGTATGGGGAGTCCAGCATGCCGATCAGTTTCATGACGCGTTCCTTCAAGTCGAACCGGGGGGAAGGCATAACCTAGCCGAGCTTGAAGGAATTGTCAGTCCTCGAATCCAACCTGTTCGTGAATCTCGTCCACCTTCAGTTCGAGCCTATACGCCACGGCGATAAACAACGCCTGACATAAACACAACGTCGCGCTCAACGAGCGGAAGGCGAACGAGCTGCCTTCGTTGACCAGCAGCACGGTGTTGGCGCGTTTGGCCAGCGGCGAGAGGTTGCTGTCGGTGAGGATCAGGGTTTTGGCCTGATGGTGTTGGGCGATGCGCAGGCAGTGTTGGGTTTCCTTGGCGTACGGGGTGAAGCTGATCGCGATGACGAGGTCGTTGGCGCGCACGCTGCGCATTTGTTCGCGGTAGCTGCCGCCGAGGCCGGAGACCAGGTGGATGCGTTTGTTGGTGTGTTGCAGGTTGTAGACGAGGTAGTCGGCGACCGCGAAGGAGCGGCGCACGCCGACCACGTAGATGTTGTCGGCGTTGACCACCAGATCGACGGCTTTTTCAAACGCCGCGTCGTCGAGTTCCTGGCCCAGGCGTTCGATGCCGGAGAGGGTGGCGTCGACGCATTCGCGGGCGAGGTCGCCGGCGCTGGCCTTCTGCGACTTGTTGGCGATCATGCTGCGGATGCGTTGCTGGTAGTTCTGCACCGGCGTGGCTTTGTGCGTGTAGGCCTCGCGGAACAGCGCCTGCATTTCGCTGAAACCGCTGAAACCGAAGCGCTGCGAGAAGCGCACGATGGCCGACGGGTGCACTTCGCACTCGCGGGCGATGTCGCTGATGCGGTCGACCATGATCCGGTCGCTCTGCTGGCTCATGTAGCTGGCGATGCGTTTGAGCTGGCGCGGCAGGGCTTCGTATTCTTCGGTGATCAGTTGCAGCAGACGCTCGGCATTGATCGGGGGGCTGGCGAGGTCGCTGTCGGCGGGGCGCTCGTCGGTAGCCGGCTGATCGGTGCGGGACATAAAAAATCCTTCTGGCTTGTTCTTATAGGCCTGGGGTGATGCGCGGCAGGCCCTGACAATAGGTTGGCTGTGCGCAGTCTACAGGGTAGGCCCTAATAAAATCTTGGCTTGCACGGTTGGCGGTCGATGCTGAATCGATGCACCGCGTCTGGAGCGCCCGTACGAAAGTGTATTGGAAAAAATATTCCACGTAAAAAATAATTAGAATAAATATTGATTATTGCTGGCGGAGCGTTTTAGTCTGCGTCCACTCAATGTGTTTTCTTCGACGTATCGACGAAAACCACGGCTGATAAAAATAACAGGAGCCAGCATGGGCCAGACTCGTTTTGCCAGTGGGCGTCAATTGGATCTGATTTGCCTCGGGCGCCTCGGCGTCGACCTCTATGCGCAGCAGGTCGGGGCGCGGCTTGAGGACGTTTCCAGCTTCGCCAAATACCTCGGCGGCTCGTCGGCCAACATTGCCTTCGGCACGGCGCGGTTGGGCTTGAAGTCGGCGATGTTGAGCCGGGTCGGCGACGATCATATGGGGCGTTTTCTGCTCGAGTCGCTGGCCCGCGAAGGTTGTGATGTCAGCGCGATCAAGGTCGATTCCGAGCGCCTGACTGCGATGGTCCTGCTCGGTCTCAAGGACCGCGAAACCTTTCCTCTGGTGTTCTACCGCGAGAACTGCGCCGACATGGCGTTGCGCGCCGAGGACATCAACGAGGCGTTTATTGCTTCCAGCAAGGCGCTGCTGATCACCGGCACGCATTTCTCCACCGAGTCCGTCTACAAGGCGAGCATTCAGGCGCTGGATTACGCCGAAAAACATAACGTCAGACGTGTGCTCGATATCGACTATCGCCCGGTGCTCTGGGGCTTGGCCGGCAAGGCCGATGGCGAGACGCGGTTTGTCGCTGACCGCAATGTCAGCCAGCACGTGCAGTCGATCCTGCCGCGTTTCGATCTGATCGTCGGCACTGAAGAAGAGTTTTTGATTGCCGGTGGCGCTGAAGATCTGCTCACCGCGCTGCGCAATGTGCGGCGCTTGAGCAACGCGACGCTGGTGGTGAAGCTCGGGCCGCAGGGTTGCACGGTGATTCACGGGGTGATTCCGGTGCGGCTTGAGGACGGCGCGATCTATCCCGGCGTGCGGGTCGAGGTGCTGAATGTGCTCGGCGCTGGCGATGCCTTTATGTCGGGTTTCCTCAGTGGCTGGATCGAGGACGCCACGGATGAGCGTTGCTGCCAGTTGGCCAATGCCTGTGGCGGGCTTGTGGTGTCGCGCCACGCTTGCGCCCCGGCGATGCCGACCCGCGCCGAACTCGACTATCTGTTCAACAGCCCTGTGCCGATCACCCGGCCGGATCGGGACGAGACGTTGCAGCGCTTGCATCAGGTCAGCGTGCCGCGCAAACAGTGGAAACCGCTGTTCATTTTTGCCTTCGATCATCGCTGGCAGTTGGTCGAGCTGGCGCAGAAGGGTGGGCGCGATCTCGCCAGCATCAGCGCTTTGAAGCAACTGTTCATACAAGCGGTGGAGCACGTTGAAGCTGATCTGCGCGAGCAGGGTGTCGAGGCGGATGTCGGGTTGCTGGCGGATCAGCGTTTCGGTCAGGACTCGCTTAACGCCGCCACCGGTCGCGGCTGGTGGGTGGCGCGGCCGGTCGAGGTGCAGAACTCACGGCCGCTGGCGTTCGAACATGGGCGTTCGATTGGCAGCAATCTGATTGCCTGGCCGCAGGAGCAAATCATCAAGTGCCTGGTGCAATTCCATCCTGACGATGAGCCGATGTTGCGGCTGGAGCAGGAGGCGCAGCTCAAGGGTTTGTACCAGGCCTCGCAGGTCAGCGGGCATGAATTGCTGCTGGAGGTTGTGCCGCCGAAGGATCTGCCGTCGGCCCATCCGGACGTGCTCTATCGCGCCTTGAAGCGCCTGTACAACCTCGGCATCTACCCGGCGTGGTGGAAGATCGAAGCGCAGAGCGCCGAAGAATGGCAGCAACTGGATGCACTGATTGAAGAGCGCGATCCGTATTGCCGTGGCGTGGTGCTGCTGGGGCTGAATGCGCCGGCAGCGGCGTTGGCCGAGGGCTTTCAGCAGGCCAGCGGCAGCCGCACGTGCCGAGGGTTTGCGGTGGGGCGGACGATTTTTCAGGAGCCGAGCCGGGCGTGGATGGCCGGCGAGATCGATGATGAATCGCTGATCCGCCAGGTGCAGGGCACGTTTGTCGAACTGATCGAAGCCTGGCGCAAGGCGCGTGGCTAAGCATTCACACCGAACGTGTGGGAGCTGGCTTGCCAGCGATGACGGCGGCACATTCAGCATCGAAGGTGACTGACGAAACGCCATCGCTGGCAAGCCAGCTCCCACAGGGTTTACGGTCGTATTCAATGGTTAGGTAAGAACAATAAAAGGTGCAGCCATGCCCGCAATCCGAATTGGCATCAACCCGGGGAGATCGATGATGAATCGCTGATCCGCCAGGTGCAGGGCACGTTTGTCGAACTGATCGAAGCCTGGCGCAAGGCGCGTGGCTAAGCATTCACACCGAACGTGTGGGAGCTGGCTTGCCAGCGATGACGGCGGCACATTCAGCATCGAAGGTGACTGACGAAACGCCATCGCTGGCAAGCCAGCTCCCACAGGGTTTACGGTCGTATTCAATGGTTAGGTAAGAACAATAAAAGGTGCAGCCATGCCCGCAATCCGAATTGGCATCAACCCGATTTCCTGGAGCAACGACGATCTGCCGTCCCTCGGTGGCGAGACGCCGTTGAGCACGGCCCTGAGTGAGGGCAAGGAAATCGGTTACGCAGGTTTTGAGCTCAACGGTAAATTTCCCAAGGATGCCAAAGGCGTCGGTGACGTGCTGCGGCCTTACGATCTGGCGCTGGTGTCGGGCTGGTATTCGAGCCGACTGGCGACACGTTCGGTGGCAGAGGAAATCGACGCCATCGCCAGCCATGTCGAGCTGCTGGCGCAGAACGGTGCCACTGTTCTGGTGTACGGCGAGGTCGCCGATTCGATTCAGGGTCAACGTATTCCGTTGGTCGAGCGGCCACGTTTTCATAGCGAACAGGCGTGGCAGGCCTACGCCGACAAACTCACTGAACTGGCGCGATTCACCTTGTCCCGAGGCGTGCGTCTGGCGTATCACCACCACATGGGCGCCTACGTCGAGTCGCCGTCGGACATCGATAAACTCATGGCCCTGACCGGCAGCGAAGTCGGCTTGCTGTTCGATTCCGGCCATTGCTACATGGGCGGTGGCGAGCCGCTGCAAGTCCTGAAAAAACACCTCGAACGCATCTGCCACGTGCATTTCAAGGACGTGCGCAAACCGGTGGTGCAACTGGCGCGCAATAATCTGTGGAGCTTCCCGGATTGCATCATCAACGGCACGTTCACCGTACCCGGCGATGGCGACATTGATTTCGCCGCGCTACTGGACGTACTGGTGGCCGCCGATTACCACGGCTGGCTGGTGGTCGAGGCCGAACAGGACCCGGCAGTGGCGCCCAGTTATCTCTACGCAAAAAAGGGCTACGACACCTTGCGCGCCCTGCTCAACGAAAGGGGTTTGTGATGAGCCTTCTAGTCAAGAGCCAGGCCCATGGTCGCACCGTGGTCGAGCTGGAACAGGGACGTCTTCAGTACGTCGGTTTCGCCGCCTACCGACTGAGCCTCGGCGAAAGCCTGCCCGTGACAGCCGGCGATCAGGAGTTGTGCCTGGTGCTGCTCAGCGGCCGGGTCAGCATCAGTGGCGAGGCGCCGGGGCAGGGCGCATTCGAGTGGGACAATCTAGGCGACCGGCAATCGGTGTTCGAAGACAAATCACCGTTTGCTGCGTACCTGCCGCCCGGCAGTCAGGCGCGGGTGACTGCGTTGAGTGACGCACAAATCGCCGTCTGCGCCGCCCCCGGTTCGCTCAGCACCAACCTCGGGCCACGACTGATCCGCCCGGAGTCGATGAAACGCAGCGTGCGTGGCAAAGGCGCCAACACCCGTTACGTCTGCGACATCTTGCCGGACAGCGAACCGGCGCATTCGCTGCTGGTTGTGGAAGTGCGCACGCCGTCAGGGCATTCGTCGAGCTACCCGCCGCACAAGCACGACACCGATGACCTGCCGCACCAGAGCTTTCTCGAGGAAACCTATTACCACCAGATCAACCCGCCGCAGGGTTTCGTGTTCCAGCGCGTGTACACCGATGACCGCAGCATCGATCAGGCCATGGCCGTGGAAAACAGCGATCTGGTGGTGGTGCCCAAGGGTTATCACCCGGTCAGCGTGCCGTACGGCTACGAGTCTTATTACCTGAATGTCATGGCTGGGCCGAAACGTGTCTGGCAGTTCCATAACGACCCGCAGCACAGCTGGCTGCTGGATCTCTGACTTCCCACGTTTGAACGGAGCACGATAACAATGAGCAATGCCCCGGTAATCGGCCACTACATCGATGGTCAGGTGCAGGACAGCGGCGAGCGGTTCAGCAAGGTGTTCAACCCGGCCACCGGCGTGGTGCAGGCGCAAGTGGCGCTGGCCAGCGTCAAGACTGTGGAAGAGGCTGTCGCGTCCGCGCTGAAGGCCTTTCCGGCGTGGTCCGAGCAATCGTCCCTGCGTCGTTCGCGGGTGATGTTCAAGTTCAAGGAGTTGCTCGACCGGCATCATAACGAACTGGCTGAAATCATCACCCGCGAGCACGGCAAAGTGCTGTCCGATGCCAAGGGCGAGGTCACTCGCGGCATCGAAATCGTCGAGTACGCCTGTGGCGCGCCGAATCTGCTCAAGACCGACTTCAGCGACAACATCGGCGGTGGCATCGACAACTGGAGTCTGCGTCAGCCGCTGGGGGTGTGCGCGGGTGTCACGCCGTTCAACTTCCCGGTGATGGTGCCGCTGTGGATGATCCCGCTGGCGCTGGTCACCGGTAACTGTTTCATCCTCAAGCCTTCGGAGCGTGATCCGTCGGCGAGTTTGCTGATGGCGCGTCTGCTCACTGAGGCCGGCCTGCCGGACGGTGTGTTCAACGTGGTGCAGGGTGACAAGACGGCCGTGGATGCGCTGTTGCAGCACCCGGACATCGAGGCGATTTCCTTTGTCGGCTCGACGCCGATTGCCGAGTACATCCATCAGCAAGCCACTGCACGCGGCAAGCGTGTACAGGCGCTGGGCGGGGCGAAGAATCACATGATCGTCATGCCCGATGCCGATCTCGATCAGGCCGCCGATGCCTTGATCGGCGCCGCTTACGGCTCGGCCGGCGAGCGTTGCATGGCGATTTCGATTGCTGTCGCGGTGGGCGATGTCGCTGACCGTTTGATCGCCAAGCTGCTGCCGCGTATCGATCAGCTCAAGGTCGGTAACGGTATGCAGGGCGACAGCGAGATGGGCCCGTTGGTGACGGCAGAGCACAAGGCCAAGGTTGAGGGCTTTATCAGCGAAGGTGTGGCCCAGGGCGCACAGTTGCTGGTGGATGGTCGGGGTTTCACAGTGCCGGGGGCCGAGGGTGGTTTCTTCGTGGGTGCGACCCTGTTTGATCAGGTCAGCAGCGAAATGAGCATTTATCAGCAGGAGATTTTCGGCCCGGTGCTGGGCATCGTCCGCGTGCCGGACTTCGCCAGTGCCGTGGCATTGATCAACGCCCATGAGTTCGGCAACGGCGTTTCCTGCTTCACCAGCGATGGCGGCATCGCCCGCGCGTTTGCCCGCACCATCAAGGTCGGCATGGTCGGTATCAACGTGCCGATTCCGGTGCCGATGGCCTGGCACTCGTTCGGCGGCTGGAAGCGCTCGTTGTTCGGCGATCACCACGCTTACGGTGAAGAGGGCGTGCGTTTCTACAGCCGCTACAAAAGCGTGATGCAACGCTGGCCCGACAGCATCGCCAAAGGTCCCGAATTCAGCATGCCGACTGCCAAATAATTCGTCTGCGCGGAGAACAACAAGAATGACTCAGCCCCTGCGTTTTGCCCTTAACCGGATGGTCGCGCCACGGCTTTCCCTGCCCGCGTTCATTGATCTGGCGGTAAGCCTCAAGGCCGATGCCATCGAAATTCGTAATGACCTCAAAGGCGTGGAAATCGAGGACGGCACGGCCGCGCAAACCGTCCGTGAATTGTGTGCGGCGAAAGGCATCAGCGTGCTGTCGATCAACGCGCTGTATCCGTTCGATGTGTGGAATGACGAGCGTCGAGCCCAAGCCACAAAACTCGCCGCGTATGCCCGGGAGTGTGGGGCGCAGGGTTTGGTCATGTGCCCGCTGAACGATAGCGGCGACATGCGCACTCAAGCGCAACGCGCCGTTGGCCTGCGCACGGCGTTGAGCGAACTCGCGCCGATCCTGCGTGAGCACGGCATTCTCGGCTTCATCGAGCCGTTGGGGTTCGAGGAGTGCTCGCTGCGGCGCAAACGTACGGCGGTGGATGCGATCCAGGCGGTTGGCGGGCTGGATGTGTTTCGGCTGGTGCATGACACCTTTCACCATCACCTCGCCAGTGAGCACGAGTTTTTCCCCGAGCTGACCGGGTTGGTACATATCTCCGGCGTCGACGATGCCGAGGCGCCGCTGGCGAGCATTCGTGATGGCCATCGGGTGTTGGTGGGCGAGGGCGACATTCTCGGTAACGCGGCGCAGATCGACACGCTGTTGAGCACCGGTTACACCGGCTATCTATCGTTCGAACCGTTCGCTGACAGCGTTCACGGTCTGCCGGATATCGAACAAGCCATCAACGCCAGCATGGCCCACCTACAAAAATCCCTGACCTGATACGGCTCTTGCAGGGGAATGGGATTTACCTTTGGAAAAGGTGCAAGCATGACCACAACAAGACTGACCATGGCCCAGGCCCTGGTGAAATTTCTCGATAACCAGTACATCGAAGTCGATGGCGTGCAGAGCAAGTTCGTCGCCGGGATCTTCACGATTTTCGGTCACGGTAACGTGCTCGGCCTCGGTCAGGCGCTGGAGCAGGACAGCGGCGACCTGATCGTCCATCAGGGCCGTAACGAGCAGGGCATGGCTCACGCCGCCATCGGTTTCGCCAAACAGCATCTGCGCCGCAAGATCTACGCCTGTACCTCGTCGGTAGGGCCGGGCGCAGCGAACATGATTACCGCAGCGGCCACCGCCACCGCCAATCGCATCCCGTTGCTGTTGTTGCCCGGCGACGTCTACGCCAGCCGCCAGCCGGACCCGGTGCTGCAACAGATCGAGCAGTTCCACGATCTGAGCATCAGCACCAACGATGCCTTCAAAGCCGTGAGCAAATACTGGGACCGGATCAACCGCCCCGAGCAGTTGATGACCGCCGCGATCCACGCCATGCGCGTACTGACCGATCCCGCCGAAACCGGTGCGGTGACTCTGGCGCTGCCGCAGGACGTGCAGGCCGAGGCCTACGATTACCCGGATTACTTCCTGCAAAAACGCGTGCACCGCATCGAACGCCGGCCGGCCACCGAAGCCATGCTCGGCGATGCGTTGGCGCTGATCAAAGGCAAGCGCAAGCCGTTGCTGATCTGTGGCGGCGGGGTGAAGTATTCCGGGGCCAACGCCGCGTTGCAGGCGTTCGCCGAGCGTTTTGGCATTCCGTTCGCCGAAACCCAGGCGGGCAAGAGCGCGGTGCTTTCCAGCCATCCGCTTAACCTCGGCGGCATCGGCGAAACCGGCTGTCTGGCAGCGAACCTGCTGGCACCCGAGGCGGATCTGATCATTGGTGTCGGCACCCGCTACAGCGATTTCACTACCGCGTCGAAATCCTTGTTCAAACACCCAGATGTGCAGTTTCTCAACCTCAACATCAGCCCGTGCGATGCGCTGAAACTCGACGGCGTGCAACTGCTGGCCGACGCGAAAAGCGCTTTGCAGGCCTTGAGCGAAATTCTCGGTGACTACCGCGCCGAGTGGGGCGATCAGCCGCGTGAGGCCAAGGCACAGCTTCACGCCGAGGTTGAGCGGATTTATCAGGCCGAATACCAGGCTGAGGATTTCGTCCCGGAAATCAACGACCACATGGACCCAGCCGTACTGCGCGAATTCATCGAGCTGACCGGCTCGTGCCTGACCCAGAGCCGCGTGCTGGGTGTACTCAACGAAACCCTGGCCGATGACGCGGTGATCGTCGCCGCCGCCGGCAGCCTGCCCGGTGACTTGCAGCGCAGTTGGCGCAGCAAGGGGGTCAACACTTACCACGTCGAGTACGGCTATTCGTGCATGGGTTATGAGGTCAACGCGGCGCTGGGCGTGAAGCTCGCCGAGCCGGATCGCGAGGTCTATGCGCTGGTCGGCGACGGCTCTTACATGATGCTGCACTCGGAGCTGGCGACCTCGATTCAGGAGCGCCGCAAGATCAACGTGGTGCTGCTGGACAACATGACGTTCGGCTGCATCAACAACCTGCAGATGGAACACGGCATGGACAGCTTCGGCACCGAATTCCGTTTCCGCAACCCCGAGACCGGCAAGCTCGACGGCGGCTTTGTCCCGGTGGATTTCGCCATGAGCGCGGCGGCCTACGGCTGCAAGAGCTATAAGGTGAACACGGTTGAAGCGTTGCAGGCAGCGCTGGCCGATGCGCGTTTGCAGACGGTATCGACGCTGATCGATATCAAGGTTCTGCCCAAGACGATGATCCACAAATACCTGTCGTGGTGGCGGGTCGGGGTGGCGCAGGTGTCCACCAGTGCGCGCACCGATGCGGTGGCGAAAACCCTAAATGAACGGTTGGCCAAGGCCCGCCAGTACTGATTGTCCTGAACCCGAAATGGAGAATGTTCATGTCTTTGAAGCTTGGCGTTATCGGTACCGGGGCCATCGGCCAGGATCACATCCGTCGTTGCAGCCAGACTTTGCTTAATAGCCAGGTCGTCGCTGTCACCGACATCAACTTGCAGCAAGCGGCCAGGGTTGTTGCCGATCTGAAGCTGACTGCCGAGGTTTACCCGGACGGTCACGCGTTGATCAAGGCGCCAGAAGTCGAGGCCATCCTCGTCACCTCCTGGGGTCCGAGCCACGAAGAGTTTGTGCTGGCAGCGATTGCCGCCGGCAAACCGGTGTTCTGCGAGAAACCGCTGGCGGTGACTGCCGACGGTTGCCGCAAGATCGTCGAAGCCGAAGTTGCCCACGGCAAGCGTCTGGTGCAGGTTGGTTTCATGCGTCCTTACGATGAAGGTTATCGCGCGCTCAAAGCGGTGATCGACAGCGGCCAGATCGGTGAGCCGTTGATGCTGCACTGCGCGCATCGCAACCCGAGCGTGGGCGAAAACTACAAGACCGACATGGCAATCACCGACACGCTGATCCATGAGCTGGATGTGCTGCGCTGGTTGCTTGATGACGATTACGTGTCGGTGCAAGTGGTGTTCCCGCGCAAGTCGAGCAAGGCGTTGGCGCATTTGAAAGATCCGCAGATCGTCCTGCTGGAAACCGCCAAGGGCACGCGCATCGATGTCGAGGTTTTCGTCAATTGCCAGTACGGCTACGACATTCAGTGCGAAGTGGTGGGGGAGACCGGCATCGCCAGACTGCCGGAGCCGCAGCAGGTGCAAATGCGCAGCGGCGCCAAGCTGTCGAACGCGATTTTGATGGACTGGAAGGACCGCTTCATCGGCGCCTATGACGTCGAGTTGCAGGCGTTCATCGATGGCGTGCGCGCCGGTCAGGTGGGCGGACCCTCGGCATGGGACGGCTTCGCCGCCGCCGTCGCGGCAGATGCATGCATCGAAGCTCAGAACAGTGGCCAGATAGTAAAAGTCAGCCTCCCTGACCGGCCACGCTTTTACGGTTGATTTTGAGATCACCCCCTCACCTCAACCCTCTCCCCGAGGAGAGGGGGCTGATCTCCTTTGGACTTTCAGGTCGCTGCCCCCCCGGAGAAACACCCGGTCGGCTCCCTCTCACTCCGGGAGGCTGGGATGAGGGGGGCGCCAAGTACAATCAGGAGAAAAAGATGCGCATCGCACTGGATCCCTACATGTACCGCCATCTGTCCCTGGGCAAGATGGTCGACAAGGTCGCCGAGCTCGGTTACGAACACATCGAACTCTCGCCTCGCGATGACTTTCTGCCGTTCTACAAAGCCCCGCGCGTCGACAAGGCGCGGATCAGGGAGTTTCGCAAAGCCTTGAGCGACACCGGGGTCAAACTCTCTTCCTTATTACCGATGTACCACTGGGCCGCCGCCGATGAAGGCTTGCGTGTTGCCGCCGTGCGCAACTGGAAGCGGGTGATCCAGATTGCCGTGGAAATGGACTGCGAACTGGTCAACACCGAATTCACCGGGCAGTCGGACAACCCGCTGGTGTGTGAGAACCAGTTCATGCGCTCGATGGACGAGTTGATCCCCGAGTTCGAGCGCGAAGGCATCCAGCTCGATATTCAGGCCCACCCTTATGATTTCTGCGAGCGCAACAACGAGTCAGTGGACATCATTCGCGGGCTTGATCGCGACTGGATCAACTACCTCTACGCCGCACCGCACACGTTTTTCTACGACGACGGCGTCGGCGATATTGCCTCGATGCTCAAGTATGCCGGCTCGAAACTCAGCCACCTGATCATCGCCGACACCTACAACCACAAGGCCTCGTCGGGGTTGCGCTACATCGTCAACCCGCCGGGTGTTACCGCGACCGTGCATCAGCATCTGGACATCGGGCAGGGCGAGGTCGACTGGCAAGCGTTTTTCAGCACCTTGCGCGAGATCAAGTTCGACGGCATTGCCACGGTCTCGGTGTTCGCCTGGGAAGACCGACCGGATGAATCCAACCGGATGATGCTCGAACGGGTGAAAAGCGAACTCTGCCGCTGACTCAGTGCGCAATACCCGTGGGAGCGAGCTTGCTCGCGAAGGCGGCAGTCCAGTCAGCATCGATGTCGCCTAAAACATCGCTATCGCGAGCAGGCTCGCTCCTAAACAGGTCGCGCTTACCCAGTAAGCGGCTCACAGAACAATAAGAAGGAGTCGAATCATGCGTATCGGACTTGTCGGTTACGGCCACGGCGGCCGTTTTTTTCATGCGCCGCTGCTCAGCAGTCTGCCCGGTGCCACATTCGCTGGCGTGGTGACTCGCTCCCCGGAGCGCCGACAATTGCTGGCCGCTGAATACCCCGGCGTAGCCGCGTTCGACAGCATCGGCCAACTGGTCGAGGCCGGCGTCGATGTGTTGGTGATTTCCACGCCACTGAAGGGCCGTCCGGCGCTGGTGCTCGATGGCCTCGAACACGGGGTCATGGTTGTCAGTGACAAGCCGTTCGCCGCCGATGCGCAACAGGCGCAAACCCTGATCACCATGGCCGAGCGCCAGGGTGTGCGGCTCAGCGTTTATCAGAATCGCCGCTGGGATTCGGACTTCCTGACCGTGCGTAAACTCATCGAGTCGGGCGCTCTGGGGCAGGTCACGCGCTTCGAATCGCGGATCGAGCGCTACTCCCCTCAGTCAGTGAACAACAGCAGCGGCGGTGGTTTTCTGCGCGATCTGGGCAGCCATCTGGTGGATCAGGCGTTGTTGCTGTTCGGCCCGGTCAGGCAGGTGTATGCCGAGCTTGATTACCAGGACCAAGACCAGGCCTGCGATAACGGTTTTTTTGTCTCCCTGACCCACGTCAACGGGGTGGTCTCCCACCTCGGCGGCAGTTGCCTGCAAAGTTCGCCCGGCCCGCGCTTTCGCGTCACGGGAACGCTGGGTTGTTACAGCATTGATCGCCTCGACGGACAAGAGGCTCAAGCGCTGGCCGGGCTCTCGCCAAAATCTGCCGGTGAACGCTGGGGTGTCGAAGAGCATCGGCGCTGGGGCTGGTTTGAACACGCTGGCGAACGCGAGCGCGTGCCGTCGGAGCGGGGTTGCTGGCAGCAGTTCTATCTACAGCTACAAACCGCGTTACAGACTGGCGGCCCATTGCCGGTCGAGCCCCGTGATGCACTGGCGAGCACTCGTGTTCTGGATGCTGCGCGGCAAAGTTTCGAGCAACGTCAGGTGGTCGAACTGAGCCCGTTTGCGGGCCATGGAATGGATTTGGAATAAAATTCTAAAATGAGTTGATATAGAAAATAAATTCCAATAGAGTCAATTTTGCCTACAGAAATCGTCACGACTGATCCATAAAACCAACAAGAATGTGGAGAAAGACAGTTCATGAAGACCCATCTGCGTTTTGCCTCGCTGGCCCTGTCCTTGATGTTTGTCAGCGGCGCTGCCCTTGCCGATATGAAGATCGGCGTCAGCATGTCCCAGTTCGATGACACCTGGCTGACTTACCTGCGCGAATCCATGGACAAGAAAGCCAAGTCCTACCCCGATGGTGTGCAGCTGCAATTCGAAGACGCCCGCAGCGACGTGGTCAAGCAGTTGAGCCAGGTTGAAAGCTTCATCAGCCAGAAGGTCGACGCCATCGTGGTCAATCCGGTGGATACCGCCGCCACCCGAAAAATCACCGAAGCCGCGGTAAAAGCCGGAATCCCGCTGGTCTACGTCAACCGTCGCCCTGATGATCTCAAGCTGCCAAAAGGTGTGGTCACGGTCGCGTCCAACGACCTGGAGGCCGGCGAAATGCAGATGCAGTACCTGGCCGAAAAACTCGGCGGCAAAGGCGAAATCGTGATTCTGCTCGGTGACCTCGCCAACAACTCCACCACCAATCGCACCAAGGGCGTCAAAGAGGTGCTGGCCAAGTACCCGAACATCAAGATCGAACAGGAACAGACCGGCATCTGGCTGCGGGATAAAGGCATGACCCTGGTCAATGACTGGCTGACCCAGGGCCGCAAGTTCGACGCGGTGGTTTCCAACAATGACGAAATGGCGATTGGTGCCGCCATGGCGCTGCAACAGGCCGGTGTCGAGAAGGGCAGTGTGTTGATTGCGGGTGTCGACGGCACGCCGGACGGCTTGAACGCGATCAAGAAAGGCAACATGGCGGTGTCAGTGTTTCAAGACGCCAAAGGTCAGGCAGACGGCTCGATTGACACTGCAGTGAAGATGGCCAAAAACGAGACGGTGGAGCAGAACGTCTGGGTGCCTTATCGCCTGATCACGCCGGAAAACGTCGACACTTTCAAATAGTGCCTCGGTTCAATAACAACAATAATCCTGCAGGGTTGCTGCTGCGACCTTGCTGACGGAGTACCTGAACATGTTCGCTTCAGCGACCGCTTCGAGCACCTCGTTGGTGGATATCCAGCCAACTGCAACACCTGTCGATGAGCCGTACCTGCTGGAGATCACCAACATCAGCAAGGGTTTTCCCGGTGTGGTGGCCTTGTCCGATGTGCAGCTGCGAGTACGTCCGGGGTCCGTGCTGGCCCTGATGGGCGAGAACGGCGCGGGTAAATCGACGCTGATGAAAATCATCGCCGGCATCTACCAGCCCGATGCTGGCGAGCTGCGCTTGCGCGGCAAACCGGTGGTCTTCGAAACACCGTTGGCGGCACTTCAGGCGGGGATCGCGATGATCCACCAGGAACTCAACCTGATGCCGCACATGAGCATCGCCGAAAACATCTGGATCGGCCGCGAGCAGCTCAACGGCCTGCACATGATCGACCACCGCGCCATGCACCGCTGCACCGCGCAACTGCTGGAGCGCTTGCGCATCAACCTCGATCCCGAGGAGCAGGTCGGCAACCTGAGCATCGCCGAACGGCAAATGGTCGAGATAGCCAAAGCGGTGTCCTACGACTCCGACATTCTGATCATGGACGAGCCGACCTCGGCCATCACCGAAAAGGAAGTCGCGCACCTGTTTTCGATCATTGCCGACCTCAAGCGCCAGGGCAAAGGCATCATCTACATCACGCACAAAATGAACGAAGTGTTTGCCATTGCCGATGAAGTGGCGGTGTTTCGCGACGGCGCCTACATCGGCCTGCAACGGGCCGACAGCATGGACGGTGACAGCCTGATTTCGATGATGGTCGGGCGCGAACTGAGCCAGTTGTTCCCGGTGCGCGAAAAGCCGATCGGCGACCTGCTGATGTCGGTCCGCGATCTGAAACTCGACGGCGTATTCCAGGGCGTCTCGTTCGACCTGCATGCCGGGGAGATTCTCGGCATCGCCGGGCTGATGGGCTCGGGCCGCACCAACGTTGCCGAAACCATTTTCGGCATAACGCCCAGCGACAGCGGTGAGATCCGTCTGGATGGCGAGGTGGTGCGCATTACCGATCCGCACATGGCCATCGACAAGGGTTTCGCGCTGTTGACCGAGGATCGCAAGCTCAGTGGCCTGTTCCCGTGCCTGTCGGTGCTGGAGAACATGGAGATGGCGGTGCTGCCGCATTACGCCGGCCACGGCTTTATCCAGCAAAAGGCCCTGCGCGCTCTGTGTGAAGACATGTGCAAGAAGCTACGGGTGAAAACCCCGTCGTTGGAGCAGTGCATCGACACCTTGTCTGGCGGCAACCAGCAGAAAGCCTTGCTCGCCCGCTGGCTGATGACCAATCCACGGATCTTGATTCTCGACGAGCCGACTCGTGGCATCGATGTCGGCGCCAAGGCCGAGATCTATCGGCTGATCTCCCTGCTAGCCAGCGAAGGCATGGCGGTGATCATGATTTCCTCGGAACTGCCGGAAGTGCTGGGCATGAGCGACCGGGTGATGGTCATGCACGAGGGCGACCTGATGGGCACCCTCGGCCGCGACGAAGCCACCCAGGAACGCGTCATGCAACTGGCCTCGGGCATGGCCCAGGTCCATTGACAGCTTACGGTCTCTGTGGCGAGGGAGCTTGCTCCCGCTGGGCAGCGAAGCGGTCCTCAAGCCTGGGCTTGCTGCGCAATCGCGGGAGCAAGCTCCCTCGCCACACGAAAGCAGCTTGCATCCAAAGGTATGTATTCGATACCGGGTTTTATTTGAAGGGTGAGTGGTTATGAACGCGATACTGGAAAACAAGCCTGCAACGGCACCGACCAAGAGTCGTCGGCGCTTTCCAACCGAACTGAGCATTTTTCTGGTGCTGATCGGTATCGGTCTGGTCTTCGAAGTGTTTGGCTGGATCGTTCGCGACCAGAGCTTCCTGATGAACTCCCAGCGTCTGGTGCTGATGATTTTGCAAGTGTCGATCATTGGCCTGCTGGCCATCGGCGTGACTCAAGTGATCATCACCACGGGGATCGACTTGTCATCCGGGTCGGTGCTGGCGCTGTCAGCCATGATTGCCGCGAGTCTGGCGCAGACGTCGGATTTCGCCCGCGCAGTGTTTCCGTCGCTGACTGACTTGCCGGTGTGGATTCCGGTGATCGCCGGGCTCGGGGTCGGGCTGCTGGCTGGGGCGATCAACGGCAGCATCATCGCCATCACCGGCATTCCACCGTTCATCGCCACGCTCGGCATGATGGTTTCGGCGCGCGGTCTGGCGCGTTACTACACCGAAGGCCAACCGGTCAGCATGCTCTCGGACTCCTACACCGCGATCGGTCATGGGGCGATGCCGGTGATCATCTTCCTGGTGGTGGCGGTGATCTTTCACATCGCGTTGCGCTACACCAAGTACGGCAAGTACACCTACGCCATCGGCGGCAACATGCAGGCGGCGCGGACCTCGGGGATCAACGTCAAACGCCATTTGGTGATCGTCTACAGCATCGCCGGTCTGCTGGCGGGGCTGGCTGGCGTAGTCGCGTCAGCCCGGGCTGCGACGGGGCAGGCCGGGATGGGCATGTCCTACGAGCTCGACGCGATTGCTGCTGCGGTGATCGGCGGTACCAGTCTGGCCGGCGGCGTCGGGCGCATTACCGGGACGGTAATCGGCGCGCTGATTCTCGGGGTGATGGCCAGCGGGTTCACCTTCGTCGGCGTCGATGCCTATATTCAGGACATCATCAAAGGCTTGATCATTGTGGTGGCGGTGGTCATCGACCAGTACCGTAACAAGCGCAAACTCAAGCGCTGAGCGCCGAATAATCGCGAAAATGCGCCACACCCGATCGGTGTGGCGTAGCCGTTTGTCTTCTATATACAGCCGCTCGACTGAATTTCTTGCTATAAACGCACTCCGATAATCGCCGTGAAGCCTGTATCAGAGCAGTTTCCGGGCTTTGTCGGACAAATTTGCTGGATTTCCAGTTGCTGAGGCCTCAAGTCGGCCTTAGACTGCCGCCCCTCGTAAATTGAGTGCCGGGTGGCGTTTGCCATAAACGATGCCTTTCCGTCGACCGGACACGGTTCGCCGGAACGCTCCCTAATTCGCCTTAATGCACGTTTTTTTATAGAGATATCAATGACAAAGGACAAGTTGCTGGCCATGCCGGCAGATGACTACATGAATTCCGAGCAACACGCTTTCTTCAGCGAGCTGTTGCAGAACATGAAAGTCGAAACCCATGAGCGCATTGAGCAAAACCGTATCGCCATCGAAAGCCTGGACACCCCGGCTGACCCGGCGGACGCGGCTTCGGTTGAAGAAGAGCGCACTTGGCTGGTCAACGCGATCGATCGCGACCAGCGCATGCTGCCGCAACTGGAACAAGCCCTCGAGCGCATCAAGGAAGACAGCTTTGGCTGGTGCGACGACAGCGGCGAGCCTATTGGCTTGAAACGTCTGCTGATCAGCCCGACCACCAAGTACTGCATCGAAGCTCAAGAGCGTCACGAGCAAATCGACAAGCACCAGCGTCAGGCCTGATTCCTGAGGCGACCCATGAAAGTGGGTCACCCCGAAAAGATCGCAGCCTTCGGCAGCTCCTGAACAGAGCTGGCGGGGTTGCGATCTTTGTTTTTGCTTGTCTGCGATATTCCCCGCCGTTCCATTGACCTGCCACAGGCCCCACGACTAACGGACCATAGATAATGGCGTTGTAGTGGCGTTTAATGCAGCCACAACAATGAGAACAAGCGTGGGGTGTTGATATGACGAGAGATGGATCTCTGGTTGGGGCGCTGCCTGCACCAGTGCTTTTGCCGAAAAACCGCTGGATCGCACCGACCCTGCAAAGCATCGCCCTGATGCTGTTGTTGGCCGGCATGACGCTGGGTGAGTGGTCGCTTTACGTTGGCATGCCGTTGGCGGTGCTGATTGTCTGGCTGCCGCGCCTGCGCTCCCGGACCCTCCCCGATGTACAGCCTGCCGACAATGGCAGCGCCATTTCCGAACTGACCCGAGACCTTTCTTACACCACCAGCCATAACGCCTTGTCGGCGGCCGGGGTGGCGTTTTCGGTCAAGGAGCTGGCGAGCAAACTTGAATCGCAACTCGATGCTGCGGCGCGAATCGTCAGCAATGCCGAAGTGATGATCGCCACGGAACAGGCGACTTCGCAGCTCAGCCGCGAAGCACTTGAGGCTGCCAGCGAGGCACATCACAGCAGTGCGGCGGGACGTACCGAACTGGTTGACTCAATTACGCGTATGCATCAGCTCAGTCAGCGCGCCAATGCCAGCCGTGAATTGATCGAGGCCTTGAGCCTGCGCAGCGATGACATTCAGCGGGTGACGCTGGTGATTCAGTCGATTGCCAGTCAGACCAATCTGTTGGCGTTGAACGCAGCGATCGAAGCGGCGCGGGCCGGTGAGCATGGGCGGGGCTTTGCGGTGGTGGCGGATGAGGTGCGCGGGTTGGCGGCACGCACGGCGTCGGCAACCGGCGAAGTCGGCGAGATGGTCGCCGACATCCAGCAACGCACGGCGCAGGTGGTGGAGCAGATCCGTGAGCTGTCCAGCGATCTGCAAACGGGCGTCGAACAGGTCGAGCACACCGGTCAGCATCTGGAGAACATCGCGCGTCTGGCCGCCGGGGTGGAAAGTCAGGTCGGCGAGATCGCCCGTGGCGCGGAGACCAATCGCGAGCAACTCGACAGCCTGTTTAAAGCCATTGAGCAGATGCGCAGCGATTTGGCGATCAGCGATCAACAGACCCGTCGACTCGCCGAAGCGGCGGTGCAGATGGAAGGGCAGGCGGAAACCATCAGCGAACGTCTTGCTGAAGTCGGTCTGGATGACTATCACCAGCGCATTTATGACTTGGCGCGAGAAGGCGCGAGCCAGATCGCGGCGCGGTTTGAGGCGGATGTCGAGCAAGGGCGGATCAGCCTCGAGGATCTGTTCGATCGTCAGTATCAGGCGATCCCGAATACGCAGCCGGCGAAGTATCAGACACGGTTCGACCGCTACACCGATCAGGTTCTGCCGGCGATTCAAGAACCGTTGTTGCCGCACCACGAGGGGCTGGTGTTTGCCATCGCCTGCACGCAGCAGGGTTATGTGCCGACGCACAATCAGGCGTTCAGCCAGCCGTTGACCGGTGATGCCCAGGTCGATGCGGTCAACAATCGCACCAAGCGCAAGTTTGCCGACCGCACCGGGATTCGCTGTGGCAGCCATCAACAACCAGTGCTGTTGCAGACCTATACGCGTGATACCGGCGAGCTGATGCATGACTTGTCGGTGCCGATCATGATCAAGGGCCGACATTGGGGTGGATTGCGTCTGGGCTATAAACCGGAAGGTCCGCGCTGAGCGATTGTTACGGTTGATGCAATGAATCTGTGCAGGGCCGTTGCTGTTTCCTCCTTGGGGAAATCATTAACATGCCGACTTAGTTAGGTGGCTAATGATTTTGGAGGTCAGCATGCAATGCAGAGTTGATGTCGCCGTGATGATCGGCAGTGGCGTGCCCGCCGGTTTGCGCGCAATGGGGCAAAGCGTCTGCTGGGTGGTGTTGCTCAATGGTGAGCGGCGCGGCACCGCGTTTGCCAGTCGCGATGAGGCCGAAGAGTGCAGGGCTGCGTGGCTCGCGCAGTTGCAGGCTGAGCCTGGGGACAGCCTGCACTGATCAGGGTTACTTGCCGTCGTGTATGCGTACGTTCAGTTCATCGAAGACTATTGCCCTGTCGTCGTCCTTGCCAATCCACTCTTCAAGCGTTTGCTTTTGCGATTCTGACCAGAAGGGGGCATCGACCAGTTTGGTGTCGGCATCCAGTGGATGGGCTTCAATGAAGTCGTCGATATCTGCGCTTTCTGAAGGCAAACCCAACTGATCGAACAGTGTTTTCAAGTTGTAAGCTTCCAGATCCATCATGTGCTCCTTTCTGAAATGCGCCGGTATGGCGCAGTCAATCACTCTTTATCTGAGGCAGCTGCTGGCCAGGAGTTCGATTTGCATTTCGAGTGAGCGAGCCAGCGCACACGCCTCGTTGTGATCTTCGCGGAAACCTCTTACGCGTCCGGTCGATTTTTCCTTTATGTGGTAAAAGGCGTTGCCCGCCGGCACCACTTGAAAGCGTGGGGCCTGAGCGTTTTCGCCGGGGTGCTGCAGATCGTTCATATCGGTCACATGCAGGATCAGAGGCGATTTGAGTCGGGCGTCAGCGGACATGGCGAAGTGAGTCAGGGTGCACATGTGAAGTCCTTTTCATCAGTTGGCCGATAATTACAGGCCGTTTCGGGTAGTCGTGAAGAGCATCGCTGCTCTAGAATCGCCAGTACCTGTTGACGACAGGGCTTATCTAAAGCAATTTTTCGCGAGCGATATGTCGGAAAAGTGCTTTTTTTCGTGCGAATTTTCCCTAAAGTTCGTAGTCAGCTTTCTCTGTCAGCCGTTAAGGATTTTTCCTTCGAGCTTTGGCGACATCGGGTGGCGTTTCGCGAGTGACAATCCCGTAGTCTTGCAAACCTCGCGTTGAACGAGTTCGCTGCTCGGTTCGGGTTTTTATTTTGAGTATTTCGCAGTTCCATCGGCCTGGCCGTTTTTTTGCCGTGCGCGTTTTCCGTGTGCGGTTTTTTCAGATCTGGGGATGTTTCTTTGGCAGTCAGTAATCTCGATATGCATGCTTTGTTCGTGTTGGGTGATTTGCGTGCAAAGCTGGTCAAGTTGTTCCAATCGCGTTTTGTTTACATCACCGAGCAAAACGCCGAAGGCATTTATGTCGCTGAAATCGACACCGAAAGTGCCTTGGTGGTGGATGACAAGCCGGGGCTCAAGCTCAAGGTCGGCGATCATTTCAGCGCCTCGGTCTTGCCCAGCCGCGAAGGCGGCAAGATGGACATCCGTTTTCGCGAAATCAAACTGACGGTCTATGGAATTGGCGATTACGCCTTCGTCGAGACCGCTGATGGCCATGCGATCCTGTTCAAGGAAGGTCATAGCGTGGTGACCGTGTTTGCCGCCCATCAGCAATTGCAGGAAGGCCTGACCAAAACTCTGAAAGCAGTCACCGCCAAAGCCGCGAAGTGGCGCAAGGGCGAGCTGGTGACTTTCAAGGCCAGTGAGTGATCGGTGGTTTGAGCCGCGCCGATTTCCATTCGCAGAACCTCGACAGCGCGCGTGAGGACGCCAGGCGGTTGTTCGCGGCGAAGGCCGAATTTAGAGGCGCGTGGCTGGGTTGGGTGGCGTCGCAGATCTACGCGCTGCGTCCAGCGGAATACGCCAGCATGGTCAGACGCGAGTTGCAGAGCTTGCAGGAAAATTCTGATTCGTAACCTCGTCCGGGCCCAGGCCCTGAAAAAGCAGGAACCTCGTCTACAGTCAGTTGACTGAGTATTCAGAGGCTTGCGGTCTTCTCTCAGGCCATCCTGCCATT
This sequence comes from Pseudomonas sp. Seg1, assembly GCF_018326005.1. Classification (NCBI taxonomy): domain Bacteria; kingdom Pseudomonadati; phylum Pseudomonadota; class Gammaproteobacteria; order Pseudomonadales; family Pseudomonadaceae; genus Pseudomonas; species Pseudomonas sp. Seg1. The sequence continues at coordinate 2,667,779 of NZ_AP021903.1, forward strand.
GCTGTGAACAGCACGAGGTGCAATGCATGAACGGATTTCGACGGTTACTGGCCGCCAGCGTGGCCACATTCGCTTTGCTGGGTTCGGCGCAATCGGTCGTGGCGGCACAAGCGCCGATCCATTTTGCCGACCTGAACTGGGAAAGCGGCAGCCTGATCACCGATGTCCTGCGGATCATTGTCGAGAAGGGCTATGGATTGCCCACCGACACCCTGCCCGGCACCACCATCACCCTAGAGACCGCGCTGGCCAACAATGACATTCAGGTCATCGGCGAAGAGTGGGCGGGGCGCAGTCCGGTGTGGGTCAAGGCCGAGGCCGAGGGCAAGGTTGTCAGCCTGGGCGATACGGTCAAGGGCGCCACAGAAGGCTGGTGGGTGCCGGAATACGTGATCAAGGGCGACCCGGCCAAAGGCATCAAGCCGCTGGCGCCGGACTTGCGCAGTGTCACTGACCTTAAAAAATACAAGGACGTGTTCAAGGACCCGGAAAGCCCGAGCAAGGGACGTTTCCTCAACAGTCCGATTGGCTGGACGTCGGAAGTGGTCAACAAACAGAAGCTGACGGCTTACGGGTTGCAGGATGACTTCACCAATTTCCGCAGTGGCTCGGGTGCGGCGCTGGACGCCGAGATCAGTTCTTCGATTCGTCGGGGTAAACCGGTGCTGTTTTACTACTGGTCGCCGACGCCGTTGCTGGGCAAGTTCAAACTGGTGCAGCTGGAAGAACCACCATTTGATGCCGAGGCGTGGAAGACCCTGACCGACGCCGATAATCCCAACCCGAAACCGACACGCTCGCTGGCGTCGAAGTTGTCGATTGGCGTGTCTACGCCGTTTCAGAAGCAGTATCCGCAGATTGCCGAGTTCTTCAGCAAGGTCGATTTTCCGATCGAACCGCTGAACAAGGCATTGGCGGAGATGAGCGAGAAACACACCGCGCCGCGGCAAGCGGCGGAGGCGTTCATGAAGGCGCATCCGGAAGTGTGGCAGGCGTGGTTGCCGAAGGATGTGGCGGAAAAGGTTTCAGTTGAGCTGAAATAGAGGTCGTTGCGGCTGGACTCATCGCGGGCAAGCCCGCTCCCACAGGTTTTATTGTCGGGCACAAAGTGTATATACGACACTAAACAATGTGGGAGCGGGCTTGCCAGCGATGCTTTTAGAACCGGGTTTGTACCGCCAGTTCGAAGGTACGCGGTGTGCCCAGGTAATACGCCGGCGACACATGCGCGAATTCGGCATACACCTCATTGGTCAAATTGCGCACGCGGCCGGTGACGGTGGTGTGCGAATCAACCTTGTAGCTGAGGAAGCTGCCAAACAACGTGTAAGACGGCACGGTCATGGTGTTGGCGCTGTCGGCAAACACCGAGGCCACGTAACGCGCATCGACTCCGCCTTGCCAATGCGGTGAGAAATCATAGGTCAGCCACAGATTGCCGACCCGGTCCGGAACGTTGGTCGGCGTGTTGCCCTTGCGCGACACCACCACGCCAGCGGCATTCTTTTCAGTGAAGTCATCGTACTGCGCGTCGACCCAGGCGAAGTTGCCCTCGGCGAGCAGTTTGTCGGTGATCCGCAATGAGCTGGCAATCTCGATGCCTTTTGACGTCTGCTGGCCGACCGGAATGCTGCTGGTCGGGTCCAGCGGATCGGTAACGGCGAAGTCCTTTCGTTCGATGGTGTAGGCCGCCACCGTGGCCGAGCCGCGTCCGTTCAGATAGTCGAACTTGCTGCCGATTTCCCATTGTTTGCCGGTCGAGACGTCGAAGTCTTGCGTGCCGTTCGGTTGCTCCGCCGCAGTGCTGTACTGCACGTAGACATTGGCCGACGGGATGAACTGATAGGTCAACCCGGCACGACCGGTCAGCGGTTCCCAGCTACGTTTGAGATGCTTTGGATTGGTCGCGGTGACGGTGCGGTGGTTGGTCACATCGAGGTCGATATCGTCATAACGCAGGCCGGTGAGCAGCGACAGTTTGTCGGTCAGCGCCAGGCGGTTTTCCACAAACAGCGCTTTGGTGGTGACCTCGTTGGTCTTGTCGCTGATCAGCTTGGGATTGGTGCCGGGAATATCGTAGAAATGCCCGGGCCGATAGCTGTTCGGGTCCACCGTGCTCGCGCCTTTGATGTTGAGCGGCGAGTTGGTGGTCTGATTGACCTTGTACTCGAAGCCACCGGACCACGTCGTGTCCAGACCGAACAGCGTGTTGTCGTGACGCA